>NZ_JBGCBY010000005.1:0-375231 GCF_041262165.1 Streptacidiphilus sp. MAP12-16
ACTTCACACTGTGGCGGCAACCAGAAGCCCACACCAGCCCTCCGACCAGGTCACTCCCACCAAAGCCCCGGACTTCTTCAGGGGCAAGTAGCTAGCCCCGCGTTCTGCCGCCTACGACGCGTCAGTCACGGTCCTGCCATGTGCACACGCAGACTTCATTGCCCTCGGAGTCTGCCAAGACCCAGAATGCTCGCGCACGGTCGTCGCTGACGAGCCGACCGCCGACCGCGAGGGCGGCTTCGACTCGGGCAACGGCATCGTCGTGCGGAACAGTCAGATCAAGATGAATTCTGTTGCGCTGCGTGCGCGGTTCGTCCATCTGCTGGAACCAGAGAGATGGACCGCCATAGGACGGGTCCACTAGGTCGGCGGGCGAAGTGACGTCGTCATACCCGAGTACCGCCTTCCAGAACGGGCGCACTGCGGGGATGTCCATCGCATCGATCGCGATTGCAAGGGACTGAACCGAATGATGAGCAGGGTGCGCGACCGTCTGGTAACCGGCCGTGCGAACTGCCTTCGTGATAGAGCGGGCTAGATCAACGTCCTGCGTAGTCACTCGAAATTTGCCACGTGTCTCCAGCGTGAGTTCCACTCGGTCGGCGGTCGCGCGCAGGCGCAGATGGTCGTTCGCGTGTGGGCCGGCGATGTCGACCGCAGCGCGGATGACTTCGCACGCGTCGAAGAGAGAGTCGACCGTGACAGCGGTGGTGAGGCAGTCGAGGAGGTACCGCCAGCCGAGGTCTTCAACTGCCAGCGACGCTTCGCTTTCCGTCAGAATCGTGTCAGCCATATGGTCATGCTCTCCAGTGTCGTCGTGGCTTCTCTGTACCCTACTCGGGCGTTTCGTGGAGGCGTGGTAGCAGCACGGCAGCTGTAGATCGTGACCTGGTGGGTGTCGGTGCTGGTCAGCGATACCGGAAGGCGTCTGTGGGTGTGACAGTGACCTCCGCGATCATGACGAGATGTGACTCACGATCAGTCCGCGGCGGCCGCGGCAACGGTAGCGCACGAGCGGCACCTGGAGTGCCTTGAGGACCTGATGGGCCGGTTGGCCTGCTGCTTTCCTCGGCGGGAGACGCGCGGGACGTTCCGTGAGCTGGCCGAGGGCCTGCTGATGGAGCTGGAGGACGTGAACTGCTGGACCCTGGCCGAGGCGATCGGGCATCCGGGGCCGCACCGGCTCCAGCACCTGCCCTCCCGCGCCCGCTGGGACGACCGGGCGGTCCTCGGCCAGGCGGCGGCGTGGGCCGTGGAACTCCTGGACGACGGCGACGGTGTGCTGATCGCGGACGAGACCGGCGACGCCGGTGCGACAGGAAGTAGTGCAGGGGTGCGCCCTCGTCGTTGCTGGAACAGGCCGACGGCAATCCGCTGGCCATCATCGAACTGTCCCGTGCCGCCCTCGAGGACTCCTCCTCCGGGCTTCGCGTCGGCGGGCCAGGGGAGGAGTTCGAGCTCCTGCTCCTGCAGGGCGATGACCAAACGCGCCACAGCGGCCGGGTGATGGGGGGCCGGGTGACGGACGGTCAGGCGACGGCGGGATCGGTCACAGGTCGGCCAGTTGGCAGGCCGGTTGCCGGTCCCGCCCGGCAGCGTGCGGCTCGGCGCCACGCCGGTGCACGCGCTCGGCGGTACGCCCCAGCCCGTGGCCGTCGCTGTCGGCGAACTCCTGCTGCTCGCGGCGGGATGGGAGCTGCTGGAGGGCCTGCCGCAGCTCCTGCAGCACTTGGCGCGAGCCGCCGACGCCGCCGGACGCCTTCTACACCTCGGCCCTGGCAGCCTCGGGCAAGCTCGACCCGAAAACCGTGCAGGCGCTGTCGCGGCACCGGCGCTTTGCGATGACCTGGGACACCTACGCCCATCCGCCCGTCGTAGCAGGCGGCGTACGAGTCACAACCTTCACTGCACTCGCCCGCCGAGAGTCCGGTCGGCTAGAAGCCGACGACGAGGGCACCGGATGATCCGTAGCGCCGGGACCCAACTCGATGGGCAGCCCCCGGTTTCCCTCCGTGGCGGTGGTGCATCTGGAGGCCAAAGGTGAGTTATCCACAGATTTCCATGACGGCTGTGGATAGTGGAGACCACATCCTGCTGGTGGATCGGGTCCAGCGCCAGTCGCCGTTACGAGCCGCCCAGCCTGCTGAATGGCCAGACGGCTCCGAGCTTCACCCGGCTGACGCGGCCGCCGTGTCGGGAATGTGGACGTGCTGGGTGAGGAAGAGGGCTGCGCGGTCCAGTGCCTGGTCGGCCTCGTCGAGAACGCCGGCGAAGGACTGGAACACGTGGGGTAGGTCGGCGGTGATGTCGAGGATCACGTCCACTCCGGCTACGCGGGCGCGGGCGGCCATGCGGGTGGAGTCGTCCAGGAGTACTTCGTTGGCGCCCGCTTGGAGGAGCATCGGGGGGAAGCCTGTCAGGTCGGCGAGGACGGCGGGGCTGAGCATGGGCAGGAGCGGGTCGGCTCCCGCCAGGTACATGGCCCCGGTGTGTCCCAGGCTCTCGCGGGTGAAGAACGGGTCGATGCCCGCCTTGGTGTCCATGCTCTCGCCCGTCCGGGTGGCGTCCAGGCCGGGGGAGAAGGCCACGATCGCGGCGGGCATGGGGAGACCGGCGTCGCGGGCGGCGAGGCAGGTGGTGACGCTGAGGCCGCCGCCGGCGGAGTCCCCGGCGAACGCGATGGTCGAAGGGTCTTCGCCGCTGTCGAGGAGGGCGCGGTAGGCGCTCAGTGCGTCCTGGATCGCGGCTGGGAACGGGTGTTCGGGGGCGAGCCGGTAGTCGAGCGAGTACGCCCTGAACCCGGTCCTGGCCGCGAGGTTCCCCGTCAGCGACAGCGCGGTCTCGGGGGAGCCGAACACGTAGGCGCCGCCGTGGAAGTACAGGATCGTCCCGGTGCGCGTCTCGTTGCCTGGCTCGACGTACAGCGCGGGTCGGTCGCCGAGCGTCGTCTCCGTGGTGCGGAGGCCGTCCGGGACGATCATCTGGGCCATCATCGCCTTGAATCCGGCTCGGATCGCCTCGACCGACTGGGGGCCCTCGGGCCGGGGCTGCCGCAGCATCGCATCGACCTGCGCGCGCTGTTCCTTGCTCATGATGTCTGCTCCTGCCGCAAGTATCTTCCGCTGCACTATATGCCGTGGCATCTAACCTAGACTACATGCCATGGCATCTAAAGTGAGCGGTGCGACGATCGACCTCCCGGGCTTCTTTGCCGACCTGGTCCGATGCGAGACGCGTCTGTACAACGCCCTCAACGACCGTCTTCGCGAGCGGCACGGGATCGTCACGTCGCAGTTCGAGTTCCTGCGCCACCTCCGCGACCACCCCGGGGCCCGGGTGGCGGACCTGGCGGCGGAGTTCGCCATTGGCATCGGGGCCACCAGTAAGGGCGTCGACCGCCTGGAGCGGCAGGGATGGGTTGCCCGCATGCCGAACCCGTCGGACCGCCGGTCGTCACTGCTCGAAGTGACCGACGGCGGCCTGCAGTTGGTCGACGCGGCAGAAGGGACCTTTACCGAGCGCTTGGCCGAGCTGATCGCAGATCCGCTCAAGGCGTCCCCCATGGCGGCCGCCGCGCAGGCCCTCTCGGAGCTGCGTTCCGTCCTGGAACGCGACCAGATCGGCACGCCCACAGGCTGACGCGTTTTCGCAACCCGGTCGAAACGCCAACAGCCAGGCATGATCAGCCTCGGTGCACCATCGGGGTTCTGCCCCCGGACTGATGCCTCTCCGCGGTCCGCAACTGGGAGCCGTAGGCCAGGACGCGCGTATATGCGTTCCGTGCCTGGCTTCTGGGTCGACCCGCCCGCCAACTCCTGACGACCAGCCAACTTCACACACGCCACCCGCAACCCAGCAGCCGATCACGAAAATGGCGAACCTTCAGTTGCCACGTTGAAGCCACTGCAAGGGTGTGGTCTCGTGGCGATCACCGAGAGTCCGGGGCGGGACAGGAGTTCTCTGAACTAGCGATCTCCTATCAGGGGGGCCGAAAGCAGGTTCTGGAGCGCCCGTATGGATCTCCAGTAGGTTGGCTCGGGTGATCGACTACAACGCCGAAGCTGACTCGTATGACGCCTCCCGCGGGGGTGAAGCCCGTGCCGCGGCGGCCGCGCAAGCCATCGAGCGCCTGCTGCCAGTGGGTATGCGGACGCTGGTGGATGTCGCATGCGGCACCGGAATTGTGACGAGGCGACTTTGCCGCCCCGGCCGGGTGGTCCTCGGACTGGACCGTTCGCCCGGCATGGCCACCATGGCAGTGAGCCGACTTCCGCGATCGCTCGCGCTTGCCGACGCCACCCGCCTGCCCGTAGGTACTGCTCGCACGGACGCGGTGACCATGATCTGGCTGCTGCACTTGCTTCCTGATGCAGCGCCAGTACTCGCCGAGGCCGCACGAGCGCTGCGCGGGGGCGGCGCGCTGGTCACCACTGTGGACAAGGACGAGGCGGCCTTCCATGTCGACAGTGACATCGCAGGCGTGACGGCGGAGGTGCGGAGCAAGCACGCCCCGGCGGCTGCCGACCAGTTCGACCAGGTGGTGAGCCTGGCAGCCGAGCACGGAATGCGTCCGGTCGGTGAGGTGACGTTTGTGGGAGTCGGTCAGGGCCGCAGTCCGCGCCAGTGGAGCGAGCGCATCGCCGCCGGCAGCTTCCCCTGGAGCCGACAGGCCGCACCGGCCGAGCTCGGTGAGATCTGCCGCAACTTGGCTGCGCTGCCCGCTCAGGACGTGCCCCGGCCAGATCCCGTCTATCGTCTCATCGCACTGGCGTGAGCCCCGCCGCGGACTGCGGCGTGACGAGCTCCTGACTGCATACCACCGGAAGTCCTTGCCCTCTCGAAGCTGCCGTCGCTTGAACATTCGACACCCCCTCGAAGCGGTGAGGCGGCCAGCTCGTCCATGACTGCCGAGCCGTCGGTAGAGTCGTGCCGGTGACAGTGAGCCGGGGCCGGTGGCCGAAGATCGACCAGGACAGTGCCATCGAGGACGTCGGGGAGCGGCTGGCCGACGCGGGGCTTGCCTAGCATCGTCACACGGCTCCGCCGGACCGAGCGCCATCAAAGCCGCGGCGAAGGACGGTGGCCAGATCAGCGTGTCCGCCATCGCCCGGCAGGCACGGGTGGACCGCACTTTCCTCTATCGCCACCGTGACCTCCTCGCCCTGGTCCACGCCGCCGCGCTTGAGCCGGCCGGGCAGGATCCGGCGGGCGCCACGCCGGTTGATGAGGATCCCCGTTGGAAACGACCGGTGTTGCTCCTCGCCTCACTTGATCCGGTTCTCAACGGCTGGGGAGGATAGGCAGGCGTATGTCGGCGATGAGTCGTTGCTGCCTGGTGGATCGGGTACGGCCCGTATTCCCGGCCCGGCTCAAGTCTGTCCGAGCAGCCTTACGCCTCTTCCGCGGGGATGGCCTGCCGTGTTACGTAGCGGTTGCGCATCGCGTCGCTCGCTGCGGGACCTGCGGTGAAGACATAGGTGCCGCTGTCGTCGAGTCGGCGGCCGGTCTTGGCGTCGACGACGACGGGCTCGACCTCCTCGCCGCTGCGCGCGTCGATGAGGATCATGCTGCGCTCAGCCGGTGTGAGACGGGAGTTGCCCCATGCAGCGAGGGCGACGATCACCGGACGCAGGGAGTGCCCGAGTTCGGTGAGGACGTACTCGTGGCGCACGGGGTTGGTCTGGTAGAGCCGGCGCTCCAGGAGTCCGTCCGCGACGAGCGTTTTCAGCCGCGTAGTGAGCATGCTGGAGGAGATGCCCAGGCTCTCCTGGAACTGGTCGAAGCGGGTGTAGCCGTCGAAGGCGTCGTGGAGGATCAGCAGCGTCCACCACTCGCCGACGTGTTCCACCGTCGTGGACAGCGGGCACTCCCGGTCCTCCAGCCTGATCCGGCTTGCCACGGCGACCATCCCCAGTTACTGCTAAAGTAGAAGTAAGTAGCTTCTATTCTAGCAGTCGTAGCGGGAGCGGTGCTTTCTGTGCCCGCACCCGGGAACGGAGCACACCGTGACCACATACATCAGCGAATCCCTCGAAGGCCGACGCGCTCTGGTCACCGGCGGCACCAAGGGCACCGGAGCCGCCATCGCCCGACGGCTCGCCGAGGCCGGCGCGACCGTGCTGGTCACCGCCCGCACCCGCCCCGACGACGCCGAGGAGAAGGCGTTCATCACCGCCGACCTGTCCACCGCCCATGGCGCGGCCCACGTCGCCGCCGAGGTGGACGCCCGCGTGGGAGGCGTTGACATCCTGGTCAACACCCTCGGCGGTTCCGAGGCACCGGCTGGAGGGTTCGCGGCGCTCGGCGAGGACGACTGGGCCAGGGAGCTGAACACGAACCTGCTGGCCGCCGTCCGCCTGGATCGCGCACTCCTGCCGTACATGATCGCCACGGGCAAGGGCGCGGTCGTGCACGTCACCTCGATCCAGCGCCGCATGCCGCTGTGGAACGGCACCCTGGCCTACGCCGCCGCCAAGGCCGCCCTGACCACCTACAGCAAGGGCCTGGCCAACCAGGTCGCCCCGCACGGCGTCCGCGTCAACACCGTCTCGCCCGGCTTCGTCCAGACCTCGGCCGCCGACAACCTCGTCGCCCGGATCGCCCACGACGCGGACATCACCCAGGAAGCGGCGCTGGGCCGGCTCATGGACTCCCTGGGCGGCATCCCGCTCGGCCGTCCCAACCGGCCCGAGGAGGTCGCCGAGCTCGTCGCCTTCCTCGTCTCCGACCGCGCCTCGGCCATCGTCGGTGCCGAACACGTCATCGACGGCGGCACCACCCCCACCGTCTGAACCCGCCACCACCCCAAGGATCGTCATGCACGACAACCAGCCCCGAACCCCGGACACCCTGCCCGAGGTGATCACCCGCTACCTCAAAGCGCACCGCGCCCACGACACCGCCACCGCGGTCACGGCGTTCACCGGCGAAGCCACAGTGATCGACGACGGCAACACCTACCAGGGCACCGAGGAGATCGAGGGGTGGCTCGGCCGATCCGCCACCGAATTCACCTACACCATCCACCTCACGAACGCCCAACAGACCGACGCGACCCGCTACATCGCCACCCACCACCTCGAAGGCAACTTCCCCGGCGGCACCATCGATCTGCGCTACCAGTTCACACTCCGCGACGACCTCATTGAACGCCTCGTCATCGAGCCCTGAGTCCGCTCACCTGCTGCCGCCTGCGCGACAAGCCCCGCTCACCTGAACCGCCCGTCCCAGCCGTCGTGCCAAGCCAGCCACCCGGCAACCAGGCCAGCCCTCACATTCGGCATCCACCCGCAGATCAGCACGCGCATGCCTGAGGAATCAAGGCGAGCAACTCCGGGCCATACCTCAGCACAGCGTGAGGAGATTCAAAGATCCCCATCACGGTGAGCCTGGCGTCTCGGCACGACGACGGTTGCCGCGCTGCTTGCCTTTATAGGCGGGCTACGATCTCTTCGTCTATTAGGGCTGTTATAGAGGTTCGCTGGGAGCCCCTCCCTTCCACGTGGGCGGTTACGGTTACCACCGCTTCCTTATCCGGGGAGATTATGCAGAGCTGGCCGTAGAGGCCTGCCATTTTGTACGTTTTATCCCCGGGGGTGCACCAGACGCCGAGGCCGTAACTGTCCGAGAGGCGGAAGCCTTCGTCTGTTGGATCCTTCACGGTCGGGACGGTTTCAGTCGCGATTCGTGCGCAGTATTCGGCGGGGACCAGCTGGCGGCCTTCGTGGCGGCCCTCGTCTAGCAGGAGGCGGCCGAAGCGGGCCAGTTCGGACGTCCTCAGGTAGAGGGCGCTCTCCGCTACCGGATGGCCGAGGGGGCAGGTGTGCCACTGGGGGTTGTGGATGGCCAGCGGGGTGAAGAGGCGGGGCAGCAGGTAGTCGCGGACGTTGGCGCCGGTCGCGGCGCGCAGAGAGCGGGCCGCTATGTACGGGCCGATGCCGGTGTACCTGAAATACGTGCCGGGCTCGTGCGCGAGCGGGGTCGCGAAGAAGTCAGCGGCTAGGTCCGGGACTACGACGGGGTCGTAGGCGGACCAGGAGTACGGGCTGCCGGACGTCATCATGAGCAAGTGCCGGAGCGTGACCTGGTCCAGGCGGGGCGCGGCAGAGCCGGCTAGCTCGGGGAAGTACTCGAGGGCGGGGTCGTCCAGGGCGAGGCGGCCTTCGGCTTCGGCGATGCCAAGCGCTACGGACGTAAAGGTCTTCGAGACCGACCGCACGTCGACCCGGTCGTCCGAGCGGAGCCTGCGTTCGACCGGCTCGGCACCGCGGCGGTAGATGTGCACTCCGTAGAGTTCCATGCCCTCTCGTTCGGCGGACCGGACCAGGGCGTCAATGAGTTCTCGCATGGCGGGGAGCCTAATAGCGGGGTCTGACATTCGCGCAGCTCACCGCCGAGTTGAAGAAGGTCCGCGGCAAGGAAGGCATCGTTTTCAAGTTGGCGGCGGCCGCTGTCGACAAGCCCGACGAGGTCGTACGCCGAGCCCTGTTGCCGGTGGTCGGGGAGAAGACGCTCCGTGAGCTGGTGGCCGAGGCGAAGGCGAATGAGAAGGTCTTCAAGGCCAAGGTCCGCACCACCCTGCGCTCCTCCTACAGCTCGTACTACCGGCAGATGCTGCCGCCGCTGCTGAACACGCTTGGCTTCAAGTGCAACAACACCGCCTACCAGCCGGTGACGGACGCGATGAGGCTGCTGAAGAAGTACGCCGACGTCGACGGAAAGACCCGCTTCTACGACGCCACAGAGGCCGTGTCGATGGACGGCGTGGTGCGTAAGGACTGGCGCGAGGCGGTCGTCGACGACAAAGGCAAGGTTGAGCGCATCCCGTACGAGCTGTGCGTCCTGGTCGCGCTACGGGACGAGGTCGCGGCGATGATCGAGGCCCTGCTGCGGCATTGCACGGACGCCGAGATCGAGTCCAACTACGTCGACACGCACGGCGCGAGCGTCGTGGGGTTCGCCTTCACCGAATTGCTCAACTTCCGTCTGCTCCCACGGTTGAAGAACATCGGCAGCATCCGTCTGTACCGGCCGGACGACACCCCGCCCGGCTGGCCTGCGCTCGGCGCCTCGCTGACGCGGCCGATCCGCTGGGAGCTGATCGAGCAGCAGTACGACCAGATGGTCAAGTACGCCACCGCACTCCGGCTCGGCACCGCCGAGGCGGAGCAGGTCCTGCGGCGCTTCACCCGAGGCGGCCCCAAGCACCCCACCTACGCCGCGCTCGAAGAACTGGGGCGCGCAGTTCGTACGGTCTTCGCATGCGATTACCTCGCGGGCCCCGGTCTGCGCCGCGAGATCCACGGCGGACTCCAGGTCGTCGAGAACTGGAACAGCGCGAACGCCGTGCTCCACTACGGCAAGGACGGCGCCCTGACCGGCCCGGGCAAGGAACACGCCGATTCCTCGATGCTCGCCCTGCACCTGCTGCAGTCCGCGCTCGTGCACGTCAACACCCTGCTGGTGGAACAGATCCTGGCCGAACCCGCGTGGGCGAAGAGGCTGAGCGACGAAGACCGGCGCGGCCTGACCGCGTTGTTCTGGTCGAACGTCAACCCGTACGGGACCTTCCGCCTGGACATGGACAAGCGCCTCGACCTGGGGCTCGCAGTGCCCCATCCCCGCACCCCAGCGGACACCGCCGTTGACGGTCCGGTCCTACCTTGATCCTCGTAATATATCGAGGTCATCGGTGATCCTGCTTCGTGATGACGGAGCCATTCCGTCACGGGGAGATGTGCTGTCGGTCGGCGGCGCGTCCCGGATCCGTGTGGATATGCTAGAAAGCCGGAATGCCGTCTCAGCGCACCCTGCTTCCCCGTTCGGCGCCTGCCGCCTCGGGGATATCGTCCCGTTCGATCTCCGCGATGCTGGACAGGCTCGAAGCACGATCCGGCGAGAGCCACTCCATTATGGTCGTGCACCGCGGTCACGTCGTGGCCGAAGGCTGGTGGGCGCCGTACTCGGCCGACCGCCCGCACCTTCTCTACTCGCTGACCAAGTCGTTCACGTCGATCGCCGTGGGGCTCGCGATCGGCGACGGGCTGCTCTCGCTGGACGACCGTGTGGTGGACGTGCTGCCCGACCGCGTCCCGGCCGACGTCTCGGAGCAGGGTCGCCGTATCACCGTTCACCACCTGCTGTCCATGACGTCCGGGCACCCCACCGACAGCCTCGCCGAGGCGTGGGAGCGGGAACCCGACGACTTGGTGAAGGGCTTCCTGAGCCTGCCGTTCGCCGCGGCCGAGGGAACGCGGCACGTCTACGACAACTCGACCACCTACATCCTGGCCCGGATGGTGGAGCGGGTCACGGGCCGCGGTCTTCCGGAGTTCCTCGACGTGCGCCTGTTTACGCCGATGGGCATCGACCACGCCGAGTGGGACCGGGTGGCCAGTGGCGCCGCCTTCGGATTCCACGGACTGCACTTGACGACCGAGGGCGTCGCCGCCTTCGGCGAACTGCTGCGGCGCGGAGGCATGTGGGGCGACCAACAACTCGTCCCACGCGGTTGGGTGGAGCTGGCGACCAGTCGGCACATCGACAGCGAGTGGATCCTGGACGGATCGGACCAGGCGGACTTCTCTTACGGCTACGGCTATCAGTTCTGGATGTCGCGTCACGGCTACCACGGCCATGGCTCCTATGCGCAGCAGTGTGTGGTCGTCCCGTCCCACGATCTCGTCGTCGCCGTGACCGCCCAAGGAGAGTCCCAGGACGTGCTCGACGCAGTTTGGGAGTGCCTGCTGCCCGGCGTGGGTCACGCGGGAAGCACCCAGGACGACGCGATCCTCGCTGATCGGCTGCAGCGACTGTCGCTGCAGCCGGTGCTGGGTTCGGCCGCTCCGGGGCGTGCGGCCAGTGCGAAACTCGACGCCTCGGCCGAGAGGTCGGCCCTGCCCGACGGAACGACGGTCACCGTCGATCCCACCGACGGCGGATGGCTCGTACGATTCGAGTCGCTCTTCGACGTTGAGGTCGGCCACGGCGACTGGCGGGAAAGCTCCCCGCTCGGCCGTCCTGTCGTCGCGGTCGGTGCCTGGCAGGGCAGCACCTACGTCGCCGATCTATACGTCATCACCACCCCGCACCGCGTTCGGCTGGCCGTCGACGCCGACGCAGGAACCGCGACGGCGACATGGAGCACCCTGCCCCTGACCGGCCCCAGCCTGGAACTGCACGTGCGGTCGCCGCTGATGACACGACCTGACGTTGCGTAGGACGGCGCTCCAGGACCTCTTGGATGTACACCGCATTCCTCGCCCAGCGGCACCTTGACCTCGACGAGTTCCACAACCGCGAGTGGAGCCGTATCCCCGGCGAACTACTTGCCCGCGATGCCGACCCGGGTTTCCCCTGTCTGCCAAGTCGTTTTGGCAGACTTTTTGGCAGATGTCGACTCTCTTGGAGCGTCCAGTCCAGGAATTGGCTGTGTCATCGATAAGCGACAGCGTTTGTTGCGGAGGGCTGACAGCATCCCGGTCGGCGGGAAAATGGTGTTGTTCAGATTTGGCAGCGGCCCGGTGGTTGCTTCTGATGTCGGAAGGTGCTTGACCTTCGAGTCGGGTCGAAGGTCTACCGTCGCGGCATGACCACGTACCGAATCTCGCAGTTGGCGGAGCGCTCAGGTGTTCCGGCCACGACCCTGCGCTTCTACGAGAGCGCCGGGCTGCTGCCGGCGGAGCGCACCGCGTCGGGCTACCGGCTCTACGGTGAGGCGGCGGTGGAGCGGCTGGCGTTCATCTCCTCGGCCAAGCTCCTGGGGCTGGCGCTGGAGGAGATCCGTGAGCTCCTGGAGGTGCGCGAGGACGGCGTGTGCGCCTCGGTCCGCGACCGTATGGTGCCGCTGGTCGCGGACCGGATCGCCGACACGCACCGGCGGATCGCGGAACTGTCCGCGTTCTCCGCGCACCTGGCCGCCGTCCACACGGGCCTGTCCGGGCCCGCGCCCGCGGGTGCCTGCGGGCCGGACTGCGGCTGCACGACCACCACCGCCAGCGCCCCGGGACCGGTGCCGGTCACCCTGTCGCCCAGCCGCCCCGAAGCTGTGCCCGGCCCCGAGGCGTGGCGGCAGGCTCCGGTGGCGTGCACCCTGGGCCGGACGGAACTGGCGGACCGCACCGACCAGTGGCGATCGATGGTCGACCGGGCCAAGGACCGGCACGCGATCGCGGACGGGGTACGGCTGGTCTTCCCCGCCACGGTGGAGCTGGCCGGTGAAGTGGCGGCGCTGGCAGCAGCCGAGCAGGGTTGCTGCGGGTTCCTCGACTTCACCCTGCACCTGACTCCCACCGCCCTGGAACTGAGCGTCCGCGCTCCCGAGGGCGCGGCGTCCATGCTGGCCGACCTGTTCGGAGCGACCGTATGAGCAATCCCCCTTCACCGCGTCCCGCCCGCCCCTGGGGCGTCCTCGGGGCCGGCGCGGCGGCAGCCCTGGCCTGCGCGGTGTGCTGTGCGGGCCCGCTGCTGGCGGTCCTCGGCACGATCGGCGCGGCCTCCGCGGTCGCCTCGGTGTGGGTGCCCGCACTCGCGGTTCTGGCCGTGGCTGTGTTCCTGGTACTGCTCCTGGTGCGCCGACGCCGACGCGCGGCGGCCTGCCGCACCGACCGCGCACCGGGGCCGGTGGATCTGCCCATGCCCCTCGCCGCGGGCACCACCGCCAAGCCCCGGTCCTGAACTACGGCGACACCGGGGCGGTGGCTGCTCGGATGCTGTGACCTGTGAGGATGGCTCGGCAGTGGCCGCCACCGGCGCGGTCGGCACGTGAGCAAGGAGCTTCCCCGGTGTCGCAGGAGTCCACGGGCGCGGTCGAGCGCATGGAGGACCACCAGGTCGCGGTCTACCTCGGGGCCATGGCGGCGGGGAGCCCTGGTCGGCTGGGCCGCGCCAGGCGCCGGGCCGGGCCTGGAGCACGCCATCAACCCGGTGCTGGGCACCCTGCTGTTCGTGACCTTCCTCCAGGTCCCCGCCGCGGAACTGCTGCGCTCGCTGCGCGACGGACGGTTCCTGATCGTCGCACTGGTGGTGAACTTCCTGGTGGTGCCGCTGGTGGTCGCCGCGATGTTCACCTTCCTGCCCGCTGACCAGGCCGTGCGGGTCGGGGTGTTGATGGTGCTGCTGTGCCCGTGCGTGGACTACGTCATCGTCTTCAGCGGGCTGGCCGGCGGCAGCAACCGCCGTCTGCTCGCCGCCACCCCGCTGGTCCTGCTCGTCCAGATGCTGCTGCTGCCGCTGTTCTTGTACCTGTTCTTGGGCTCGGACCTGGGCTCCATCGTGGCCGTGAGCCCGTTCCTGCGAGCCTTCGCCTTCCTGATCGCTATCCCCCTGGCCCTGGCCTGGGCCACCCAGGCGTGGGCCGCCCGCCGGGCCGCCGGCCAGAAAGTCGCCGATGCGGCGACGACCACGATGGTGCCGCTGATGGCCGCCACCCTGCTGGTCGTTGTCGCCTCCCAGGTCCCCAAGATCGGCAGCCACCTGGGCGACGTGGCCGCCGTCGTGCCCTTCTACGCCGCGTTCCTCCTCGTCATGGCCTTCGCCGGACGCGCCGTCGCTCGCCTGTTCGGCCTGGACGCCCCCGCCTCGCGGGCCATCGTGTTCACCGGAGCGACCCGCAACTCCCTGGTCGTCCTGCCCCTGGCCCTCGCCCTGCCCGACCGGCTCGCCCTGGCCGGCGTCGTGGTTGTCACCCAGACCCTCGTGGAAGTCGTCGGCATGGTGATCTACGTCAGAGCTGTGCCCCGCCTGGTCCCCAGCCCCTGACTCCGCGTGGCACGCGCAGCGCGGTGATGCTACTTCCCGACAACATTCTGCGAGCCAGTGATCAACAACCGCTGCCAACCCATCAACAAGCGCTCTCCAGTCACACCTACGTAGCCAGGGAATGTTGCCTCGCCCGCAGGCTCTCGGATGTTGCTGAGATGTGAGAGCAGCCATGTCAGAGCGAGGATGACGCTGCGCACCTGCGTCGGGATCTACTTCGGGTCGTCCGGGATGCTCGGCGGGAAGCCACAGGAGTCGATCAACTCGAAGACCAGGTCCTCAACGAACGGATGCGCGCGCTTGGCCAGGACGTCCGCGAGCGCTCTGGGGTCAGCGGAGAATCCGGCTGCGGCCGCCCACCGCTGGATGTGTTCGGCGGCGCCCGGGGCAGGCTCAGGTGCTCCGTATTCGGCTGCCATGGCCGGGTCCAGGAAGGTCGACCACACCGCCCCTGACGGGTCCAGGCCGCGAACCTGGCAGACGTCGCTATCCATCACGTTCGCGATCAGGATCGGGGCGCCGGTGGCTTCGACCAGCCCCTGGAAGGCGGCGAGCGAGTCATCTCGCACTCCGTGGTGGACCTGCAGGGTCTGCCAGCCGTCGGGACGCGGCCAGCACGACGACACGCAGTCGAGATGGCCGTCCGTGCAACCGGATGCGAACAGGGCGAATTCGCGGAGCGGTTGATCGCTGCGCGCCAAGACGAAGTCCCCAGTGAAGCCCACTACCCCTCCTCAGTCGATGGGCTCAAGGTATGCGATGGCAGTGACAGCGCGGACAGCGGGACGGCGGGGTTCAGCGGATCGCCAGCAGGAGCACGTCCAGCAGGCAGAGCACCCCCGTGGCGAGGAAGGGAACGCTCAGCACGATGATCACCAAGCCGCTGATGCGCCGGCTTCGACTTGTCGAGGGGCGCTCGACCAGTTGGCCGCCCCACTGCGCGGGCGATCCGGACGCGAGCGCCGAGTCGGCCATCGTGCGCTGGTGCCTGCCGGCCATCAGCAGTATCAGTCCTATCGCCAGGGAGAATGCGGCGGTCTCCAAGACGCTGCCGATCGTCGCGTGCTGCTGCGCCGCCGCGATTCGCAAGACCACGTGACTTGTTCCTTCTCCCCGGGGCAGAGTTACCCGGGCGATCTCCTCATACGGCCAGCAGCAGTGTCAAGATCCACCGCTCCGTTCCCCCTCACCCCGGCCTCCTCTTCGCACACAGCACAACCAAAGTCCCGAAGCAAGCACCAACCCGCTCTCACAACTCAGCGACATCAATCTCACGAGCGACCAGGCGCTCTCACGGCTGGGCAACATGCGCTCTCACAACTCACGAACAAAGCCAGTCAGCGCTCCATCATGCGCATCTGCGCCTCGTTGTGGGTGTTCCCGGCAGCCGCAGGGAGGCTGCTGAGTTGGGCGAGCTGCTCGTCGGTCAGCTGGACCGCGTCGGCGCCGGCGTTCTCCTCGATCCTGGCCACGCGGCGGGTGCCGGGGATGGGGGCGATGTCGTCCCCCTGGGCCAGCAGCCAGGCCAGGGCGACCTGGGCGGGGGTGGCGCCGATCTGGGTGGCGATGGCGGCGACCTGGTCGGCCAGGTGCAGGTTGTGCTGGAAGTTCTCGCTGCTGAACCTCGGGTTGCTGGCGCGGAAGTCCGAGGAGTCGAACTGGTCGGCGGAGCGGATCGTGCCGGTCAGGAAGCCGCGTCCGAGCGGGGAGAAGGGCACGAAGCCGATGCCCAGTTCACGCAGCGTCGGCAGGACGCGGGCTTCGGGGTCGCGGGTGAACAGCGAGTACTCGGACTGCACGGCGGTGACCGGGTGGACCGCGTGGGCGCGGCGGATGGTGTCGGGTCCGGCCTCGGACAGTCCGATGTGCCTGATCTTGCCCTCGGTGACCAGCTCCGCGAGGGCCCCGACGGTGTCCTCGATCGGGGTGCCGGGGTCGACGCGGTGCTGGTAGTACAGGTCGATGTGCTCGGTCCCCAGGCGCTTGAGGGAGCCCTCGACGGCGGTGCGGATGCTCGCCGGGCTGCTGTCCGGGCCCTGCTCGCGGCCGGTGTGGGAGATCAGACCGAACTTCGTCGCCAGCTGGACCTGGTCTCGGCGGCCCTTCAGGGCGCGGCCGACCAGTTCCTCGTTGGTGTAGGGGCCGTAGACCTCGGCGGTGTCGAGGAAGGTGACGCCCAGCTCCAGGGCGCGGTGGATGGTGCGGACGGACTGGTCGTCGTCGGTTCCGGCGCCGGTGTAGGCGGAGGACATTCCCATCGCGCCCAGCCCGATCCGGGACACGGCCAGGTCGCGCAATTGGATGTGCTGCATCGCTGCTTCTCTCCTCGTAGGTCGCTCTCGCGCTTGGTCGGTCATTCCCCGGCGGGGAAGTCGGTGGAGGCAGCCAGCTCGCGCTGCGCCTCGAAGCCCTCGACGCGCTTGCGCAGCACGCCGAGCGTGGCGTCCAGGGCCTGGGAGCCCAGCACGATGCGCAGCGGTGCGGGCTCGGTGTCGACGGATTCGATGATGCGTGCGGCCATGCGCTGCGCGTCACCCGGCGCCGGCGGGGCGGCGGGGTCGAGCATGGCCCGGAAGCCGTGGGCGGGGTTGCCCTCGTAGGCGTCCATGGGCTCGGCGATCTGGGCGCTGCCGGCGCGGAACTCGGTGCGGGCGCCACCGGGTTCCACGATGGTCACCCCGATGTTGAAGGGGGCGACCTCTTGGGCGACGGACTCGGTGAAGCCTTCGATGCCCCACTTGGTGGCGTGGTACATCGAGTTGCCGGGGAAGGCGACCTGCCCGCCGTAGGTGGACAGCTGCACGATGCGTCCCCCGCTCTGGGCGCGCAGGTGCGGCAGCGCCGCGCGGATCAGGGTGATCGAGCCGGTCAGGTTGGTGGCGATGATGTGGTCCACCTGCGCGTCGGTCACCTCCTCGGCCGCGCCGAACAGGCCGTAGCCGGCATTGGAGACCACCACGTCCACGCGGCCGGCGGCAAACGCCTCGTCCACGGCGGCCCGCACTGCGGCGGGGTCGGTGACGTCCAGGACACGGGCGGTGAAGGTGTCGGGGTATTGCTTGGTCAGGTCTTCGACCTTGGTCGTGTCGCGGACGGTGCCGATGACGCGGTCGCCGCGCTTCAGGAGCTGGGTGGTCAGAGCGTGGCCGAAGCCGCTGCTGACGCCGGTGATGAGCCAGGTGCGCGCGGTCATGACTTGTCCTTCTTGTCGGTGGCTGGGGCGGTGTCGTTGACGGCGGCCAGGGCGTTGAGAGTGCGGGGGTAGCCGATGAACGGCAGCAGCGCGGTCAGGACCGCGATCAGCACGGCGCGGCTGTTGCCGACGTTCAGGTTCGCGGCGACGTGGCCGCGGACCTGCGGGTCGGCACCGCCGAGCGCGGCGAGCATCGCGAAGGTCAGCAGCTCGCGGGTGGGCACGTCGATGCCGGTGCGGGTGTAGTGGTCGCCGAAGCAGTTGGCGCTCAGCAGCTCCTGGATGTGCCGCAGGTCAGCGGGCGCGTTCGCGTACATGGCGTCCACCGCCTGGTCGCCGACGATCTTCTTCTGCACTGCCAGGCCGTCTGCGGCGCGGGTGGCCGGGGTGGTGGTGGACTGCCCATCCAGCGGCAGCTCCACGCCGTGCTCGGTCAGCACTGTGTTGGTGGCGTGCAGGAAGTCGAAGACGCGGGCCATGCCCGCGTACGGCACGGCCTGGTAGACGATCTCCTTGGCTTGCACCGGGGTGACGCCGACGGTCAGGGCCGCGCCCAGCATCACGCGGTACTCGGCTACCGCGCCGATCGCGATCATCGCCGCGAGCTGCGTCATCAGGCGAGTGCGCTCGGGCAAGTCTGCGGTGTGGCGCAGGGTCTCGTCGAAGGCGAAGTCGTCGAAGTAGGCGATCAGTTCCGGGTCGGTGACCGCCAGGGTGGACACGTGGCCAGGGAACAGCCGCTCGTGGGCAGCAGCGGCAGCGTCGTTCGGCTTGGGAGTGGTCACGGGCGGATCGCCACCTTGAGGCTGGCGCGCTCGTTCATCGCCTGGTAGCCCTCGGCGATGTTTTCCAGGGGCAGGGTGCTGTCGAAGACGCGTCCGGGGTGGATCGAGCCGTCGAGGATGTGCGGCATCAGTTCCTCGATGTAGGCGCGGGCGGGGGCGACGCCACCGGTGAGGGTGATGTTGCGCAGGAAGTCGCCGAAGCCGAACGGCACCTCGGGGTACTGCGGGGCGCCGACGCGGCTGATGGTGCCTCCGGCCCGGACCACCCCGAAGCTCTGCGCCAGCGCGTCCTTCAAGCCCACGCACTCCAGGACCTTGCGGCTGCCCTCGCCGCCGGTCAGCTCCTTGACTCGGGCCACGCCCTCCTCGCCGCGCTCGGCAACCACGTCGGTGGCGCCGAAGTCGCGGCCGAGGTCGGTGCGGACCTGGTGGCGGCCCATCAGGATGATCTGCTCGGCCCCGAGCAGCTTCGCGGAGATCACCGCGCCCAGGCCCACCGCGCCGTCGCCGATGACGGTTACGGTGTCGCCGCGCTGGACGCCTGCGGTGCGGGCGGCGTGGTAGCCGGTGCACAGGACGTCGGACAGGGTCAGCAGGTCCGGCAGCAGCTCGGAGTCCTCGGCGACCGGGAGCTTGACCAGGGTGCCGTCCGCGTGCGGGACTCGGGCCGCTTGCCCCTGGCCGCCGTCGACGCCGTTCACGCCCCACTGCCCGCCGTGCACGCAGGAGGTCTGCAGGCCCTCGCGGCAGTACACGCAGGTGTTGTCGGAGTAGACGAACGGGGCCACCACCACATCGCCGCGCTTGAAGCCGCGTACCTCCGAGCCGGTCTCCTCGACCACGCCGAGGAACTCGTGCCCCATGTGGCGGGGCTGGTCGGTGGGTGCGAGGGACTTGTAAGGCCACAGGTCGCTGCCGCAGATGCAGGACAACACGATCCGCACCACAGCGTCGGTGGGCTGGTGGACCTTCGGGTCGTCGACGTCTTCGACACGCACATCGTCGGCGGCGTACATCAAGGTGGCGCGCATGATCAGGCACTCCTCAAAGAGCTGGGCTGGCTTGGGCGGGGTGGCCGGTGCATGGGCCTTGGCACGGGTGGGGTCAGCGCGGTTCCAGGCGCAGGGTGGAGGCGCGGGCCTGGTCGGTCAGGACGTGGTCGACGATGCTCGTGTAGCGCCCGTACTTGGTCCGGTAGGCGGCGTCGACGGCGGCGTGCTCTTCCGGGGCGGCCTCGCGGAAGGCGACGTCCCGCTCCAGGCCGCCGGCCTGGATGCGGCCCTGGCGGCGGGACTGCGCGCCGCGGTACCAGGGCCCGCTGGTGCCCTTGACCGAGCGCACGTACAGGTGATCGCCAGCGCGGACCACCCACATCGTCACCGCGTCCCGCAGCGTGCCGTCGGCGCGCTCCGAGCTCAGGTCCAGCTCCTCGGTCGAGCCGACCTGCGCCAGGTCGGTGCCGTCCCATTCCGCCATGATCATTCCCTTCATCCGGTGGAGCGCCATGCCCGGACCACCGTCGCCCGACGCCAGAAGGGGCGCCAGTCGGGCACGGTCCGTCCGGCGTTTGCCGCGCTGATTGCCGTGGTCTATTGCGGGGACCGCTCCACATCTTCGAGACTGCCCGAACGCGCTCGTGCCAGGCAGGCCGAGTTCTGCCAGGGAGCCGCCAGCGGGGGTATGACAGGGCCCCCCTGTGCGGGCGTGTCGCAGGGGCGGCGGGGTGAGACTGGGTGGATGGCACCCGAGCAGCACAGCAGCGGCGAGGAACTGGGACGCTTCCTGCGGGCCCGGCGTACTCAGACCAGTCCCCAGTCCGCCGGCCTGACCCCCGGCCCCGGCGTACGGCGCACCCCTGGGCTGCGACGCGAGGAACTGGCCACGCTCGCCGGGGTCAGCATCGACTACTACACCCGCCTGGAACGCGGCAAGGAGACCCGGCCCAGCCCGGCCGTGGTCGACGCCCTGGCCCGCGCGCTCCAGCTCGACGACGCCGAACACCAGCACCTGCACGACCTGGCCGTGCGCGCCGCCCGCTACGCACCCCAGCCCGCACCGGCGCCCAGCCGCACCGTGCGCCCCCACGTGAAGCTGCTGCTGGAGGCGGTGCGCCCCAATCCCGCCTACGTCGTCAGCCGCAGCATGGACCTCCTGGCCCACAACCCCGGCGGCCTGGCCCTGTACGCCGGGGTTGAGGACTGGCCCGTCACCCAGCGCAACCTCGCGCGCTACCTTTTCCTGCACCCCGCTGCCCACGAGGTCTTCCCCGACTGGGACAACCAGATACGCGGCTGCGTGGCCCGGCTGCGCGCCCTGGCCGGCACCGACCCCGACGCCCCCGACCTCACCCGCCTGGTCGGCGAGCTACTGCTGAAGAGCCCGGACTTCGCCGGGCTGTGGGAACGCTACGAGGTCACCGGCCGTAAGAACACCACCAAGACCTTCCAGCACCCCCAGGTCGGCACCGTCACCCTGGCCTTCCAGGGCATGGCCCTGGAAGGCACCCCTGGCCACCGCCTCGGCGTCTACACCGCCGAACCCGGCACCCCCGACCACGACGCGGTCCTCCTGCTCGACATGACCGCCCCACAAACAGCGGCCCAGCCGGGTTCCCGCACTGGTAGCCACGCTGACTGACCGGACTGCGCAGGCCCCGTATCGAACGCCGGTGGGGTCGCAGCCTGTGATGTCACCCTCGTAGGGATCCGCCAAGGTGTTCGCGCGCGCCCGGTGACCGTCGCTCGGGACGGGGATGGGGCGTCGAGGAGCATGGGGATGCACCTTGGCCGCCATGTCACTCGGACGAGTGAGGTGGCCGCACGCGGAGGCTGTTCTGGACGACGCTGATCCGTAGCGTCGGCGGAGGGATACGTCGTTGTCTCGACAGCCAGTTGAGCCCTACTGGCGGCGGAGGGGACAGTGGTGACACGCCCGGGCAGCGGCACATTCGTCGCCGCCCGCCGCACTCGCGCGGGCATCGAAGTCCCGGACACCTCCTGGCAGGCAGTGGCGCTGGCGGGACGCGACCTGGATCCGAGTGCTGCGGACGGTCCGTCAGGTAGCCTGCCGGACGGGGTGATCGCGATGGCCGGTGGCTACCTGCACGAATCGCTCCAGCCGACCAGGGCGTTGGGCGCGGCCCTGGCCCGCGCGGCGCGCCGCCCGGATGCCTGGGACCGCGCCCCGACAGCGGGCCTGGCGCCGCTGCGTGCGATCTTCGCCCGACAGGTCGGTGGCGCGGTGAGTCCGGACGACGTGCTGGTCACCGGCGGTGCGCAGGGCGCCCTGTCGATGGTGTTCCGCGCGATCGCCGCACCGGGCAGCCCAATCCTGGTCGAGTCGCCGACCTACCCCGGCGCCCTGGCCGCCGCCCGGGCGGCGGGGCTGCGCCCGGTGCCCGTCCCGATGGACGACGACGGCATCCGTCCCGACCTGCTGGCCGACTTCGACTGCACCCATTCCATGCATGTTTCTGACAGGCCGGGCGGGAGCCCCTGCGGCATGTGGAGCATGAGCCACTGCTTGGGCACCGGGAGGTCGTGAGCGAGTGGCAGAACCGGCCCGTCTACCCCGGTGCTGTTCGTCGACGCCATCCAGGTCAAGATCCATGACGGGCAGGTCGCCAACCGGGCGATCTACGTGGTGCTGGGCGCCACCGTGGACGGCACCCGCGACATCCTGGGCTTGTGGGCCGGCCAGCGGCGTGGCGGGGCGGCTCAGGGCCGCCCCGCCACCTGCGGGTTGGGTCAGGACGGGTCGGCGTAGAGCACGCCGCGTCCGTTGGTGCCGAGGTAGACCCGGCCGTAGACGTCGGGGTCACCGGTGATGACGCCGCCGAGGCCGCCGAACTGGTGCTGGTCGTCGTTGATCCGGGTCCAGGTCGCGCCGGCGTCGATCGAGCGGAAGACCCCGGTAACGCCGCTGACTGTTCCGGTGAGGTAGAGGGCCTGGTAGCTCGTGCCGGGGGCTGCCTTGCCGAAGCCGATTCCGATGGCCGACTGCACGGCGTCGGCGGCCGTCTTGGCGAAGCTGGTGCCGCCGTTGGCGGAGTGCAGCAGTCCGCTGCCGGTGGCGATCCACAGCTCCCCGGCGATGCCCGGAACGGCCTTGAGTTGGCCGCCGCCGAGCCCGGTGGTGCGGGCGGTGAAGCTCCTGCCGCCGTCAGTGCTGGCGTAGAGGGTGCCGTTGCTGAGGGAGTAGAAGACTCCGGCGGTCGAGCGGTCCGCCGCCACCAGCACGTCGGTGGGTAGCCCGGCCACGGCGCTCCAGGTCGCGCCCTTGTCGGTGGAGCGGTACGGGCTCTGGCCTGCCGGGGCCCATACGACGGTGGCGCCGTCCGCAGACACGGCAACCGTGCCGCCTGCGGCGCCAGGGACCGGGACACCGGTGAAGGGGGACCAGGTGCTGCCACCGTCAGTGGAGTACGCGCCGTGCTGCGCGCCGCCGGTGCCGACGCGGACGATGAAGGCGGGCGAGGACTGGGCGAAGTCGATGCCGGTGGTGTTGTTGAACAGCGGTCCGGACAGGGCGCTGCTGGGTTCCTTGGTTACGTCGACGTGGCGGAACCCGCTGACATCGCCGAGTGCGCTGATGATCGAGGCGCCACCAGGCGGGGCGATCAGGCCCAGTACTGCGGTCTCCTCCAGCCCGTGGGCTCCCACTGTCCAGTGGGTGCTGCCGCCGCTGTCGGAAGCGGTCACGTCAGCGCTGGTCCAGATGCCCGAGCCG
This sequence comes from Streptacidiphilus sp. MAP12-16, assembly GCF_041262165.1. NCBI lineage: Bacteria > Bacillati > Actinomycetota > Actinomycetes > Kitasatosporales > Streptomycetaceae > Streptacidiphilus > Streptacidiphilus sp. MAP12-16. The sequence goes on from NZ_JBGCBY010000005.1 coordinate 22,465, forward strand.
GTGCCGTACAGGACGTGCCCGGAGGCGAAGGGGTCGATCGCAAGCGCGCCCATCCAGTGGCCGATCCTGGTGCCCTCGTACGGGGCGGCCGAGTCGTCGCGAACCGAGGTGGCACCCAGCGCTGTCCAGGAGGAGCCGCCGTCGGTGCTGCGGTAGATCTCGTCGGACGGCCACCAGCGATCGAGGGTGGTGACCATGACGGTGGACGGATGCTGGGCGTCCACTGCGAGTCCCGCGAAGCCGTAGTTGCCGCTGGACGGCGAGATATCCTTCCAACGTCCGCTATTCGGCGTGTACTTCCATACCGATCCGGCCGTCACCCCGTTCGGCCCGACGGCGTTGCCGTAGGTCAGATACAGGGAGCCGTCGCCGGAGAGAACACCGTGCTGCGGCAGCTGGCCGCTGGGCTGGCCGGGCACCGCCTGCCAACTGCTGCCCCCGTCGGTGCTGCGGTACAGCGAGGTTCCGCTGTCCGCGACCCCGACGTAGATGGTCCCGCTGTGGGCCGCGTCGAAGGTGACGAAGGACAGGCCGACTCCGCTGCTCGCGCCGCCGTTGACCGGAAAGCTGCCGACCTGACTCCACGTCACACCGTAGTCCGTGCTGCGCCACAGGCCGTTCTTGCGCGTACCGAGGTAGAGCGTGCCGTGGTTGTTCGGGTCGATCGCCAGGCGCTCGCCCATCGAGCGGCCGTCCTCGTTCGAGCCCAACTTGAAGGGCAGGTCGGTTCGCTGGAAGGTCCTGCCCGCGTCAGTGGAGCGCAGGATCGCGGCGTTGCCCGCCCAACTGCTGGTGTACGTCCCGACTGCCAGGTACAGGCGGTCGGGGTCGACGGGATCGGTGGCCAGGCTCTCTATGCCCAGCAGGTTCGCATCCTTGCTGCTTACCCAGTCGGTGAGCGGGATCCACCTCTTGTTGGTTGCGTCCCAGTGGTAGGCGCCGCCCATGTCGGTGCGCGCGTACAGCAGGTCCTTGCGGCTGGGGTTGAACACCAGCCCGTCCACGAATCCGCCGCCGTTGATCTCGGCATTGCGCCAGGTGTACGGGCCCGAGGAGGCCGCGGGCGAAGCCGAGGACGAGGGCGAAGACGGCGCGGTGGGTGCCGCACCGGTACCGGACACCTTCACCAGTGTCCACTGCTGGTTGGCGCCTCCGTTGGAGGGCCACTGCTCGACGGTGGCGCCGTTGGCGCCGGAATGGCGTTTGACGTCAAGCAGTTCGCCGCTGTTGCGCGAGGTGAGGGTGATCGTGCCGCCGGCCGTGTCCCCGATCTTCCACTGTTGGCTGGCGGAACCGCTGACGCTCGACTGCTGGACCGTGGCGCCCTTGGTGGTCGCCGCGCCTGTGACGTCCAGCGCCTTGCCGCTGTTGCGGTTGACCAGTTCGTAGAAGCCGTCGCTGGTGGGTTTCACTTGCCACTGCTGGTTGGCGGTGTCCTGATCGGTCCACTGGTCGACCAAGGCGCCGTCAGCGGTCGAGAAGCCTGCCACGTCCAGCGCCTTGCCGCTGTGCACGGATATCAGCCGGTAGTACGCGGTGGCATCGACCGTTGCTGCCTCGGATCGTGGCTGCGACAACAGCAGGTAGGGCCCAACGATGGCGGGTACTCCCAGCAGTAGGACGGTCGCGCTCCACCGCCGCCGGTGACGACCGCGAGCCGGCGGGGGCTGGTGGCCTGCACGGTGGGAGGGGCGCAGGCCCCTGATGTCGCTCATAGGACGCGATCTCCTTGACTGCGGCGTGGTGAGCCGCGTGAACTTGGCAGACTCAGGAACAGATCGCTGGGTCTGCCCGTAAGTGGTCGCGGTGCGGGAAAAGGTTGCCGCGCCTGTGGAATTTTTTCCTCACGTCCAACCGCGCCCGGCGGGCTCGAGGCCGAGCAACAGTCAAAAGTTGTGGATGAGTTGACCTGGTGCTCAACGCGACCTCTCTGCATGGTTGATGCCGCGTTTGCCCTTGCGCCGCCTGCAGCCCCGGCGACCATGCATGGCAGACGTCCTGCTGTCGAGCGCTCGGGTGCGAGAGCCGCTGGTAGTAGTCGAGCATCCCGGCCGGCGGGGTTGTCTGGTCGGCCCAGCCGTCCCAGATGATGAGCTTGCCGCCGGCGCGCCGGAACGAACTCAGGTCCAGGCTCATGGCGTTGCCGTCGACGCCGGCCGGTGTCAGTTGGTGGAGAGCCTTGGCGGTGAACTGGAAGGTGTCGACGGAGGATCCGGGGGTGCCGATCGGGTAGGCGGCATTGCTGAGGAAGCTGTCCGGGAAAGGGCGCAGGGACTGCCCGTTGACGGGGACGGACGTGCCGGCCCAGGCCAACTCCGATCTCATCGAGAGGGTCGGCTCATGCAGTCCAGTGGCGTGGCCTGATCAGCACCGTTGGGGGCGGGCGTACGTGCGTCTCGCGCCTCGCGGGCCTCCGGACTTCCGGCGCGTGCCGCCCTGTCGGCCGCGGCGAGTCGTCCCACATAGTCCGCGAGCGTCAGGCCCGCCTCGATGTGTTCAGTGCGTCGCGTAGAAGTTCCCGAACACCTCGACCTGGGTTGTCCGGGCGGTCGCAGTGGCCCAGTACGTGTCCTGGCCCGCGTCCCGACCGCCGGACGCGTGGTTGTACTGGCCCGCGAACTCGTACGTGCCCGGCGTCAGAGTGGCGCCCGGCTTGAGGGTGAACTCGTAGACGAGCGCGTCGCTGTCGCGGGTCACGGTGGTGACCAGATCAGCGGCGGGGACCGTGGACCAGGCCCCGGTGTTCGCCAGAGCCGGGGTGAGCGCCACGCGCAGCCGCACGTCGAGAGCGGTGATGGTCTCGTGGTTCTTCAGCGTGATGTCGCTCTGCGACCAGTTGTCGATGCTGTTGGGGTCGACCGAGCCGTCCGACCACAGGAATCCCTGTTGGACCCGGGTGCTCGCGGTCGGGCTCGCCGTTGATGAAGCGGTCGCGGTCGCGGTCGCGGTAGCCGAAGCGACCGCGGACGCGGGCGATGTGGCGGCGTGGCCGGGCGGCCCCGTCCCCGTCGTGGGCGCCGCGGAGGAGCCGTGGCTGCGGGCCGGCGTGCTGGTCGCCGTGCCGACCTGTGGAGCCGGCCTCGCCGGTGCGCTGGACTCGACCGGTCGCGGATCGGTGTAGTGGCCCACCGCAGCCCACGTCCCGGCAACGCTCAGCCCGAGAACGGCGGCGACCGCCGCCGCGGTCCCTGCCACCCGGAAGCCCGAGCGCCGCGCCGCGACGGGCTTGCCCCGCCTCGGCGCCACCCGGCCCGGCTCCCTGCGACCGCGCTCGATCCGGGCCAGCATCGCCTCACGATCGGGCCGGTGGCTTGCGGCTTCGGCCTTCAGGTCCCCGCGCAGTTCGTCGCGAAGCCCGTCACCGCACACGTCGTGGAGCGCGTCACCGCGGGCGTCATGGTGCGCCATCAGCTCTCCCCTCCGTTCTCGGGCTGCGCGCGCAGCAGCTCGGCCAGCTGCGCCGCACCGCGCGCGGTCTGGCTCTTCACCGTTCCCACCGAGATGCCGAGAGTACGCGCCGTCTCCTGCTCGGAGAGATCGAAGGCGTAACGCAGCACCAAGCAGGCCCGTCGCCGGTACGGGACCAGCCGCAACGCGCTGCGCACGTCAACAACGGCCGGCACGTCCGCGTCCGTGCTGTGTGCCCGGTCGCGCCACAGCGTGCCCCAGCCGCGCTGGCCCAGGCGTTCCCGTCCGAGCTTGCGGATTCGGTTGCGGCACAGGTTGGCGACCACGCCGCGCGCGTAAGCAGACGGGCTGTCCGCGGCGCTGACCCGATCCCAGTGCCGCCAGACCTCGAGCAGCGCGTCGGCGGCAATGTCGTCGGCCGCGTCCGGCTCGCCGGTCAACAGGTAGGCGAGGCGGGACAGTTCGGCGTGCCGCCGTTCGAAGAAGGCGTGGAACTCACCGTCGGTGACGGCATCGCGAGATACGGTCGTGCCGAATGTCACCGTCGCCCCCTCCTGAACTCCCGTACCTTGCCGAGCCCGCCGCCCCGGACCACCTCACCGGATGCAGCGGTGCAGGAGTGCAGGAGTGCATGACCTTACCGGCAAGTACGTCGATGTGGTCGACCGGGCTCAGTCGACGAGACCGCCACCACCACGCCGGTGAGGAGTCGTTCGCGCGGCGTCAAGTACAGACCTTGTACCGGCAGTGCTCTCCTGCCCAGGCCACCGGCACCACGCTCAAGCTCGCCCTGCGCCGATGGAACGGCTGGCGTCGCTATCCACGCGCACGCAGCAGCATTCACCCCGTCGGCCTCCTCGTCGCTCCGGCCAATCGAGCCATGCCCGTCCGCAGTCCCGCCCCACGCAGCGGTCGTCTCCCCGCCGTGGCGCGCACAGGGCTGGCCCATTGCTCGCGAATACGTTCGACACTACATTCGCCGACTGTGCCCGGGGCCCTGGGCGACCTGCCCGCCGTGACGAGGACCAGCTCAGATGAACCCCACCCCGATGATCCGCAATCCGATCCTGCCGGGGTCGCACCCGGATCCCTCACTGCTGCACGTTGGCGAGGACTTCTACCTGGCGACCTCGACCTTCGAGTGGTACCCCGGCGTACGCCTGCACACCTCCCGTGACCTGGTGCACTGGCGGCCACTTGGCGGCGCGCTCGACAGCCGGGCATTGCTGGACCTGGCGGGCTGCCCGGACTCCGGCGGCGTGTGGGCCCCGAACCTGAGCCATGCCGACGGCCTGTTCCACCTCGTGTACTCCAACGTGTCTACGTACGCGGGCGGCTTCACCGACTGCCCCAACTACCTGGTCACCGCACCCTCGATCCGGGGGCCGTGGTCCGATCCGATCCCGCTGCACGCCCGCGGGTTCGACGCGTCCCTCTTCCACGACGGGCCCGACAGCTGGCTGCTCAACATGGTCCACGACTGGCGGCCGGGACACGGCGGCTCGGCCGGGCTGGAGGCCACCCGCTACGACCGGACCGCCCGCTGCCTGGTCGGCGATCCCGTACCGATCGACCTGGGAGCCCAGGCAGGCTGGATCGAGGGTCCCAACCTCTACCGCCGCGATCCCTGGTACTACCTGCTCACCGCCGACGGCGGCACCGGCTACCAGCACCAGGTCATGGTGGCCCGCTCCCGTTCACTGGCGGGGCCGTACGAACGCGACCCGCACGGTCCGCTGCTCACCGCGCGCGACCACCCCGAACTGCCCCTGCAGAAGGCCGGGCACGGCAGTCTCGCGCACACCGGCTCCGGCCAGTGGTACCTGGCCTACCTCGCTGCCCGCCCCGTCAGCACCCACGGACCCTGCGTGCTGGGCCGGGAGACCGCCCTGGCCCCGGTGACATGGACGCACGAGGACTGGCCGAGGACCGAGACCGGACTACCCCAACTGCTCGTCCCTGCACCGGACCTGACCCCTTCAGCATGGACCGCCTCCCAGGCCGAACACGGACCAGACCAGCACGAGCAGGACGAGGACGACTTCGACCGCTGCGAACTCGGCCCGCACTGGTCGACTCTGCGGCGCCCCGCGACACCTGACTGGCTCTCGCTGACCGAACGCCCCTCGCACCTGCGACTGCACGGCGGCCGTTCACCACAGAGCCTGGTCGGCCCCAGCCTGGTAGCCCGCAGGATCACCGCCGCGCGCTGCTCCTTTGAATCCGTGATGGAGTACCGGGCACGCGGCTACCAGCACCTGGCCGGGATAACCGCTTACTACAACACCCGGAACTGGTACTACCTTCACGTCACCACGGCCGACGACGGAAACGCCGAAATCCGCCTGGCCACCTGTGACCAGGGTCGCACCACCGTCGACACCACACACCGGGCAGTCATAGGCGACCTCACACGCCTGCGCCTCGGGCTGGACCTCGATGGACCGGACCTGCGATTCCGCCTCGACACAGGCACCGGCTGGCGGCCGTTCGGAACCCCGCTCGACGCGACTGTGCTCTCCGACGAACATGCCGAAGACTTCGATGGCGATCAGATCCGCTCCCTCGGCTTCACCGGAGCGTTCGTCGGCCTGTGGGTATGGGATCTCAACGGCCACGGCCACTACGCGGACTTCGACCAAGCCACCTACGCCACCACCTTGCCCACCTGTCTTTGAGAGAGGATGTTTCGTCTTTATATGATGCGCTATTAGGTTGTTCCGTCCCTGGTTTGGATGGGACTGCTGATGGTGGACGGGCTGCTGGTACTGACGTTGCTTTGAGGAGACGGTCTCGTCCGGCCTCTCCCCGCAGGGAACGGTGAACTACGGTGAGGGTGATGTTGCGCAGGAACTCCATGAACCCGAAGGGGACTTCGGGGTACTGCGGGGCACCGACTCGGCTGATGGTGCCGCCGTCGCGGACCACGCCAGCCGACTGGACCAGGGCGTCCTTGAGGCCGACGCATTCCAGCACCCGGTCGGTGCCGGTGCCGCCAGTCAGCTCGCGCAAGGCGGCGACGCCGTCCTGGCCGCGCCCGGCCACCACGTCGGTGGCGCCGAACTCGCGCCCGAGGTCGGTGCGCTGGATGTGGCGGCCCATCAGGATGATCCGCTCGGCGCCGAGCAGCTTCGCGGAGATGACCGCGGACAGGCCGACCGCGCCGTCGCCGATGACGGTGACGCTGTCGCCAGCTTGGACTCCGGCGGTGCGGGCGGCGTAGCAGCCGGTGCACAGCACATCGGACAGGGTCAGCAGGTCGGGCAGCAGCTCGGAGTCCTCGCCGACCGGGAGCTTGACCAGGGTGCCGTCGGCGAAGGGGATGCGGGCGGCCTCGCCCTGGCCACCGTCGACGCCGCCGACACCCCACTTTCCGCCGTGGCGGCAGGAGGTGGTCAGGCCCCGGCGGCAGTTCTCGCAGGTGCCGTCCGAGTAGGTGAACGGGACCACGACCTGGGTGTTCTCCTGCGAGGTGGCGTTACTGCAACGGTGAGGCGGGCGTGGGGATGGCGCGGGTGACGACGGACTGCTCCGGGATCAGCAGTCCGTAGACCACCGGTCCGATCTCGTTCTTCCAGCGGTCGCTCTCGTACACGGCCGCGTACTGCGCCTCGCGCTGGGCCTCGTCCTCGAAGCGGCGGATCCAGATGTAGCCGTCCTGGTCCTGCTCGTCGGTGAACGAGGCGACGACGTCGATGCCCTTGGAGGTCTGGAACGGGATGACCACGGCCTCCATATAGCGGACCCATTCGTCGCGCCGTCCGGGCTGGCTCTGGTAGCGGCGGATCTCGTAGAACATGTGGGTGCTCCTTTCCCGTCGGGGATCCCGGTCGGGGATCAGGCCGTGGTGCGGAGGACGAGCTTTCCGCGGGTGCGGCCGTGCTCACCCCGGATGTGGGCGTGGGCGGCCTGCTCCAGTGGGAAGACCTCCTCGACCTCGACCGCGACCTCTCCCGCGTCGATGAGTGCGGCGATGCGCGCGAGCGCCGGGCCGTCCGGCTCCACGAGGAACGGGGTGACCCGGACCTCGCGCGCCGCCGCCGCGTCGGCCAGTTCAGGCGAGACGCCGGCGGGGATGGCGACGAGGAGGCCGCCGGGGTGCAGCACCTCCAGCGAGCGCAGGCTGGTCTTGTCGTGGGCATCACCGACCAGGTCGATGACGACGTCGATGTCCCGGGCAGCGTCCTCGAAGCGGACGGTGCTGTAGTCGATGACCTCGTCGGCCCCGAGCTCCTTGAGCCACGCGTGGCGGGCGCCACTGGCGGTGGCGATGACGTGCGCGCCGAGGTGCTTGGCGAACTGGACCGCGAAGTGCCCGACCCCGCCGGCCGCAGCGTGGACCAGCACGCGCTGCCCGGCACGGATGTCGGCGGTGTCCACCAGTGCCTGCCATGCGGTCAGTGCCGCGAGCGGCACGGCGGCGGCCTGCTCGTGACCGACCGTCGCCGGCTTGCGGGCGAACTGCCGGGCGGGGGCGGTGACGTACTCGGCGTAGCCGCTGGCGGCGCGCGGGAACCAGGGCATCCCGTAGACCTCGTCACCCACCGCCAGCGTGGTCACGCCGAAGCCGACCTCTTCCACCACGCCGGAGACGTCCCAGCCGAGCACGAAGGGCGGCTGACCGAGCACTCCGGCCATGCCGGTACCGCCCCGCGTCTTCCAGTCCACCGGGTTCACCCCGGCGGCGTGCACGCGCACCAGCACCTCCGTCGGCAGCGGCTGCGGCCGGGGCACCTCGTGGACCCGCAGCACCTCCGGCCCCCCGAAACCGTCCTGGACCACTGCGCGCATCGTCTTCGTCTTCTCTGCGGACATGTTTCATCCCTCGAAATCGCATGGTGCGGAAAGCCGTTCGGCGCTCCTGGGCCGTGGCCTCCGCGCTGGCGGGAATGACGCTAGGCCCGCGGGTGTAGTTACCTGCAAGGGGAACTACTTCCCGTTGGGAAGCATCCAGGTGAGGAGCGCATGAATGACGACCAGCTGCCCGACCGGCCAGCACTCGCACCACGACGTCTACGCCGCGCAGTGCCCGTGTCGCGCGCTGCTCGACCTGCTGGCCAACAAATGGTCCGCCCTGGCCGTCGGGGCACTCGAAGAGGGACCCCAGCGGTTCGGCGCACTCCAACGCCGGCTCCAGGGCGTCAGCCCCAAGGTGCTCACCCAGACCTTGCGCCGCCTGGAGGACTTCGGACTCGTCGACCGCACCGTCTACCCGGCCGTTCCGCTGCACGTTGAATACGCCCTCACCGCCCTCGGCAAGAGCGCCGCCGTCCCCCTCAACCAGCTCCGCACTTGGGTCGAGGACAACATCGATCAAACTCGGGCCGAGCCGCGTACATGCCAGCATCGAGACGCCGTGGCTGCTGTTGCCGACACTTTGCAATGAATGGCCAGATCGCACGGGAGGCGTGGTGGTGAAGTCGGCCTGGCACTCTCGGGGCTCCGGCGAATGTGTTGTGTTCGGGCTCCGCGGCGGTGGATTCCTCGGTCGCCGGCGGTCGTTGTGCTGTGTGCGGGCCGGCCGCATACGGTGGCGCTCCCCTGCGGTGTCTGCCTCGCCGTGGTACGGCTCGTTCCCCGCTGCTGCTCGTCGCCACGGCCGTGGTGATCAGGAAGAGCCCGGGCACGGTCGCGGGCTCGATGCGTTGCCCCATCAGGCCTACGCCCGCCTGCGGGACGCGATCATGCGAGGGGACTACGCCCCCGGTGACGCCCTCAAACCGCAGGACCTCGCCAGGGAACAGGGCGTGAGCCTGGCCGTCGTGCGCGAGGCGCTCGTACGGGTGGTCGGCGAGGGCCTCGCCGACCGGCTGCCCAACCGCGGATTCGCCGTCCCTGCCTTCTCCGACCGCCGCTGGCAGGAGATCACCGAGGCCCGCTGGACCATCGAACCGGTCATGCTGCGGATGTCCGTCGAGCGCGGTGACGTCGACTGGGAGGCCCGCGTACGAGCCGCCCACCACCGTCTGACCCGCACCCCGGCGTACGTGCCGGAGGAGGGCGAGTACTACAGCGGCGCATGGTCCCAAGCCCACCGGGTCTTCCATCGCACCCTGCTGGAGGGGTGCGGCAACCCCGTCCTGCTGGAGACCTTCGACCGGATGTGGACCGCGAGCGAACTGGCCCGCCGCTGGTCGGCGCACCGCAATCCCGACCGGGACGGCGTCGGCGAGCACCGCCGGCTGGAGGAGACGGCGCTCGCCCGCGACGCCAACACCGCGGCCGAGGTACTGGCCCAGCACCTCACGCTGACCGCGGCCGAACTGACCGGCGGTACCTGCCACGAACCCGCAAAGGAAGCCTGATGCGCCTCGCCGACCCGGCCGGACGACCGCACCCGATCACCGACACCGGAGCCACGGCATGACGTCATTCGAGGCGAGTGCGGGCCGCCACTGCCACAACGCCGTCAATCCCCTGCACTCATGTGTGTACTTCGCGCCGGAGCTGGGGGACGAACTCGCGGGGCTCGGGCTGGAACGCGGAGCCATGGCCTACTTCGCGGGTCGCGCTGCCCCGCTCGGGGCGGTCGACGCGGGCACCGTCACCGCGACGTTCTACAACTTCAACCACGAGCATGTGCGGCGGTACATCCCCGCCGCATGGGCCGTCACCACGCCGAAGGCGGTGCTCACAGCCCGGCTGCGCGGCGCGGACGGAACGCTGCGGCGGCTGCTCGGGCAGGAGACTCTCGCGTCGAAGGAGATCGCCGAGGCGGCCGGGCTGGCGCTGCGCGCCACCGAAGCGTGCCGCCCAGAGGCGCGGCCGCTGTACGCCGCGAACGCCGGCCTGCCTGTGCCCGAGGAACCCCACCTGGCCCTGTGGCACGCTGCGACGCTGCTGCGCGAGCACCGCGGTGACGGTCACCTCGCCGCCCTGGCGGTCGCCGGCCTGACCGGGATCGAGGCGCTGGTCCTGCACAACGCAACCGGCAAGGCGCCGACGTCAGAGCTGTTCAAGCGAACCCGCGGCTGGTCCGCGGAGCAGTGGGCCGCCGCCCGGGACCGGTTGCGCGAGCGCGGCCTGCTGGACGCGGCGGGCGACCTCACGGAGTCGGGCGCGGCCCTGCGCGATGAAGCCGAGGTGCTCACCGACCGCCTCGACGCCGCCCCGTACAACCACCTCGGCCGCCACCGCGCGCCTCACCGAGCTGGCCGGCGGCGTCACCAGAACCCTCAGGACGGCGGGCGCTTTCCCCGTGGTGCACTTCGGCCGGGGCTGAGGGCCGGGGCACACATCTTGCGTCGGGAGTTTGCAGCTGTCTGTTGTCCGTTTACGCAGTGAACTGGTCACCGGTCTCCGCTGCACTCGCCACCCCGCGATAGAGAGTGCCGAACAGCACGGACATCCACGGCTTGTAGGGTGCGGCCATGTGGAACCGCAGCTTTCTGATCCTCCATGGCGTCGAGAACCGCCGCCCGGCCGAGCACTGGCAGTACGACCTCGCCCAGCGGCTCAGGGAACACCGGGAGCAGGTCTTCTACCCTCAACTGCCCGACCCCGACCGGCCGACACTCGCCGCCTGGATCGAGGCGATCGAGGCCGAGTTGGGAATGATGCGCGGGGAGCGCATCGTCCTGTGCCACAGCCTGGCCTGCGCGGCCTGGCTCCACCTCGCGGCAAACCGCGGTGACATACCCGCTGCCGATCGCGTGCTCTTGGTGAGTCCGCCGGGGCCGGCGATGTTCTCCTGGGAGGTGATAGCCGGGTTCACGCCGGCGTCCCTCGATCTGACCAGGTTGAAGCTCGCCGTGGCAACACCTCGGCTGGTGTGCTCGGACAACGACCCGTACTGCCCGGAGGGCGCCGCCGAGATCTTTGGTCAGCCGCTCGGCTGCGACGTGGATCTGTTGGCGGGCGCCGGGCATGTGGCCGTCCCTGACGGCTACGGCCACTGGGCCTCGGTGCTGGACTGGTGTGTGGATCCCACCACACGCCTGACCGTCAACTAGCCACAAAGGGCGGAGAAAGGGCGGCCGTCGCCGCGGCTTCGACTTCCTGGCGGAAGTGGTGGCTCTCCAGGGACAACCTCTGGATGTCGGCCACGGCCAGCCCGAGATGCTCGGACAGCTCAGTGCAGGAGCGCCGCAGTACGGCGTTGTTCCTGCGCAACTCGTCGTAGCGGTCGCCGCCCGGGGCGTCGCCCCCAGCCGGGCAGCGGGATCAGGCGGCGGTTCGTACTGCCTCGGTCATGTCGGGGAAGTGCCGCCAGAAGGTGGCGTTGGCGAGGCCGAGGCGGCGGCGATCAGGCTCGCCACGCTGCCCGAGGGCGGCCCGACCGGTTCGCTCTTCGAGGACGAGGGCGTCGTCCCCTGGTGGCCCCGAATCCGCCAGTCATTGGCCAACGCCTATGCGCAAGCCGGCCAGTTGAACAGGGCTGTGGAAACCGCGGCCGCCGTGGTCGCGGACAGCCGACAACTGCACGGGGAGGGCCACCATCTGACACTGGGAAGGCGAGCGGACCGCGCCGAGATCCTGAGCAGCGCAGGCCTGGTCGACCAGGCGATCACCGAGTACGAGGCGCTACTGTCCGATCTGCCACCGGACTACGCGGAGAGCCATGTGCGCGTTGGGGCCCGCCGACCTTCGGTCGGCGGGCCCCAACGGTTGACGATGGGTCAGGTCAGGGCACTTTCCGCAGCGGCGGAACGCCGGGGAGGCGGCCGATGACGGGCCTGGCGGCTTCCGGGGTGGCCAGGAGCGCGACGATGGTGATCGACTGCTGGCAGTGCGGGCAGTCGCGTGAGTGGGGAGATCGCCCGAGCAGGTTTGGCCAGGGCCAGCGCAGAGAACCTGCTTCTCTCGCTCCGGTCGGCCCCGCCCGCAGGGCGTCTCAGTACTGCTCGGCCACTTGCTCGGCGATCGAGAACTCGGCGCCGCACTCGCCGCACGTTCCCAAGCCGAACAGGTAGGTGAGGGCGAGCGCGACGGTGTCGACCCCGGTCTCGCTGGCCGCGTCATAGAGTACGCGCGCAGGCCCCGACAGGTCGTCCGGCTCGGCGGCGCGAAGCGGCGAGCCCTCCGGATCGCCGTGCGCCCAGTCGCCAACGGCGGAGAAGTAGCCGGCACCACCGATGGAGACGAACACCCCCATCTCGCATTCGGGACAGAACACTTCGATCGTCTCGTCGGCCAACACCTCAAGGGCCGAGGACCAGACGGGGACAGCGTCAAGTGCCATGACAGTCTGCAGCAGATAGATGTAGAAGACCGGATCCGCCGGTAGGCGGATCCGGGCATGGGCCAGCGTCCGCAGTCGCTTGATCGGAGCGCCGTACTGACCACGGGTCTCGTCATCGGCGTCAGCGGCGATCGCTCCGGCCAGGATCAAGGCATTGTCACCGTGTGTGCCCGCCTCGCTTCCCAGATCGGCAAGCAGAGCGAGGGCAGCGAAGCTCGCCGAGTAGACACTGCCCTGGTGGCACAACCGCGACCACAGGTCTCTCCAGACTTCGTCGTTGCGCTCGGTGCCAAGCCGTTCGAACAGGGCCGGGACGTCCTCGGCGGTGCCATACGCATGCTCCAACTGCGACCAATCCGTCATGCGGGCATCCAACCAAGCCGTCCCTCGCCAGCTCGCAGCAGGGCAGGGCTACCGCCGGCCAGCACCGACGTGGGGAATCATGTGAGCAGGTCTGGCCAACAGCAGAGCAGTGGGTGGGGAAATTCAAGGTTCTGACCGCGATTCCGTGAGTGATCTTGGGCCTGGTGTAATGCCAGGGTGATGTCGAGCGCCGGGAACCGGGGCAGCTCGGCGTGTGGGTGGGGACGGGTGGAGAGATGGCGGTAGTAGATCCTCGGGATGCTCTGATGGGGTCGACGCGGGCGGGCTGGGAGCTGATGCCTCTGGAAGGCGTCGGGCCGCTGTGTTTCGGCGTGAGTATCACTGAGGTCGCCGCAGTACTACCGGGAATGACCGAGCTGCGTCGGTTCCAGGCCGACCCGTCATCTCGGGAGACCCTGGGTGTGGAGTTCGGCTTGGGGCCTGCTGAACCTGCCGTGTACGCCTACTTCGTCGGCAGCCGGCTGTTCTGCGTTGCGGTCGATGCGGTCCACGGACCCCAGGTGACGCTCTGGGGAAGGGAGTTGACCGGCTGCATCCCAGCTGATCTGGAGCGGTTCCTCTCGCATGCTCATGAGTGCGGGGTGATCGACGCGTCCTACGGTCCGCGGGGGAATCCTGGAGCCAACGGGCTCGGTTTGGTCGTGCGGGTACAGGAGGTTTCGTGCGGGCACAGGAGGTTACTGCCGGTGTGGTGACCCGGCCGGTCATGGTGGGCCACGCCTGGGCCGACCGGTGCACCGACGACTGGGAAGGCGCAATCCCGGAAAGCGAGTGGGTTGGCTTTCAGTGGACCTACCCAGGCCATCCACAGCACCTGGGGCAGGTGGCATGGTGGGTGAGGTGCTGTCCGACGGAGCCGAGCAGGGCTTCGGGGAACCCGCCGTGCCCGCGGTTCCCCACAACCAGCAATGCGGCGCCCTGGGCTTCGTCCAGCAACACGCCGGCCGGGTGGCCCTGGACAACTCGGGTACCGATCTCGACGGGATGATCGGGCCCGATGGCTTCATCGATGGTCTCGGTGAGGATCTTGCGGGCGCTGTCTTGCCAGTCGAACGAGGGCTCCCCGGCCGGGGACCAGCCGGTCCAGTTGTGCGGGAAGTCCCAGGCGATCGCCGCCACAAGGGCGTCGCCGGTCAGTTCAGCCTGCCGGACGGCCCACCGTAGGGCAGCTTTCGAGGGTTCGGAACCATCGACGCCGACCACGATCCGTGGGGCGTGTACCGCGGCCGCGTCGCTCATCGCGCACTTCCGTGTCTGCTGGAAACGTCCGTCACGTCAGCCTGCGTGCTTTCCACTGTCTCCGGCAGCGGGTGCGGCTGCCACTGCACCGGTTGACGCTCTCCAGGCAGGTGTACTGCCCCCGATCAGGGAACGCTCTGCGCTCGATCACAGTGGGCGGGCGACCACCTACTAACCCAGCCGGTGCTCTTTCCCACCGAGGGGCTGGACAACCACCCCGGCGTAACCTCCGCCATCGTCGGCCCGCGCACCATGAAAGCGCCTCGTCGGGATCATGTTCCGCAGCGAGTTACGGCGTCGCGGTCGCTACCGCGCGGTCCAGACCGAGCACCCGGCGGCATGGATCGTCAGCATGACGACCGTGCCGCCGGCGAGAACTTCCCGCGTTTGCGAGACTGTGCAGCACAGGGACGGTGCCCATGTCTGCTGGGGACCAGAGCGGTCCTCGTCCCGGTCCGGAAGCACTGTACGCGGCCACGCAGGTTCCGCAGGCAGCGTCGGCCGAGGCGGCGGGTGGCGCCTGGCCAGCTCGATGGGGACCCCAAGAGCTCGCGCTCGGGCCTGCAGGCGGCGGCGGTCGCGTCGTTCGGACATGGCGCCACTGTGCCCCGCCGAACCCTGTCCGCGCCACCGCCGTACTCAACACACCGCACGAACGTCGAAGGACGCAGAGCTCGCCTCCGCAGGTTGAGAGCCGGGCAAAGCACTTGATCTCGACGGCGCGGGGGTCCGGCGGCGTGGCGAATCGTTCCTGCTGCGGGCGGTCGCACGGCTCGCCGATTCACCGGCAGGGACAACCGCGCCGACTGGACAGCACCACTGCGGCCTCTGTGGCCAACCAGCACTGCCGCCCGCGTCGGAATAGTCGGGCACCATGAAATCCCGCCAGACAAGGGCCCGCTCGACGTCGACCTCCTTGGCCCGGTCGACGTCGGCCACCGGCACCACGACGACTTCGAGTTTCATGTCCATGACCCGCGCCTCCTGCGCTCGTCCGAGGACTGCCGACAAGGCGAGACTCGCACGGCCCGGTCGCCGGGGCACGCCAGGGATTCGCATGGGTCGATGTGGGCAAGGGGGAAGCTCACGGGCCCGAGCGGCCCCGCCCGTCAGTCCGGTCCCGCACGCTGTGACGATCGAGGAGGTTGGGCAGGGAGTACCTGGTCACGACAACCACCCGAGTGTCGGACGGAACCTCGACGCAGGGAACTGGAGGACATCCGGGCACGCCAGGCTGCCCGCCCTCGCCCGGGGACGGCTCCAGGGGCGAGTACGCCCCCGAACCCGGCGGGCCAGGGCAACCCGCTCACCGTCCGCTGACCAGAGCCCCAGTCGGCAGTCCCGAACTGCCCCGGCCCGGACTGGGAAGTGATCGTACGTGGGAGCTTCCCGCCGGCCACTGTCAGGCGTTGCGGCAGGCGCCCCTGACCGGTCACGACGATCAGCAGCAGCTGGAAGCCGCTGTCCCCGGCACTCCTGCGGAGGCAATGGAGCAACACGTGCTGCCCTCCTGCTTGGTCAGCGCGTCGGCATCCGCCTTGACCACGTAGACCTCCCAGGGCTCCCGGCCGGGGCCATGGACCCACACTTTGTCCTGCACGGCATAACAGCAGGAGGTCTCGTTCTCCTCCACGGTCGCGAGGCCCTCGGCGACGAGCCTTGACGTCGCCGCAGTCACCTGCTCGGTCGACTCGACCTCGACGCCGAGGTGGTCCAGGCGGGTCTCCTGGCCGGGCTCGCCCTCGATCAGGACGAGCTTGAGCGGAGGCTCCGTGATGGCGAAGTTCGCGTATCCGGGGCGGTGCTTGGCTGGCTCGGCGCCGAAGAGCTTGGAGTAGAACGCGACCGACGCGTCGAGGTCGGCGACGTTGAGGGCGAGCTGGACGCGGGACATGGCGAACCTCCGCAGACGTGAACAGCCTGTTTCGACGGATGTCGATGCAGTTCGAGCTTGCCCTCCTGAATCGACGAATGTCAACATAGACGTATGTCGAAATCAGAGTTGCCGGTCATCGACCAGGACGCGGGAGCCTGCTGCTCGCCGATGGTCCGTGAGCCGCTGGATGAGAGTGCGGCCGTGGACCTGGCCAGGATGTTCAAGGCCCTGTCGGACCCGATCCGGCTGCGGCTGCTGTCGCTGATCGCCTCGCATCAGGGCGGCGAGGCCTGCGTCTGCGATCTGACCGGCCCGTTCGACGTCTCCCAGCCCACCATCTCCCACCACCTGAAGGTGCTGCGCGAGGCCGGCCTGGTCGACAGCGAACGTCGCGGGACCTGGGTCTACTACTGGGTGCTACCCGCCGCCCTGGCCACGCTCTCCTCCCTCCTCCAGGCGCCCGCCGACACCCCCGCAGCGGTCGGCGGCGGCAGATGACCGCCCCCGCCCCGCTCGCGCGCCGAGCCGCAGCCGAAGCCGTCGGGACCGCCGTCCTGGTCGCCGTGGTGATCGGCTCCGGCATCCAGGCCACCAACCTGACCTCCGACGTCGGCCTGCAACTGCTGGCGAACTGCCTGGCGACCGTCTTCGGCCTGGCTGTGCTGATCGCACTGTTCGGCCCGGTCTCCGGCGCCCACTTCAACCCCGCCGTCACCCTGGCCGCCTGGTTGAACGGCCGCCGCGACCAGGGCGGCCCCGACCTGCGCGAGGTCGGCGTCTATGCACTCGCGCAGACGTCGGGTGCGATCGGCGGGGCGGTGCTGGCCAACGCGATGTTCGCCAAGCCCCTGGTCTCCTGGTCGACCCACCACCGCTCAGCGGGACATCTGTGGCTCGCCGAGGCGGTCGCGACCGCCGGTCTGGTGCTGCTGATCTTCGGACTCGGGCGGACTGGACGCGACCGGCTCGCCCCGCTGGCGGTCGCCGCGTGGATCGGTGCCGCCTACTGGTTCACCTCGTCCACCAGCTTTGCGAACCCGGCAGTGACTCTGGGCCGGATGTTCAGCGACACCTTCGCCGGGATCGCCCCCTCCTCCGCCCCGGCATTCATCGCCGCCCAGCTGCTCGGCGCCGCGATCGGCCTGGGCCTGCTGGCGGTGGTCTTCGGCCGCTTTCGGCCCGCCGAGCCCGCTCCGCTCGTAGCCCAGGACGAACGTGAACTCGCCCCGTCCGGCCGCTGACCTGCCCGACCTCCTGCACGAATCGAGTCGCCCCGTGAACCAGTTCCGCCCGTCGGTGCTGTTCGTCTGCGTGCACAACGCGGGCCGGTCCCAGATGGCCTCCGCCTTCCTGACCCACCTCTCCGACGGGCGGGTCGAGGTCCGCTCGGCCGGCTCCGCCCCCGCCGACGCGGTCAACCCCGCCGTCGTCGAGGCGATGAAGGAGGTCGGCATCGACATCTCCGCCGAGATCCCCAAGGTGCTGACCACCGAAGCCGTCCAGGACTCGGATGTGGTCATCACGATGGGCTGCGGCGACGCCTGTCCGATCTTCCCCGGCAAGCGCTATCTCGACTGGAAGCTGGATGACCCCGCCGGCCAGGGAGTCGACGCGGTGCGGCCGATCCGCGACCAGATCCGGGCCCGCATCACCGGCCTGCTCGCCGAACTCGACGTCCATGGGGGCGAATCCGCATGATCGGTGCCGGGATCCGGATCGAGGCGATGACCGCCGACCACGCCGACCAGGTCCTCGCGACCTACCAACTCGGCACCGGCAAAGGCAACGCGACCTTCGAGAGCCAGGCCCCCCAGTTGGGACGTCTTCGACCGCAAGCGCTCGACTGACCACCGCGTCGTCGCGCACGACGGGACCGGCCGGAGGCGAGCGCGAGCTCCACCCATTCGCGCGGGACGAGCCGCTGGTGGTTTCGTGCGGGAGGGTGTCGATGCGTTGCTGGGGCCTGCCTCTGAACCTGTGTTAGCTTGGTTGGCGGACGTACAAAAGTCACGGTCCGGTAGGTAGTCCGGATGGCGGTCATGCGCTCGTACGGTGCCCCTGGGGCACGTCCGGTGCGTCCCTTTTCGTTTCAATGTCGAGAAGGGACACAGCTGTGTCGGATCTGCATGTCATCATCGCCGGGGGCGGCCTGGGCGGCCTTACCCTCGCGCAGGGGCTCCACCGCGCGGGGATCAGCGTCGCGGTGTACGAGAAGGACCCCACCGCGGCCTTCCGGAACCAGGGTTACCGCATCCGCATCAACTCTGACGGCATCACCGCGCTCAAGGCGGTGCTGATGCCGCCGGCGTTCGAGCTGTTCGCGGCCACGGCCGGGAACCCCGGGTCGCGCATGGACGCGTTCGACCACCAGCTGAACCTGCTGCACGCCCAGGAACTCCCGCCCGCCCCGGACCTGCCGGGCGGCGGGCACCTGGCGGTCAATCGCATGACGCTACGTCAGATCCTCTTGTCCGGCCTGGACAAGGCCATGCACCACGGTGCCCGGCTCACCCACTACGACACTGACCGGTCGGGCGCGGTGACCGCGCACTTCGCGGACGGCAGCAGCGCCACGGGTGATGTTCTGATCGGCGCCGACGGGGTCAACTCGGCGGTTCGCAAGCAGTACCTGCCCCAGGCTCGGGTCGTCGACGCCGGACTGCGACTGCTCTACGGCAAGGTCAAGCTCGCGGGCGACGAGGCCCGAGCCCTGGTCCCGCCCGAGTTGCTCGGACTGTGGACCACCGTCATCGGCCCGGGCAAGCGCTTCGTGGGACTCGCCCCTGTGCAGTACCGCGAGTCGATGCACCAGGCGTCGGCGCGGCTGGCTCCCGACATCGAGCTCAGCGACGACAGCGACTACCTTGCGTGCGTCTTCGGTGCCCGCCGCGAGCAGATTCCCTGCACGGATGAGGAGTTGTTCGCGATGACAGGCGCGGAACTGCAGGCGCTCACGCTCTCCCTGGTGGAGGGGTGGCATCCTGGGCTGGTCGGGATCGTGTCCCGTCAGGACCCCGCCTCGATCTTCCCGGTCTCGGTGCGCACCAGCGTGCCCGTCGCGGGGTGGAAGACCACCTCGGTCACCCTGCTGGGCGATGCCATCCACGTCATGAGCCCGGCCATCGGCGTCGGCGCGAACACCGCGCTGCGTGACGCGCGCGTCCTGACCGGCCGCCTCGTCCAGGCCGCCGGTGGTCGGCCGCTCGCGGAGGCCCTGCGCGCGTACGAGGAGGAGATGATCGGCTACGGCTTCGATGCCGTGCGCGAATCGGCCGGTCGCGGACACCGCCTGGTGGGCCAGGACCCACTACCCTCCCCACAGGAGTAGGCGTCGGCTGTCCAGGGCCTGCTTGAACTCCAACGTGCGGACCGGTGGCGGGTCCAGGCCGTGCGTCTGGATCCGCCACCGGGACGACGGGCGCGAGAACATCCCGGATGGACGGTCGCCGTCGCCGCCGCGCGGACCGGCGCGCGGGCAGCTCGGTTCGGCAGCAGCTGCCAATCCGCGACTTCGGCAAGCTCCATGCCAAGGCGTTGGCGCAGGCGCAGCCGAAGTCGTCCAGGCGCACACGATCTCCTCGCTCACCATCGCCTCGGGACCCACGAAGACCCCCGCCACGAAGTAGCCCGAGGGCCGTCGTGGCGGGGGAGTGCTCAGAAGCCGCTGTCTCCCGGTCCTCGGTTGATGGTGTAGCCACCGGGGTTGTTCAGACCGCCGGAGGTGGCGCCGGTGACGGTGACGTAGTTGGCGGTCATGCTGCCGGTGACACTGGAGATGTCGATGCCGTAGGTCCCGGCGCCGTTGACGGACAGGTGGTCCAGAGTGAGGTTGCTGATCTGCTTCGCGTAGCTGAGCAGGACACCCTGGTAACTGGCGTTGCTGATGCTGTTGTTGTTGATGGTGACCGGTTGCGTCATGTCGTAGAGGTTCGCGTAGATCCACAGGGCGCCCATGGCCGAGCCCCAGTTGGTGTTGTAGGAGCCGGCCCGCAGCAAGGCGTTGCCGCTCACCGTGGTCGGGCCCGTGAAGCCCGCCCCGAAACGGGTGCTGACGGTGATGCCGGAGCCGAAGGCGACCGTGTCGGAGACCAGGTTGCCGGATACGGCGTTGTTGCCGCCGCCGTAGACGCCGATGCCGTTGGCCTGGATCGGGCTGCTGACGGTGTTGTTCGTCAGCGAGCAGCCGGTGACATTGCCGCCCTCGGTGTCGAGCGCGAGCTCGTCGTCGCCGGTGTTGCGCACCTCGGTCTGGTCGACTCGGGTGTTGCTACTACCGCCGTGGACGTGCAGGCCGTCGGCGAAGACGTCGCGGATGCGGTCACCGACGACGTAGAGGCCGTTGCCGGGTGCGGCCCAGAGACCGACCTTGGCGTGCTCGATCCACACGTCGTAGATCAGCGAGCCGGAGCCGAAGCTGCCCTCGATGCCCGCCGCGCCGGAGTCGTTGTTGCGTGAGGTCTGGTCGCCGGAGATGGTCAGGTCGGCGATCTGGCTGCTGCCGCCCGTGGCGAAGAGACCGCCCGCGCCGTTGACCGCGGTGGACTTGATCGTGGTGTACCAGGTGCCCGCGCCGCGCACGGCGATGTTGGCGAGGTTGATCCGGCCTGAGATGTCGTAGCTGCCGGCCGGGAACCAGAGGCCCTGGCCGGTGCCGGAGAGGGCGCTGAGCGCGCTGTTGATCGCGGCCGTGTCGTCGGCGCCGCTGTCGGGGGTGACGCCGTAGTTGGTGACCGATACGTAGCCGGCGCCGGGCATGGTGAACGCCGGGTCGACCTGCTCAGCGTCCAGCACGTCGATGGTGTAGGAGGAGGCGCTGTCGGCGGCGTCCTTCTGCAGTTTGAGCACGGTGCCGGCGGGCCAGTTGCCGATCAGGGCGCGGGTCTCGTCGTAGAAGTGGTGCGCCGGGCCGCTGCTGGGCGTGTGGGTGTCGTAGTAGCCGCCGCCGTAGAGCCAGGAGTACTGGGTCGTGAGGCTCAGGTCCTGGATCTTGGTGGCGCCAGCGTAGAGCGCCAGTGGTGCCGTGGCGGTCGAGCCGTCGGTGTTGGCGGGGATGGAGTAGCGCAGTACCACGGCGTTGGCCGGCTTGGTCAGGGTGAACTGCACGTACTGGCCGGTCGCGGTGAGTTGGACGGCCTGACGGCCGGTCGACTCGGCCTGCAGGCTGGGGTAGCTGGTGCTGTAGGGCAGCACGGTGCCGTTGGTCTGGGCCGAGGCCGCCGGGTACTCGGTGTAGGGCACGGTCGCGCCCTGGGCGGCGAGCGCCGTTCCGCCGCTGACTTGGAGGTTGTTCACAGCGAGATTGCCGGTGTCGCCGGAGTCGGTCTGCAGTGCGATCAGGTTGAGGCCGGTGCGCAGGGTGACGTTCTGTGCGGTGCTCAGCAGCCAGCCGCTGCCGGAGGGCAGGCTGAGCCGGGAGTTCTTGACACCATTCAGGTAGAGGGAGATCGTCTGCGCGGAGCCGGTGGAGTTGGCGTATCCGAAGGTCACCGGGTAGCTGCCGGCGGTCGGCACGTCGGCGGTGAAGTCGACGACGGAGCCGGTCGCGGTGAAGCCGGTCAGATAGCCGCTGCCGGTGTATCCGGTGAGGGTGGTGGCGAGGGCCGGTCCGCCGGTGGAGAAGGCGGTGGCGGCCTGGTAGACCAGCGCGGAGCCGCCGCCACCGGTGCTGGTAGGCGTGGGTGACGGGCTGCTGGACGTGGGGCTGCCGACACTGATGTTGTCGAGGTTGACGTTGCCGCTGTCGGCGGTGTCGTACTTGTAGGCGATGCTGTTGCCGCCTGCGGTGAGGGTGAGCGTGTCGGCCTTGGTGCCCCAGGTGTTCCAGTCGGCGGTGGCCGGGAGCTGGTCCTGCTGCGCCTTGACGCCGTTGACGTAGACCGAGAGCGTCATCGTCGAGCCGGTGCCGTTGGCATAACGGAGCGTCACGGGCGTGGCACCGGCGCCCGAGGCGGCCACCGTGAAGACGGTGTCGGCGCTGCCCTTGTTGCTGTCGGTGTAGCCGCCGACGAACCCCGTGCCTGTGTAGCCAGTGTGATCGGTCGCGACGACGGCGCCGCCGGAGAGTGCGGCGTTCTCCGCCTCGTACTGGCCCGGTGGGGGAGCGGCCACCGGGGCGAGGGTGGTGTTGTCGAGGTTGACGTTGCCGCTGTCGGTCGCGTCGAACGCGTAGGCGATGGTGTCGCTGCCGCTGGTGAGGCTCACCGTGGTTGCGACCGTGCCCCAGGTGTTCCAGTCGGCGGTGGCGGGCAGGGAGATCTGTCCGAGCTTGGTGCCGTTGACGTGGACGGAGAGCGTCATCGTCGCGCCTGTGCCGTTGGCGTAGCGCAGCGTCGAGGTGTAGCTGCCGGTGCTCGGCGCGCTGACGGTGAAGAGGGTGTCGGCGTTGCCTTTGTTGCTGTCGGTGTAGCCGCCGACGAAGCCGGTGCCGGTGTAACCGGTGTGATCGGTGGCGACGGCGGCACCGCCGGAGAGGGCTGCGTTCTCAGCCTCGTAGACCGTGGCCGCGGCGTGCGCGGCTGGGGCAGACCAGCCGACGGCGAGAGTCAGCAGCAGGGCGAGGACGGCGAGCACGGCGGCCGGAAGCACGCGGGCGTGCCGGTGCCCCAGGGGAGTGGCGGGCATGTCGCTCCAGGGTGGGAGAGGAGCCGGGTGAATGGACCGCACGGTAGCCCCGCCGGCAATTCCGCACAATGAAGAGCGCAGCAGTCGAAAGAATCGGCTGATGCGCTGTCAACTCCTCTGACATTCCTTGCGAACAATGCTGAGCTGCAGAATCCGGCACGTGGAGGGGAGGGTATCCGTACACGCCGTGAAATTCCCGCCTGAATTCCGTCGCTTCCTTGCTATGCCTTTTGCGTGCCCTTCGGGCGCCAGACCCCGGTGGATCCGCGCACTACCAGCTCCGGCTCGTGCAGCAGTTCCTTGGGCGTCGGGGCGTTGCCTTCGATCTGGTTGACGAGCAGCTGCACCGCCGCGCGGGCCATCGCCTCGATCGGCTGGCGCAGCGTGGTCAGCGGCGGATCGGTGTAGTTCATGAAGGCGGAGTCGTCGAAGCCGATGGCGGAGAAGTCCCGCGGCACCTCCAGCCCGGCCCGTCGGGCGGCCCGGATCGCGCCCAGCGCGAGGATGTCGCTGCCGCAGATAAGCCCCGTCGCGCCGGCCCGGATCAGGTCGCCGGCCGTGGCCTGGCCGCCCTCGAAGGAGAAGAGCGCGTGGCCGACAGAGTCGGCCGGGTTCATCCCGTGGCGGCGCGACAGCGCGGTGAAGGCGGCCGTCTTGCGTTGCGAGGGGATGTGCTCGGCCGGGCCGACCAGCAGGCCGATCCGGCGGTGGCCGAGCGCGTGCAGGTGGGCGAACGCCTGCTCCACCGCGACCGCGTCGTCGGTGGAGACCTGCGGAAAGCCGGCCCAGTCCACGGCCGCGTTGAGCAGGACGACAGGGACGCCGCGCTGCAGCAGGTTGCCGTGCTCCTCGAGGCTCAGGCCGCCGCAGAAGACCACGCCGGAGACCTGCTGGTCGAGCAGCATCGTCACGTACTCGGCCTCGGTGAGACCGCCGGCCGAGCGAGTGCAGAGCACAGGCGTGAAACCGAGCTGGACCAGCGCGCCGCCGACCATCTCCGCCAGCGCGGGGAAGATCGGGTTCTGTAGCTCGGGCAGCACCAGACCGACCAATCGGGCCCGCACGCCGCGCAGTTGGGTGGGCCGTTCGTAGCCGAGCACGTCCAGTGCGGTCAGCACCGCCTGGCGGGTGCTGTCGGAGACGCCCGGCTTGCCGTTGAGGACCCGGCTCACCGTCGCCTCGCTGACGCCGACCTTCCGGGCCACTTCCGCGAGTCTGCGAGTCATGCGGGCACTATGTCATATCTTTGCGTGAGATTGCGCTGGTGCGACATCAACTTTCTATTGGATGTCTACTTTTTGCGCATATAAGTTTCTCTATTGCATGCGATCTCGGTCGCCCGTAGCTTGTGCTGCACGCCGGGCCGAGACCGCCGCCCCAACTCGGGGACGCGGCCCTGACCTGCCTCTTCTTGTACCCAGCACGCCTTCAGCACGCCACCAGCACGGCCACCTCCGCATCATAACCTCACCTTCAGGGACCGAAGATGACCGGTAACAGAGCAGCCAGCAGAGCCCGCACCGCCGCAGCCGTCGCCCTCGCGACGGGCCTGGCTCTCACCGCCTCCGCGTGCGGCAGCTCCGGCAACTCCACCCAGGCCGGCACAAACGACGGCAAGGTCACCATCACCGTCGGCTGCGAGCCGCCCACCACCCAGGCGCAGCCGCGCGCCAACTGGCTCGCCGACGTCGCCGCCTTCGAGAAGCTCAACCCGAACATCACCGTCAAGGGCGACGACAGCAACCCCTGCGACGACCCGGCCACCTTCAACGCCAAGCTGGCCAGCGGCAAGATGGACGACGTCTTCTACACCTACTTCACCGACGGCGCCAACGTCGTCTCCTCCGGCCAGGCCGCCGACATCCAGCAGTACGCGAGCCAGATCCACGGCCTGTCCGACATCCAGCCGGCGCTGCTCGACATCTACCGTCAGGGCGGCGCCGACTCGGGGCACCTCTACGGCATCCCCAAGGGTAACTACAGCCTGGGGCTGGTCTATAGCAAGACCCTGTTCCAGAAGGCCGGGCTCGACCCCAACAAGCCGCCGACCACCTGGGACCAGGTCGAGGCCGACGCCATCGCCATCAGCAAGCTGGGCGGCGGCAACATCGGCTACGCCGACTACAGCGCGGCCAACACCGGCGGCTGGCACTTCACCGCCGAGCTCTACTCGCGCGGCGGCACCATGGTCGCCCCGGACGGCAAGTCCGCCAACTTCGACGACGCCAACGGCCTGGCAGTGCTGCAGTTCCTGCACAAGATGCGGTTCACTGACAACGTCATGGGAACCAAGCAGGGTCTGCAGTACAACGACCTGCTGCAGATGATGGCCTCCGGCAAGCTCGGCATGTACGTCGGCGACCCGGTCACCCTCACCACCATCCACGACCAGTACCACGTCTCTTACGACGACATGGCCGTCGGGCCGATGCCCGGCCAGCAGGCCACCCTGGTCGGCGGCGACGGCTACATGTTCAACAAGAAGGACACCCCGGCGCAGATCCGGGCCGGCATCGCGTTCGTCAACTACGAGTTCCTCACCTCCGGCCAGGGCCTGAACTTCGACTACGTTCGGAAGGCCACCCAGAAGGAGCCGGTCGGCCTGCCCGAGCCGGACCTGTGGACGGGAGCCAGCGCCTCCGCCGACGCGACCGCTATGGCCAAGTACGCCAACATCCCGACGCAGAACTTCGCTGCCTATGTCGCCGCGCTGCCGTCCATGAAGCTGCTCGTCGAGCCGCCGCAGGCGCAGGCCATCTACGCCCAGGGCGACAAGGCCATGAACACCGCGCTGACCGACCCCAACGCCGACCTGCAGAAGCTGCTGGACACCTTCAAGACGGCCACCAACGGCATCCTGGCCAACGCCCAGCAGTAGACCGGCTGCGCCCAGCAGTAAACCGGCTGCGACGTACGGACGAGACGAGAGCTCCCACCCATGGCGACGATGAACCTGACCCGCGCGGTGGCCCGCGAGCTGCGGGAGGGCGCGCCGACCCGGCGCGCCCCCCTGGGCCGCCGGCTGCGCCGGAACGCCACCGCCTACCTCTTCCTGGCGGGCGCGATCCTCTGCTTCGCGACGTTCTCCTGGTATCCCATGATCCGCGAAGTGATCATGAGCTTCCAGTACACCAACTTCGCGGGCGACACCAGGTGGGTGGGACTCCACAACTACCAACGCGTGCTGCACGACCCGGACTTCTGGGCCGCCTGGCGCACCACCGGCCTGTTCACACTGTTCGCGCTGCTGCTCGGCTACGCGGTGCCCTTCCTGCTCGCGGTCGTGATGAACGAACTGCGGCACGCCCGCTCCTACTTCCGGCTGCTGGTCTACCTCCCGGTCATGATGCCGCCGGTGGCCGCCGCCTTCCTGTGGAAGTGGTTCTACACCCCGGACGACTCAGGCCTGTTCAACGCCGTGCTGCACGCGCTCGGCCTGCCGAGCGTCCAGTGGCTGCAGTCCTCGCACGCGCTCGCCGTGCTCTGCCTGGTCCTCTTCTCGACCTGGATCAACATGGGCGGCACCGTGCTGGTCTACCTCGCCTCGCTGCAGAGCATTCCCGGCGAGCTCTACGAGGCCGCCGAGCTCGACGGGGCCGGACTGCTGCGCCGGGTCTGGCACGTGACGGTGCCGCAGACCCGGCTGATCCTCTCGATGATGCTGCTGCTCCAGATCGTCGGGACCATGCAGGTCTTCCTGGAGCCATACATCATCACCGGCTCCGCCAACGACACCACCTCGGTGGTCTACCTGATCTACCAGTACGCCTTCAACTACAACAGCTACGGCAGCGCCGCCGCCCTCGGCGTGCTGCTGCTGCTCGTCCTGATCGCCTTCGCGGGCGGCTACCTGTGGCTCAGCCGCCGCACCGAGGAGGAGTAGGCCCGATGTCCGCCTTCGACGCCCCGACTCGCACCCTGATCTCGCAGGCCCAACTCGCCCGCCCGATCGGGCGGACCGTCTACTGGACGGTCTTCTGGGTACTGGTCGCCCTCTTCGCGCTGGCCTTCCTCTTTCCGCTCTACTGGATGGTCAGCGGCGGCCTGAAGTCCCCGCAGGAGATCATCAGGACGCCGCCCTCCCTGGTGCCGGTCTCGCCGGCCGTCTCCAACTACGCGAGCGCCTGGCACGACCTGAACCTGGGCCGGCTGATCCTCAACACCACGCTCTACGCCCTCGGCGCGCTCGGCTTCCAACTGGTCTTCGACGTGGCTGCCGCGTACGCGCTCTCCAAACTGCGGCCGGTCTTCGGCAGCGCCGTGCTCTTCGCGATGCTGGCCACGCTGATGATCCCGACCACGGTCATCGTGCTGCCCGCGTATCTCACCGCCAACGACCTGCCGTTCCTGCACTGGAGTCTGCTGAACACACCGTGGGCGATCTGGCTGCCCTCGGTGGCCAACGCCTTCAACATCTTCCTGCTGAAACGGTTCTTCGACTCGATCCCCGCTGAACTGCTGGCCGCCGCCGCGATCGACGGGGCCGGCCCACTGCGCACGCTCTGGTCGGTCGTCCTGCCGATGTCCCGGCCGATCCTCGGCGTGGTCTCCATCTTCGCCGTCGTCGCGGTCTGGAAGGACTTCCTCTGGCCGCTGCTGGTGCTGACCGACACCTCCTCGCAGACCGTGAACGTCGGCATCAACCAACTGCACGTCGGCGTCCCCGAGAACGTCTTCGTCGCGGCGCTGGCCATCGCCAGCGTGCCGACCGTCGTCTTCTTCCTCTTCTTCCAGCGCAACATCATGGCCGGGCTCACCGCCGGCTCGATGAAGGGCTGACCTCAGAGGTCCCCTCTTAGCCTCCCGCCACCAGGAGCCGATCCCATGACCGCACCAAGCGCCGCCGGCCGGCGGCGCAGAACCGATCTGCCCGCACTCGCCGCACTGCTGCTCGCAGCACCGCTCGTGCTGCTCCCGGCCGGCACCGCCCGCGCCGCCGCCGACGAACCCGCCCGGCCCGAGGCCGGTGCCGCCGTCCCCTTCACCGAGCAGAACGCCGCCACCAGCCCGCACGCCCGCACCAACGGCAGCGTGCTCAAGCCCGACTACCACTACGGCACCCTTGCCGCCGAGGCCACCGGCCGTACCGCCGTGCAGTTGGTGGGCCAGGGCACGTACGTCAGCTTCACCCTCACCCGGCCCGCCGACGCGGTCGACTTCCACTACGCGATCCCCGACTCCCTCCACGGCGGCGGCATCAACGCGCCGCTCGACCTCTATGTCGACGGCAGGCACGAGACCGCGCTCCAGCTCACCTCGCAGTTCAGCTGGCTCTACGGCAACTACCCCTTCAGCAACAACCCCTGGGTGGGCAAGCCGGACGGGCAGGTCCCGCATGATTTCTACAACGACGTCCGCTACCGCTTCGGGCGCACCCTGCCCGCAGGCACAGTGGTGAAGCTCCAGGTCGACGCAGGCGACAACGCGCCCTGGTACGTCATCAACACCGCCGACTTCGAGCAGGTCGCCGCCCCGGCTGCGAAGCCGGTCGGTTTCCTCGACGCCACGGCGGCGCCCTATGCGGTGGACAACACCGGCGCCACCGACACGACCACCGCACTGCAGGCGGCCATCGACGCGGCGTCGGCGTCCGGCCAGGGCCTCTACCTCCCGCCGGGTACGTACACGCTGAACCGCCCCTTGAGCGTCGACAAGGTGACCATCGCCGGCGCGGGCGAGTGGTACACCGTGCTGACCGGTCACAACGTCTCCTTCGCCGGCAAGCAGAACCCGCCCAGCACCCACGTCGACATCTCCGGGCTGGCGATCTTCGGCAACGTCGGCGTCCGCGACGACAGCAACAGCGCCGACACCGGCTTCAACGGCGGCTTCAGCGACTCGCGGATCTCCCACATCTGGATCCAGAACGAGAAGGTCGGCGCTTGGATCATCGGCCCCAGCACCGGACTGACCCTGGATCACCTGCGGATCCAGGACACCACCGCCGATGGCGTCAACCTCAACGCCGCCGACGGGCCGGTCACCCACACGTCGATCACGCAGAACTTCCTGCGCAACACCGGCGACGACGGCCTGGCCTTGTGGTCCCAGAACTACGGCGACACCCAGGACGTGCTCAGCCACAACACCGTCGACTCGCCGGGCCTGGCCAACAACATCGGCGTCTACGGCTCCGGCGCGGACGACGTGATCAGCGACAACCTGCTCCAGGACACGGTCACCCGTGGCGGCGGAATCGGCATCGGGCAGCGCTTCGGCTCGGTCCCGATGAGCGGGCCTCTGCGCATCACCGGCAACACCCTGGTCCGCACCGGCCAGTGGGACCCGGGCTGGGACTACGGTGTCGGCGCGATCTGGTTCGACCCGCAGCAGGGTCCGATGACCGCGCCGACCGAGGTCCGCGACAACACCATCCTGGCCAGCCCTTACTCGGCATTCATGTTCCAGAACTCGAACGCTTATGTCGGTCCCGCCGTGACCACCCCGCCGAGCAGCGGAAACCCGGTCAGCAACGTGCGTATCGAGGACAACCGGGTGAGCAGCGTCGCCAGCTACGTGTTCCAGGACCAGGCCCCGGGCGAGGTGAACGTCTCCGGGACGCGGGCAAGCGGCGTCGGCTTGGCCGGCGTTTTCAGCTGCGGTGCGGGCTTCGCGCTCAAGGACGGCGGCGGTAACTCCGGCTGGCAGCACAGCACGGCCTGCGGGCTGCCTGAGCGTTCGCCGCTGTGGGCCTATCCCGGGACGACCACCTTCGAGGCCGCGACGGTCGGACAGAGCACGCCGGTGCAGAAGGTCGTCGTGATGAACACCGCAGCGCGGACCGCCGCGCTCGGCACGGCGACGGCGAGCCCCGGCTTCACCGCGGCACCCGACCCGGTCCACCCCTGCGGCCCCACCCTGGACGCCGCCGCACCGACCGACACGGCCTCCTGGTGCGTTCTCGATGTCACGTTCACCCCGGCAGCCGCCGGGATCACCCAGGGCACGCTCACCCTGCCCAGCGACCAGGGCGGCACGCCGACCACCATCCAGCTCGTCGGCAGCACCGACCCGCTCGGCGGCGACGGCGGGGTGGCCCCGCCCAGCAACCTGGCGCTGAGCGCCACACTGACCGCGAGCACCGCCCTGGCCGGCTTCCCCGCCTCCAACGCCAACGACGGCAACGACGGCTCGTATTGGGAGAGCCAGGACGGCACCGGATTCCCGCAGACGCTCACCGCCGACCTCGGCGCGACGCAGCAGGAACGGACGGTCACGCTCACCCTGCCGTCCAACTGGGGTGCCCGTACCCAGACGCTCGCCCTGCTCGGCTCGAACGACGGCAGCAGCTTCGCCACCCTCGTCCCTTCCGCCGACTACGTCTTCGACCCGACGAACGGCAACGTGGTCACCATCACCCTCCCGGCCGGGACGAGCGAGCGGTACCTACGGCTCGTCGCCACCGGCAACACCGGCTGGCAGGCGGCGCAGCTCTCCGAGTTCGAGATCTTCGACTAGCCGTCACCCCCGAACCGGTGTCTGGGACGCGCACCCTGACCGTGCGTCCCAGACACCCCATCCCCCATTCCGCGATGAGGAGCACCAGTCCATGGCAGTCCGTACACGTGGCACCGACCCGGCCGAGCACTGGTGGCGCACCGCCGTGATCTACCAGGTCTACGTCCGCTCGTTCGCGGACGCGAACGGCGACGGCGTCGGCGACCTGGCCGGGGTCCGCGCCAAGTTGCCCTATTTGGCCGGACTCGGCGTCGACGCGCTCTGGTTCAACCCCTGGTACGCCTCGCCCATGGCCGACGCCGGCTACGACGTCGCCGACTACCGCCGGATCGACCCGGCCTTCGGGGAACTCGCGGAGGCCGAAGCGCTGATAGCGGAGGCCCACGCACTGGGGCTGCGGATCATCGTCGACATCGTGCCCAACCACGTCTCCGACCGGCACGCCTGGTTCCAGGAGGCACTGGCGTCCGGGCCCGGTTCGGCCGCCCGCGAGCTCTTCTGGTTCCGCCCGGGAGGCGGGGCGGACGGCGAACTGCCGCCCAACGACTGGAACT
The DNA here is from genome assembly GCF_041262165.1 of Streptacidiphilus sp. MAP12-16. NCBI lineage: Bacteria > Bacillati > Actinomycetota > Actinomycetes > Kitasatosporales > Streptomycetaceae > Streptacidiphilus > Streptacidiphilus sp. MAP12-16. Next base: position 53,186 of record NZ_JBGCBY010000005.1, read on the forward strand.
CCGAGTTCGGCGGCCCCGCCTGGACCCGGGTACCCAACCCCGACAGCACACCCGGGGAGTGGTATCTGCACCTCTTCGCAGCCGAACAGCCGGACCTGAACTGGAACAACGCCAAGGTCCGCGAGGAACTGGAGTCGGTGCTGCGGTTCTGGTTCGACCGGGGCGTGGACGGCGTCCGGATCGACTCGGCGACCATGCCGGCCAAGGACCCGGCCCTGCCCTCCTTCGGGCCCGACTTCACCCAGACCTCGCCGCCGGTGCCGCACCCCTTCGTCGACCGCGACGAGGTGCACGAGATATACCGCTCCTGGCGAGTGGTGGCCGACTCCTACGCCGAGCCCAAGGCACTGATCGGCGAGGTCTGGCTGGCCGATCCGGAGCGTTTCGCTGCCTACCTGCGGCCCGACGAGATGCACGCCGCCTTCAACTTCGACTACCTCAACTGCCCCTGGGACGCCGACAGGCTTCGCGCGGTCGTCGACGAGACCCTGGCCGCGCACGCCCCGGTCGGCGCGCCCGCGACCTGGGTGCTCTCCAACCACGACGTCACCCGGCACGTCACCCGCTACGGCCGCGCCGACACCTCGATGGGACGCAGCCCGCAACAGCACGGCGCCCCTACCGACCTCGCCCTCGGCACCCGCAGGGGCCGCGCGGCGCTGCTGCTCAACCTGGCCCTGCCCGGCTCCTGCTACCTCTACCAGGGAGAGGAGCTCGGCCTGTGGGAGGTCAGCGACATCCCACCGGAGGCCCGGCAGGACCCGTTCTTCTTCCGCAGCGGCGGGGCGGACCTCGGGCGCGACGGCTGCCGGGTGCCGCTGCCGTGGTCGGGCCAGGCGTCGCCGTTCGGCTTCAGTCCAACCGGCGCGACGGCCGAGCCATGGCTGCCCCAGCCCGCGGCCTGGGCGACGCAGACCGCCGAGGCGCTGGACGGGCAGCCGGACTCGATCCTGCAGCTCTATCGCGCGGCGCTGGCCCTGCGACGGGAGCTGTCGTCCCTGCACAGCCGGGAGTTCGGCTGGGCGGGCGCGGCCGCGGGGGAGGTGCTGGACTTCCACCGGGGCGACGGCTTCCGGTGCCTGGTCAACCTCTCCGCGCAGGCGGTCCCGCTGCCGGAGGCTGCGGAGCTGCTGCTCGCCAGTGCCGATACGGCCGAGAGCGGGCGCGCGCTGCCCCCGGACACGACGGTCTGGCTGCGGGTCTGAGGAGAGCTCAGACCCGGGACAGTCGCGACACCGGCGCTGCCGCGTGCTCTGCCTGTTCCGCCTGTTCCACCTGCTCCGCGGCTTCTGCTGCGGTGCGGGTGGTGCCGGCGAGGGCCGGTCCGGTGGAGCCGCGCACCACTAGCTCCGGCTCGTGCAGCAATTCCTTGGGGGTAGGGGCGCTGCCGCTGATCTGGTTGACCAGCAGGGTGACCGCGGCGCGGGCCATCGCGTCGATCGGCTGGCGCAGGGTGGTCAGCGGCGGATCGGTGTAGTTCATGAAGGCGGAGTCGTCGTAGCCGACCACCGAGACGTCCCCCGGCACCGACAGTCCAGACCGCTTGGCCGCCCGGATCGCGCCGAGAGCCAGGATGTCGCTCCCGCAGATCAGAGCGGTCGCGCCGGCCCCGAGCAGATCGGCCGCGGCGGCCTGGCCGCCCTCGAAGGAGAAGAGCGCGTGGCCGATGCGGCCGCGCGGATCGGTTCCGGTGCGGAGGCAGAGGCGGACGAATGACTCTGCCTTGCGACGGGAGGGGGTATGGTCGGCGGGCCCGACGAGCAGACCGATCCGCCGGTGGCCCAGGGCCCACAGGTGGTTGAACGCTTGCTCGACCGCGGCCGCGTCGTCGGTGGAGACCTGCGGGAAGCCCAGCTTGCCGCCACGCAGTGGGTCGACCAGGAAGCGCTCCGGAATGGCGGCGTAGTCGACCGCCGCGTTCAGCAGCACCACGGGTACGCCCCGGCCGAGCAGCTGCTGGTACTCGTCCGCGCTGAGCCCACCGCAGAAGACCACTCCGGAGACTTGCTGGTCGAGCAGCATGGTCACGTACTCGGCCTCCGTAAGGCCGCCCGCGGTCCGGGTGCAGAGCACGGGCGTGAAGCCGAGCTGGACCAGCGCGCCGCCGACCCCTTCGGCGATCGCGGGGAAGATCGGGTTCTGCAGCTCCGGCACCACCAGTCCGACCAGGCGGGCCCGTACCCCGCGCAGTTGGGTGGGACGCTCGTACCCGAGCACGTCCAGGGCGGTGAGCACGGCCTGACGGGTGCTGTCGGAGACGCCGGGCTTGCCGTTGAGGACCCGGCTCACCGTCGCCTCGCTCACGCCGACTTTTCTGGCCACTTCTGCGAGTCTGCGAGTCATGCTCTGCATGATTGCGAATCATCATTAAGTTGCATAGCTCGAATTCTAAATTACATACATAAGTTGAGTATTTGCTTGACCTTTGCGCTCGACAACGCAAGAAGCCGAACTCGACTGTCCGCCGAGGTGCCTTCATCGTGGCTGTTCAGCCATGGCGGAGGATGCGAGATTCGAACTCTCTCGCCCCCTGACGTCCCCGGCCCCGCCCTCCGGCTCTGATCCGAGTCAGGCCCAGCCGGTCATGCCTCGTCGAAGCACAGGCAGAAGGGATGGCCGGCCGGGTCGAAGAGCACCCGGACGTTCTTCTGCGGCTGGTGCTTCGCCACAGTGGCGCCCAGGGCGACCGCCTCGGCGACCGCCGAGTCCAGATCGCCGACCTGGAAGTCGAAGTGCATCATTGGGCGCTGTTCCCCGTCGGCCGGAGGCCAGACCGGAGCCCGATAGCCTTCCGCCTGCTGGAACACGAAGAACGGCCCTTGTGGGGAGGCGGCGACGATAGCCGTTCCCGGCTCCTGGTGCCCGATGTGCCAACCCAGGAGTTCGGCGTAGAAATGTGCCAAGCCACTGGGGTCCGGCGCCTCGATCGTCGTTCCCCACCACATGCCACCCGTTCGTGATCTCATGCCGACAGCCTGCCTCATCGGCACGTTCTTGTCGTGGGCTTGACCGGGTAACTGTCGAGGGCCGCGTGGCGGATGCTGTGAGGCGCTCACGCAGCAGGCCCGTCAGCAGCCAGGGGGCGAGATAGTTCACGGGGGTCATCTCGGACAGCCCCTCGGTCGTGACCCGCTGGGAGAACGCGTGCCCCCCGCATTGTGGGGTCGCGGTCCTGGGCGGTGAACACGCCGTCATCCACCCGCAGTTGCCGGGAGTGTCCAGCAACGCCTGCCTCATCGACGGCCGACTCCTCCACCCCGGCGACGCGTTGGTCATCCCTTCCGGTCCCGCCGAAGTCCTGCTCGCCCCGGCGGGCGGGCGCTGGATGAAGATCAGTGGGGGCATCGACTGCCTCCACGAGGTCGCGCCCAACACCGCAGTGCCGATTCACCAGGCAGGCCCCTGCCGGCGGCGTTCATAGGCAGGGTGTCGCCGAACTCGACGACGCGGGGCTACCTGCTGGGGTTGCGTCGGACCGCGAAGCGTCCCTGCCTTCCACTTTGGCCCGCTGCTCCGAGTGGCGCGGCCCGGAGGGAGCCCTAAGTTCCTACGGGAGTGCGTACTCCCGGATCCCGGGACGGAATCGGAGCCTCTACGCGGTGTTCACCAGCTGATTCCGGCCGCCACCGGCAGGTGGTCGCTGCCGGTGGCCGGCAGCACCCACGAACTCTCCGGCTCCACGCCGCGGACCAGGATCTAGGCGGCCCAGCCCTCGTCGGTGGCGGTTCCGCGCAGCGCGGCCCGCCCGGCGGCTCGACCCCACTCGTCGGCTCGGTCCACAGGGGGTGGTCGGCGGGGCTCGTCAGGGATGGTGAGCTGGGCGTCGGAGGGCTTGGACGCGGTTGGGGTCGAAGGTGTTGCGGCTGGTGGTGGTCGCTGAGATGTGGATCCGGGTGAAGAGGTAGCGCAGGACCTGAGCCTTGTGTTCGGGGGGGAGGCGGTTCCAGCCGAAGAGGGCTCCACGGCCCGTGACCACGCCGTCGAGTGCGTCGGCTGGACGGATGGTGACGGTCCGGTGGGCGGCTCTCGCGCCGAGGCCGGTCGTGGGGTGGGCGGTGATGGCCGGGCTGGTGTCGAGGCTGGTGGCGTCCAGATCCTGGAGGAGACGGATGGCCTCCTCGGCGACGAGGGCCTCCAGCGGCTCGGCGCCGATGCGGCGTGCACAGCGGTCCGGAGTCACTGCGCTGGCCGAGGCGCAGACGTAGGTGGGGTACGTCCCCAGGATGGCGCCGACCATGGCGCGTTCGCAGCGGCTGCACCAGGCCAGTCCGGTGAGCGGGTAGAAGCGGATCGGGCGGCGTTCGGCACTGCGCCTTTCGGATTCCTGCTGCCGCAGGCGGCGGGTTTGCTGCCAGGTGTCCAGGCTCACGCAGGGCGCCCACACGGCGGTGACGGGCCGCCCGGAGGCGGCGCGGACGATGTGGCCGTCTTTGACGCGCAGTCCGGCGTAGCGCGGGGCGTCGAGGATCCGGGTGATGCCGCTGACGGTCCAGGCTTTGCCGGTGGCGGTGGGGATGCTGCGGTGGTTGAGGTCGAGGGCGATGGCACGTCGGGTGTTCCCGGCCAGGTACTGGTTGTAGATGTCCTGGACCACCGCGGCTTCGGTGTCGATCAGCGCGGTCATGCCGGATGTGTATCCGTAGGCGCGCAGGCCTCCGCCGTGCGCGCGCCCTGCTTGTGCGGCCTCCTGGTGCGCGGTGCGGGCGTGGTGGGCCAGCGCTTCGCGGGTTGCGCATGTCGCCTGTGTGCGGTCGATTTCTGCTTGACGTACCAGCGGGTCGTTGAGGTCGCGGGGGTGGCCGTGCAGGATCAGTTGGTGATCGGCGGCGGTGGTCAGAAGCTGGGCCAGGGCGTGGGGTAGGTGGTCCAGGCGCTCGGCGCGGTGGAGGAACAGGTGGCGGAAGTCGCCCGATCGCGCACTGGTGATCATCTGCTGCCAGGCGGGCGGGGTGGCGTTGTTGGCCCACGCGGTGAGCTGCGTGTCGACGAACACGTGCCGGGTGGGGATCTCAATCCCCAGGGCGTCCGCTGCCTGGCGGTTGAGGCGCTCCTGCTCGGCGACGGTCGTCTGGAGTGGCTCGTGCCTGGCGGGCGCCCAGCAGTAGACCGCTCCGTGGGGGAGTTCTGGCATGGTGGCACCGTCTTTGAGGGGTGCGGTGATCGCGAGATCCGCACCGTCCGACCGGAGCTGGCTGCGGTGTGGCGCTCGATCGGACGGTGGCTGGTCGTCGCATGTGGCCGGGCCGGCCGGGGAGTTGGAACGCGGCCGCGGTCTCGCGCGGGCGAGTGAATGCGGCCGGCTCACCTGCGAGCGTAGTAGCGGTCGCAGGTGAGCCGGGTGGTTCCGCAGGGTCAGTGCGGGACGGTCAGCTGACGTTGAGTGCGGTGTCGTCGATGACGAAGCTGGTCTGCAGGGACGAGTCCTCGGAGCCGGTGAACTTGAGAGTCACCGTCTGTCCGGCGTAGCTGGACAGGTTGAAGGACTTCAGGCTGTAACCGGAGTTGTGGTTGAGGTTGGAGTAGGTGGCGATGGTGGTGCTGCCGATCTGCACCTTGAGGGTGTCGTAGGCGGTGCTGGTGGTGGTCTCGGAGGTGTCGATGTGCAGGTAGAAGTTGAGCGTCGCCGTGCAGCCCGCCGGGATGGTCACGGTCTGCGCGAGCGTGTCGGTGTGGGTGCTGCCGTAGCCGTCGAGCCAGGCCTTCCAGCTGCCGGAGTGGGCGGGTTCACTGCTGGAGTTGTCGATGACACCGGCGGTGGCGGACCAGGGTGCGGCGCTGCCGGTCTCGAAGCCGGGGTTGCCCAGCTTCTGCCCCGGGCTGCCGCAGCCACCGCCGCCGGAGCCGGCGACGGTCCAGCTGAAGGAGGTCGAGCCGGACGCGGTGCCGGAGGAGGCGGTGACCGTGACGTTGCTGGTGGCTGCGGTGGTGGGGGTGCCGGAGATCAGGCCGCTGGAGGAGATGGTCAGGCCGGCCGGGAGTCCGGTGGCCGTGTAGCTGAGCGACTTGCCGGCCGAGTCGGTGGCCTTGATCTGCAGTGAAGCGGCGGTGCCGACGTTGCCGGTCTGGTTGCCCGGGTTGGTGACCGAGACGGTCTCGGTGCTGGTCGGGTTGACCGTCCAGCTGAAGCTGGCGCTGCCCGAGGCGCCGGTGCTGTCCGTGGCCTTCACCGTGACGCTGCTGGTGGCTGCGGTGGTGGGGGTGCCGGAGATCAGGCCGCCGGAGGAGATGCTCAGGCCGGCCGGAAGCCCGGTGGCCGTGTAGCTGAGGCTCGCGCCGCCGGAGTCGGTACCGGAGATCTGCAGGGAGACTGCGGAGCCGACCGTGGAGTTCTGGTTGCCCGGGCTGGTCACCGTGACGGTGTTGCCGCCGTGGTTGAGGATCGGGTGGGAGATCGCGCAGGCGTTGGTGTCGTTGGACCAGCTGGCCTGCTCGGAGAAGGTGCCGGTGCCCATGGAGATGTTGGCGGCTCCGCCGGCGGTGCCGGGGGCGAGCCAGGCGCACTCGTCGGAGTTCTCCTGGCCGTTGAAGGAGCTGCCGGACTGCTGGTTGGTCCATCCGCCGGCCGGGAACTGGTCGGACATCGTCTCGTGCCATTCGTGGCCGAGGGTCATGGTCCAGCCGTCGAGGGTTCCGGGGGAGTTGACGAAGCCGACGCCGCAGCCGGAGCCGGAGTCCATGTTGTAGGGCTGGTTGGAGAAGGCGAGGTCGCCGTAGGGGGAGTTCACGGCGCCGCCGGTCAGCGAGCTGTCCCCGGTGTAGTCGTGCCAGGCGCAGTACTGCCCCTGGTAGTTGTCCGGGTTGCTGCCGGTGGGGGAGAGGATCACGTAGTAGGCGTCGCGGTTGGCCGCGGCCGTGGTGTTCCCGAAATGGCCGGCCGCGTTGACGGCCTCCGTGCCGAGCTGGTTGCCGGATGCGGCGCTGGGCGAGGCGGCCGAGTTGTCGTACCAGACGCCGGACAGGACGCCGCCGCTCTGGTACGGGATGAAGCTGCCGTTGGTGGGGCAGCTCGTGGCGCCGGCCGAGACGTTCGGGCCGTCGCACCACTGGGTCAGCTCCGCGGACCACAGCTCGTTGCCGGTGCCGATGCCCTTGAACATCTCCTGGGCGACCGCGGCCGCGCCGTCCGGGTCGCCGGAGAAGGTCGCGTCGCCGCTGCCGTTGGTGCTCTGGCTGCCCCACTGCGAGCCGTAAAAGACCAGGTAGACCTTGGCGTGGCCGTCCAGGACGCCGACACCGTTGGTGCCGCCTCCGTAGGACAGCGTTTCCGGGCCGGTGGCGGCCTGCGGCGAGGCGTGCGAGGCGGCCCAGGACTTCATCTTCGCGTTCTGCGAGATGGTCGGCAGGACGCCGTGCCGGTAGGAGTGCTGATAGGCCGGGCTGTAGGGGTTGGCCGACGATGACACGGCGGCGGACGCCTGCGGGGCGGCCATGCCGAGCGCTGCCACACCGGCCAGGGCGAGCGACGCGAGACCGGTCAGGGCCGCGCGCGCCGTCCTACGGCGAAGGGGTATGCCCATTGTGTGGGGGATCCTCTCTTGTGGGCAGCGTGAGTGACTGCCCGTCAGCTGGAACCGGAGGCGCAGCCACTCGTAATATGTCGTGCACACATCAATTCGAAGGCCACAAGGATGCACCTGCGTTGGAGGTGAACGAAACTGAGTGGCTGTCACCACCGGCTGTGGTGTGTGCTTCAAGCTAGAGAAGCAGGGGGGTGAACGCCCGTCAATACACCCTTCCAGACCGCTTTGGGCCGAAAAGATCAAGGATCTTACCGTTCGGTAAATCTCAGCACGTGGGAACGGTCAACGCGCGTAGTTGCGACGCCACTACAAACCGCGTCCGTTCGTTGCGCGCCCGGGCCCGAGCCCCGGTTCGTTGCCGCAGCCGCCCGCAAACAGTCGGCACGCATCGCCGCGCGCGTCAGTGCCTACCAAGCGCTGCCCGGCCTCGGCTACCCGGCAGCCGACGACCGCACGACCGCACGACCGCACGATCGCACGATCGCCGAAGTACTCACCGCCAACGGCGTCGAGGTCGAACTCTCCTGCGAACAAGACATCTGCACCCCGGTCGAGCGAGTCGCCAACAGCCAGATCACCATCCTTTCGCCGCTGGTTGATCCTCCAGTCCGCAGGTGAATCGCATGTGTGCGGCACCACTCGTTTCGGTCGCCCGGCATTGCTTCAATCGCAGTAATCGTATGGTCGAGGACGCTGGAGCGACGTGGATCTGAACACGGTGGTGGAGGTGTGCGACGCTCGCCGTCGCGAAACGTGGCGGCCCGGTGATGCCTGGCTGGGCGGCGGCACGTACCTGTTCTCGGAGCCGCAGCCGCACATCCGCAGGCTGATCGATCTGAGCCGGATGGACTGGGAATCGCTGACGGTGACCGCCGAGGGAGACCTGGAGATCGCCGCGACCTGCACGATCGCCGAGCTCTCCCGATTCCCGAAGCCGACCCACTGGGTCGCCGGGCCGCTGTTCGAGCAGTGCTGCCGGGCGTTCCTCGCGTCGTGGAAGATCTGGAACATGGCCACCGTCGGCGGCAACCTGTGCAACGGGCTGCCCGCCGGGCCGATGATCTCGCTGACAGCAGCGCTCGACGGCATCTGCCTGCTGCAGTCCCAGACGGGCGCTGTGCGCCAGATCCCGGTCGCGGACTTCGTGGTCGGCGCCGGTGTCAAGGTGCTCGAACCCGGCGAGCTGCTCCGTTCGATCACCCTGCCGGCCCGTGCGCTCGGCAGCCGTACCGCGTTCAGGCAGGCCTCGCTCTACGGGTTGGGCCGATCCGGCGCGCTGGTGATCGGCGCGCTTGACCCGGTCGACGGGATGCTGACCATGACCGTCACAGCCTCGACCGTGCGGCCGATCCGCATGCGGTTCGCGCTGCCGCCGAACGCGGAGGCCGTGCGCGAGGCGGTCGAGTACGCGATCGCGCCGGACGAGTACTACGACGACATCCACGGACTGCCGGCCTGGCGAAGGCATATGACCTTTCGCTTCGCCGAGGAGATCCGCCGTGAACTGACCGAGGAAGGTGGACGATGAGCTTCGAGGTCCGCGTCAACGACCAGGACTTCGACGCCGAGCCCCGCCCCGGGCAGTGTCTGCGCACCTACCTGCGCGACCGTGGCTGGTTCGGGGTGAAGAAGGGCTGCGATGCCGGCGACTGCGGTGCGTGCACCGTCCAGGTCGACGGCAAGCCCGTGCACAGCTGCATCTACCCGGCCGTGTGCGCCGAGGGCCGCTCGGTGACCACTGTCGAGGGGCTGGCCAAGGACGGCGAACTTCATCCGATGCAGCAGAAGTTCCTGGACGCCCAGGGCTTCCAGTGCGGTTTCTGCACCGCCGGGTTCCTGATGACCACCTCGGCCCTCGATGAGGAGCAACTCACGGACCTGCCACGGTCGTTGAAGGGAAACCTGTGCCGCTGCACCGGCTACCGGGCGATCGAGGACGCCATTCGCGGGGTCAGGCACACCGAACAGCCCCGCGCCGGGCAGGCCGTCGGTCGCAGCCTCGGCGCGCCGGCCGGGCCGCAGGTGGTCACCGGCACCGCCCGCTACACCTTCGACATCGAGGTCGAGGGGCTGCTGCACATGAAGCTGCTGCGCTCCCCGCACCCGCACGCCCGGATCATCTCGATCGACACCTCGGCCGCGCTGCGGGCGCCGGGGGTGCACGCGGTGTTCACCCACCACGACGCGCCGGACAGGCTGTACTCCTCTGCCCGGCACGAGCACCCCACTGAGGACCCGGACGACACCCGGGTGCTGGACGACGTGGTCCGCTTCGTCGGGCAGCGCGTGGCGGCCGTGGTAGCCGACAGCGAGGGGCTGCCGAGGAGGGCTGCCGCCGGATCGCCGTCGAGTACGAGGAACTCCCGTACGTGGTCGACCCGGAGCTGGCGATGCTGCCCGGTGCACCAGTGATTCACCCGAAGGGTCCGGAGTCGCGCATCTTCCGTGCCGCGGACAACGTCTGCGGCGAGGTGCACGGCGAGATGGGCAGCGTCGAACGGGGTTTCGCCGAGGCTGACGTCGTCTATGAGGAGACCTTCCAGACCCAACGGGTGCAGCACGCCAGCCTGGAGACGCATGGCTGTGTCGCCTGGTTCGAGGAGAACGAGGAGACCGGCGAGGAACGGATCGCGGTTCGCTCGTCCACCCAGGTGCCCTTCCTGACCCGGCGTGCGCTGTGCGCGCTGTACGACCTGCCGCAGGACAAGGTCAGGGTGGTCGCGGGCCGGGTCGGCGGCGGGTTCGGCGGCAAGCAGGAGATGCTGACCGAGGACATCGTCGTGCTGGCCGCGCTGAAGCTGCACCGTCCGGTCAAGCTGGAATTCACCCGCCCCGAGCAGTTCTACGGCGCGACCACCCGCCACCCGTTCAAGATCACGGTGAGGGTCGGTGCCCGGACTGACGGCACTCTGACGGCTCTGCAATTCCGAGTGGTCTCCAACACCGGCGCGTACGGCAACCACGGCCCGGCGGTGATATTCCACAGCGTGGGCGAGTCGATGGGCGTGTACAAGGCGCCGAACAAGAAGGTGAACGCCTACTCCGTCTACACCAACTGCGTGCCCGCCGGGGCGTTCCGCGGCTACGGGCTTGGCCAGGTGACCTTCGCTCTGGAGTCGGCGATGGACGAGCTGGCCCGACGCCTGGGCATCGATCCGCTGATCCTGCGCGAGAAGAACGTCATCGGCCCTGGCGACCACATGGAGGGCCCCTGCGGCGAGGAGGAGGATCTGCACATCGCCAGCTACGGCCTGGACCAGTGCCTCCAGGTGGTGCGCGACGCCATCGCCGACGACCGCAGCGCCGAACAGGCACCCGAAGGATGGCTGATCGGCCAGGGCTTCGCCATGGCCGCCATCGCCACTGGCCCGCCCGGCGGCCACTTCGCCGACGCGACGGTGAAGCTGCTGGAGGACGGCACGTACGACATCGCCGTCGGTACGGCGGAGTTCGGCAACGGCACCACCACCGTGCACAAGCAGATCACCGCGGGGGCGCTCGGCACCACGGTGGACCGTATCGCGATCCGGCAGTCCGACACCGATGTCGTCCGGCACGACACCGGCGCCTTCGGCTCGGCGGGGACGGTGGTCGCCGGCAAGGCGGTGATGAAGGCCGCCAACGCGCTTGCCGAGCAGATCCTCTCCTTCACCGCCGAATATGCCCGCACGTCGCGCAGCCTGCTGCGGCTCACCGCCGACGCGGTCGAGTGCGACGGGCGGCTGGTGTCCCTCAAGGAGGTCTTCGAGGCAGCGCGTGGCAGGGGAGTCGACCTGGCAGCCGACGGTCACTGGGGCGGCTCCCCGCGCTCGGTGGCCTTCAACTCGCAGTGGTTCCGTCTGGCGGTCGACCCCGACAGCGGCGAGATAAGGATCCTGCGCAGCGTCCACGGGGCGGATGCCGGAAAGGTCATGAACCCTTTGCAGTGCCGCGGCCAGGTCGAGGGCGGCGTCGCCCAGGCCCTCGGCGCGACCCTCTTCGAACAGGTCCTCGTGGACGAACGCGGTCAGGTCACCACCGCCGCCTTCCGCCGCTACCGACTGCCGACCTACGCCGACGTGCCGCGCACCGAGGTCCACTTCACGGAGACCTCGGACGCCATCGGGCCGCTCGGCGCCAAGTCGATGAGCGAGAGCCCCTTCAATCCGGTCCCGCCCGCCTTCGCCAACGCCCTGCGCGACGCCACCGGCATCCGCTTCACCGAGGCCCCCTTCCTCCGCGACAAGGTCTGGCAGGCCATCAGCGAGCACCGCGCCAGGACGCGCGCACAGCGTGCATGAGAGGTCCTCGCCCGTCTGAACCGCCGACTCCGCGACTCGGTTCGGGCAGCAAGCGGGGCCCTGGATGCAAAAGCTGGAGCCTTGCGGCCGTGGAGCCGACGAACGACTGAACTCCCGCCCTGTGAACGCTGCTTGAAAGAGCTGGACGGCTTGCACATCGGGGTGGCGTGGGCGACGCGATAGCTGCAGGACCGGCGCGAATCGAAACCGGTGCTCCGACCCGCCGAGTCCGGTCGGCGCCTGCCGATCGGGCAGGCCTTCAGTGGTCGTCTTGGTGGGTCTGGGCGGTGGAGGGCGCAAGCGCCGGGATTCGGCGCAGGGTGATGTGGCACAAGGCGGCGAGTGCGAAGCCGACTGCGGAGGTGATGTCTCCGATTGCGGGGTGGGCCTTGGCGATCGGACCGGTGTAGTAGCTCTGGTTGCTGAACAGCCAGACCGACACGGCCGCGCCCAGGAGGAAGGAGAGCAGACCCGACCAGTTCGTGAAGCGCGGGTCGGTGAGGCGGGTACCGATGTCCTCACGTCGCGTCAGGAATCGCTCGGTGAGGTACACCGCGATCCAGGGGCCGACCCAGTAGCTGATGATGAGGAGGAAGTTCTCGTAGCGGCTGCCGGAGTCCTTCAGTCCGGTGAGGGCGACCGCAGTTCCGAGGACTCCGAAGACGATGACCGCCCAGGCGCGCGTGGATCTGACCGGGAGCCTGATTCCGAGGGTGGTGAAGGAGACGGCAGCGGAGTAGATGTTGAGGGCGTTCGCGCATACGCCGCCCAGGATGATCGCCAGCAGGGTGAGGTCCGCCAGAGGGCTTGGCAGAAGACCGGTGAAGGCCGCGGTGGGTGAGGCGTTGGGATCGGTTGCGATGGTGGCGGAGGCGGCACCGGCGGCCAGGAGAACGGCGTTGGAGCCGAAGTTGCCGACCGCCGGCCACAGGCCGGTCTGCCACCTCGGGGCTGTCGACGGGAGGTAGCGGGTGTAGTCGGAGGCGAAGGGCGTCCAGCCGCCCGCGTAGCCGAAGGCGGCTCCGGCGGTGAGGAGGAATCCGCCGGAGCCGCCGCCGTGGCTGGGAGCACCGAGGTGGGCCTTGCCGAGGGTGGCCACCGTGGCGGTCAGGAACACCACGACCAGGACCGGCATGGCGAAGCGCTCGAACCGGTGGATGAGATTGTGGCCCAGGAAGCCGGCCAGGATCTGAAGCGCGGCCACGGCGAGCAGGCTGGGTATCTTGGGCAGGCCCAGGAGGGTGTTCAGGGCGAGGGCCGCGCTGACGCTGTTCACAGCGAACCAGCCCAATCCGGCGGTCAGCGTGTTCACCGCGGCCGGAACGCAGTTGCCGAGGCGCCCGAAGGCCAGACGGCTGAGCGCCATCTGCGGAAGTCCGTGCAGCGGACCGTCCTGGCTGAGCAGGCCCAGGCAGAGCGAGGCGAGGCCGGTGCCGAGGAGCAGGGCGGCCATCGCCTGCCAGAAGCTGAGTCCGAAGGCCGAGACGGCGAGGACGCCGATGAAGACGGTGGCGAACTCCATGTTGGGCGAGGTCCAGGTCCACAGCAGATGCAGCGGTCTGCCGTGGCGCTCGGCGGCTGGGATGGCCTCGGATCCCGCCGCCTCGACGGCGAGGACCTTGGAGCCGTATGCGGATTGCGATTCTGACGGAGCATCAAGGGCGGTGGGTCTCGCAGGTGCGTCGCTGGACTGGGTCATTCGTCTCACTTGCCTTCACTGGAGAGGGGCATGGCGCTCGTCGAGTGATGCCCGGCGAATCGGGTGTGGAGTTCGGAGGTCAACGCCGGCCAGACCACCGGATCGTGGCCGGGAACCAGGCGGTAGTTGCGTTCGGCGGCGATGCGCTTGAGCTTGCGGATCTGCTCGACGGTCTCCGCAGGTTCCACACCGACGGTGGCGCCGATCGCGAGCTCGTGCTCGATGTTCTCGGTGAGGTCTGCGGCGTCGAAGGCGAAGACGAATCCGCCCCCGCCGACCGAGTCGTCCAGATCCACCACGAAGCTCTGGTGTCCGGGAGTGTGACCCGCCGTCAGAACCGCGGTGACGCCAGGAGCGATCTCGGCGTCACCGTCAGCGACCTCCCAGAGCATGTCGGGGTGGTCGAAGTCGATCCGGTTGACTGCGTTGCGCTCGGGGATCGGGTGGGGTGAGAACCCGAAGTCGAGCTCGGCCCGCTGGACGTGCACCGGCACCCGTCCGGCAAAGTGCCTGAGGCCGCCGGCGTGGTCGTGGTGCAGATGGCTCATGCCGACCGCGTAGATCCTGTCCATGTCGATGCCCGCGCGGGCCAGGGCCTCTTCCAGCGGCTCCCCCGGGCCCGGCAGGATGGGACGGTAGGCCGGATCGCCGAAGAAGCGCCGACGCAGGGCGGCGTCGTTGATCAGCGCGGTGTTGAATCCGGTGTCCAGCAGCATCCAGCCGCCATCACACTCCAGCAGCACTCCCGGAGTGGGTTCGCGCAGGCGCTGCTCGGGCGGAGCTCCGTGGACGGAGATCGACTTGGGCAGGTCCTCCCAGCCGAGAGTGAGCAGGATGATCCGACGTACGCCGTTCTTCACAGGAGCTCCCAGGTCGGCAGCCGACGATGGGGCAGCCGGGCGCGGCATGCCTCCCGGGCCTCTGACCCGCCGGGAAACGGGGGCTCAACGGGGATCGGGTTGTTCACCATGCTGGTCCTCCTGGTGTGAGCGGCGGACGGAGGTGAGCGGCTCAAGCCCGACCCACTGCCGAAGTCTCGGGGAGCGGGTCTTGCTCAGTGGCGTCAAGCCGCAGGGCGCGTCCGTCGGGCCATGGCCGCGACCGGGGACCAACCGTGCCGCAGCTCAATACCTGTCAGGTGACAGAAATTAGGGCCGCCGGGTTTCACCGCGATGTCACGCCCATGTCGGCACGGTAAGAGGCCGCCTGGCCAAGCCGATCGCGGACGACTCTGGGTTCCTCACAGGACGGGGGCTCGTCCGCGTGTTGCGGCCAGTACAGTACGTGGATGGTGAAGCTACGGGAGCAGATTCTTGCCGAACTCGGCGTCAAGGCGACCATTGTGCCCAAAGTCGAAATCCGGCAACGGGTCGACTTCCTCAAGGACTACCTGCGGTCGACCCCGGCCAAGGGCTACGTGCTCGGGATCAGTGGCGGCCAGGACAGCACGCTGACCGGCAGGTTGTGCCAGCTCGCCAGCGAGGAGCTACGTGCCGAGGGGCATGAGGCCACCTTCGTCGCGGTGCGGCTGCCCTACGGCGTGCAGGCCGACGAGCACGACGCGCAGATCGCGTTGGGGTTCATCCAGCCCGACCGGACGATCGCGGTGAACGTCAAGCCGAGTGCGGACGCCGTCGCCGCCGAGGCGGCGCTCGGCCTGCGGGAGCTGCTGGGCAGGGGGTCCCCCCGTCCGGAGGATGAGGGCGAGCCGAAGCTGCGGGACTTCGTGCGCGGCAACATCAAGGCCCGCGAACGCATGGTGATCCAGTACTCGATCGCCGGGCAGCTGGGCCTGCTCGTCGTGGGCACCGACCACGCGGCCGAGGCGGTGACCGGCTTCTTCACCAAGTACGGCGACGGAGGTGTCGACATCACCCCGCTGACCGGACTGACCAAGCGCCAAGGTGCGGCCCTGCTACAGGAGTTGGGTGCACCCCCGAGTGTCTGGGAGAAGGTGCCGACCGCCGACCTCGAGGACGACCGGCCCGCCCTGCCCGACGAGGTGGCACTCGGCCTGACGTACACCCAGATCGACGACTATCTGGAAGGCGCCGACGTCACGCCGGACCTGGCGGCGAAGGTGGAGTCGGTCTACCTCGCGACCCGGCACAAGCGAGCCGTTCCGGTCACCCCACTCGACGACTGGTGGCGGCGTTGATCCCGCACCGCTCTGGAGCTGCCGGCGCAGCACCGCGTTCTCGTGCCGTAGCACCAGCAGTTCCGCGTCCTTGACGGACTCCCGGCTCAACACAGCACTTCCGGTACGGACGGCCGCGCACGGGTGGCCCGGTACAGCAGCGAGATGGTTACCGGCGTCGCGTCGCAGCGACCGCCGATAGCTTTCTGCACGCATCCGCCCACCTGCGGCTGTTCTGTGGCCGAGCACGGAAATGGGGGGCGGGGCCGCACGCGCCGCTGGTAGCGTCGGCGGTATGCAGGTCATCACGCGCAGCATCGCCGCGGCCGCACGAGCTATCAGCTCGCCGGTTGCCGCTGCCTGACCTCCCTCCCGCCGGCGACCGGAAACGGTCCGCCGGTGCGTCGTTCGACACCCTTTCGCTTGCCTGTGCCAGCGCGGTCGTTTCCGGTCCCCAAGACCCGAAGGGCCCGTGCCATGAACACCGAACAGACCGTCAGCACATTCGTCGACTTCTTCCGTGAGCGCGGACACCAGCGCATCACCGGCGACTCGCTGCTGCCGCCTCCCGGAGACCCGGTGCTGTTCACCACCTCCGGCATGCATCCGCTCACGCCTTACCTGGAGGGCCGTCCGCACCCGCTCGGACGGCGCCTGGTCGGTCTCCAACGCTGCCTGCGCACCACCGATCTGGACGAAGTCGGCGACAGCACCCACCTGACGGTGTTCGAGATGCTCGGCTCCTGGTCGCTGGGAAACTACGACGGCTCGCAGAGTCTGCGGTGGGGTTACGAACTCCTCCGTGACGGCTACGGCCTCCACCCCGACCGGCTGCACGTCACCGTCTTCGGCGGTGACGAAGAGGTCGGCCCCGATACCGAGTCCCTGCGCACCTGGAACGAGCTCGGAGTGCCCGTGGAACTCACAGGGGAGGACAACTGGTGGTCGAACGGTCCCACCGGGCCGTGCGGACCCGACTCCGAGATCTTCGTATGGACCGGGGACATGCCACCGCGGGGGACACCGAGCACTGACCCGCAGTGGGTCGAGGTCTGGAACCACGTGAAGATGCGCTACCGCCGTCACGACGACGGCCGCCTCGAACCCCTCGTGCAGACCAGCATCGACACCGGGCTGGGACTGGAACGGCTGGTCACGATCCTGCAGAAGAAGGGCTCCGTGTTCGAGTGCGACGTCTTCGAGCCGTGGATGAGTGTCATCCCGACCGTGTGGGGCGCGGACCAGACGTCACTGCGCATCATCGTCGACCACCTGCGCTCCGGCATCGTCGTCATCGGCGACGGGATCACCCCGTCCAACACAGGGCGCGGCTACGTGCTGCGCCGGCTGGTGCGGCGCGTGCTGACCATCCTGTGGCGTGACGACTCCACCCGTACCCTGTCCGACCTGCCGGTGGACCTCCTGGAACACACCCGCGACCACTTCCGGCAGACGAGCGACGTCGGGCACGTGCGTGACGTGCTGCTCACCGAAGAGCGGCGGTTCCTCGGCCTGTTGGAGCGCGGCCGGGTGGTCCTGTCGCGTCAGGGCCTCACTGGCGGGCCGTTGACCGAGGAACAGTACGACTATCTTCACGACACCCACGGCTTGCCCCGTGAGCTGGTCCTCGGCCTTCTCACCCCGAACCGCGCTGACGGCGTCGCCCCGCGCTGACCCGCGCTGACCCGCGCTCACGGCGCAGGGGGGGTGCGGCGCTGCGCTGCTCGTGTGCGTGTCCGCCGAGGCCCTGGCCCGGTCCGTGCGCGGTCCGGGCCAGGGACCGGGCCTCGGGCGAGTGCTGTGCCGCCGGACGGGTGCCTGCCGGAGTGTTCTGCTCCGTTTCCCGGTTCCCCGGTGCACATAGTGCGATATGACCCGTACACGGACAGCAGTGCTCTGCGCCGCCACGCTGATCGCGGCGACGCTCCCGACCATGGCCGGCGCCGCCACCCGGACTGTCGCCCGAGAGTCGCACGCCTGTGTCAGCTCTCCGAAGCCCGCGCGCGGCGAGGCTCGCCGAGTCCTCGCCACCGCCAAGCGGGCCAAGAAGGAACTCGACCTGAAATCCGTGCTGCTGCGGGTCACTGTCAACGGCCGACCGCTCGTCACCGACGCGCTCGGCGAGTCCATGACCCGCGTTCCCGCCGAGCCGGACATGCACTTCCGCGCCGGTTCGGTCGGCATCGCCTACCTGGGCACCATCCTGCTTCAGCTCGTGGAAGAGAGGAAGGTCCGCCTCGACGACCCGGTCTCGCGCTGGCTGCCCGAGCTGCCGCACGCTCACCGGATCACCCTGCGCATGCTCGGCAGCTCCACCTCGGGCCTCGCGGACTACGTCACCGACCCCCAGTTCATCTCCGCGCTGGAGGCCGCGCCGTTCCGCCAGTGGACTCGGGCGGAGGTCGTCGGCATCTCCACGGGCCACCCGCTGCTGTACAGGCCCGGAACCAACTGGAGCTACTCCCACGCCAACTTTCAGATCCTCGGCGCCGCCCTGGAGAAGATCACCCACACTCGGCTCGACCGCCTGCTGGAACAGCGCGTGACGGGCCCGCTCCGACTGCGCGACACCCGCAACAGCTACACCCCCGACATCCAGGCCCCCGTCCTGCACGCCTTCACCGCCGAACGCGGCAGCTACGAGGAATCGACGTTCTGGAACCCCTCGTGGACCACCGCGCCCGGTGCCGTCATCACCACCGACATCTGCGACCTGGCCCGATCGGCCCAGGCCATCGGCGCAGGAGAACTGCTCTCGCGGCGTGCCTACCGGGTCCAGCTCGACCCCGGCACGGTCGGCCTCGGCAAGGCCACCCGCACCTGTCCCGCCACCGTCTGCCTGACCAACACCGAAGCCACGCACTTCGGGCTCGGGATCATCGTGCTGAACGGCTGGATCGTGCAGAACCCCTCATTCTCCGGCTACGCCGCCATCCAGGCCTACCTCCCGGCCGAACACCTGGCCATCGCGGTCGCAACCACCAAGGGCCCCACCACTCCTGACGGCAACACGGCCCAGACCATCGCCGAGCGCATCGCCGCCGTCCTGGCTCCGAGCCACCCCCTGGCCACCCACTGACCCGCTCCCGCGGAGTCGATGAGGTTCGTGGTGGGCGCTGACGGCGCGGACCGTGCCGGCGTCCATGACGACGATGCGGTCGGCGGCGCCAGGACGACCCGGGACGGGCGTTTCGTACTCGTCCTACCGGACACGGGCCGGATCCAGGGCAGGGTCGGTGTCGAGGAGGGGCAATCACGAGATATCTTGATGTCGAGACGTTTTCCGACGTGAAGCGGAGTACCGGTGACTGACTCGACCATCATCTATACACACACTGACGAGGCCCCGGCCCTGGCCACGTACTCGTTCCTGCCTGTGGTCCAGGCCTACGCCTCGACAGCGGGCGTCCGGGTGGAGACCCGCGACATCTCCCTGGCCGGGCGGATCATCGCGAGCTTCCCGGAGCGTCTCGAGGAGGGCCAGCGCATCGGCGACGCCCTCGCCGAGCTGGGCGCGCTTGCCAAGACCCCCGAGGCCAACATCATCAAGCTGCCGAACATCTCGGCCTCGATCCCGCAGCTCAAGGCGGCGATCGCGGAGCTCCAGCAGCAGGGCTACGCGCTGCCGGACTACCCCGACGACCCGCAGTCCGACGAGGACCGGGACGTTCGCGCCCGCTATGACAAGGTCAAGGGCAGCGCCGTCAACCCGGTGCTGCGTGAGGGCAACTCCGACCGGCGCGCGCCCGCCTCGGTCAAGAACTACGCCAAGGCGCACCCGCACCGCATGGGCGCCTGGACGCCCGACTCGAAGACGAACGTCGCCCACATGGACGCCGACGACTTCCGTTCCACCGAGCGGTCCGCTGTCGTAGCCGAGGACGGTTCGCTGCGCATCGAGCTGGCCGCCGCCGACGGCAGCACCACGGTCCTGCGCGAGTCGGTGCCCGTGCTCGCCGGTGAGGTCGTGGACGCGTCCGTCATGCACGTGGCGGCGCTGCGCGAGTTCTTCGCGGCCCAGGTCGCCCGCGCCAAGGCCGAGGGCGTGCTGTTCTCGGTGCACCTCAAGGCCACGATGATGAAGGTCTCCGACCCGATCATCTTCGGCCACGTGGTGCGGGCCTTCTTCCCGAAGACCTTCGCCCAGTACGGCGAGGTACTCGCCGCCGCTGGGCTGAGCCCGAACAACGGACTCGGCGGAATCCTCAAGGGTCTGGACGCGCTGCCGGAGGGCGCGGCGATCAAGGCGTCGTTCGACGCCGAGCTGGCCGAGGGCCCGGCCCTGGCGATGGTCGACTCCGACCGCGGCATCACCAACCTGCACGTCCCCAGCGACGTCATCGTCGACGCCTCCATGCCGGCCATGATCCGCACCTCCGGCCACATGTGGGGCCCGGACGGGAAAGAGGCCGACACCCTCGCGGTCATCCCCGACAGCAGCTACGCCGGCGTCTACCAGGTCGTCATCGACGACTGCCGTGCCCACGGCGCCTTCGACCCGGCCACCATGGGCTCGGTGCCGAACGTCGGCCTGATGGCGCAGGCGGCCGAGGAGTACGGCAGCCACGACAAGACCTTCGAGATCCACGCCGACGGCACGGTCCGGGTCGTCGACAACGCCGGCAACGTCGTGCTGGAGCAGCCGGTGAGCACCGGCGACGTCTTCCGCATGTGCCAGACCAAGGACGTGCCGATCCGCGACTGGGTCAAGCTCGCGGTCCACCGCGCCCGCGTCACCGGCACCCCGACGGTGTTCTGGCTCGACGAGAGCCGCGCGCACGACGCCAACCTGATCGCCAAGGTCAGGGCGTACCTGCCCGAGTACGACACCGACGGGCTGCAGATCGAGATCATGTCGCCGGAGAAGGCGACCGCGTTCACGCTGGAGCGCATCCGCCGCGGTGAGGACGCCATCTCGGTCACCGGCAACGTGCTGCGCGACTACCTGACCGACCTGTTCCCGATCCTGGAGCTCGGTACGAGCGCCAAGATGCTCTCCGTCGTCCCGCTGATCAACGGGGGCGGCCTGTTCGAAACGGGCGCGGGCGGCTCCGCGCCCAAGCACGTCCAGCAGCTGCTCAAGGAGAACTACCTGCGCTGGGACAGCCTGGGCGAGTTCTTCGCGCTCGCGGCCAGCTTCGAGCACCTCGCGCAGACCACGGGCAACGCGCACGCCCAGGTCCTCGCCGACACGCTCGACCGGGCGACCGGCACCTTCCTCAACGAGGACAAGTCGCCGAGCCGTCGCCTGGGCGGCATCGACAACCGCGGCAGCCACTTCTACCTGGCGCTCTACTGGGCCCAGGAGCTGGCCAGGCAGACCGATGACGCGCAGCTGGCCGAGGCCTTCGCGGGTCTCGCCAAGACGCTGGCCGAGCAGGAGCGGACCATCGTCGACGAGCTGCTCGCTGTCCAGGGCTCGCCGGTCGACATCGGCGGCTACTACCAGCCCGACCCCGCCAAGGCGGCGGCCGTGATGCGTCCGTCGAAGACCCTCAACGAGGCGCTCGCGACCCTCGGCTGAAGCGATCCGCGCGGGAGTTCCGCGCGGTGAGGGGAAAGGTCCCCGGGCCCCGTCCGCCGCTCCGCGGCGACCGTCCAACGGCGGCCCGCGGGACCTTTTCCCACGTCTCGCCTCGATGCCGGAGCCCGCTTCGATGCGAGCCCGCCTCGACGCTGGAGCCCGGCACCTGGAGCCTGGGCGGCTCAGACGCCACGTAGGGCCGCGTCGCACTCCGGGCATCGCCTGCTGCGGTGCTCGGGCGGGAACCATGGCTCTCCGGGGGCGGACGGCCGGTAGGGCTCCACTTCCATCTCGGTGGCATCGGCTCCGCAGACGGTGCGGGTGAGCGGGCGGTCCGGAGCGTCCGGGGCGGCCTCGGCGGCATGTACCCACCGGGCCCGTGCGCCGATGTCGACTTCGCGCGAGTCGATCACCTCGGTCGAGGGCTCCAGCTCCAGCAGCACGATGATTGCGTTCACGCTCTGAGCCTGCACTGACTGCCGTCGCGGCGCACCCCGGCCGGGAGCCGCCCTCGAAGCTGCGACCGGACCGTCGTGACCGGACCGTCGTGACCGGACCGTCGGTCAGTCCAGGCGGAGCGAAAAACATGTCGCCCGAGCCGGCGGCGGACCGTAGCGTCGCCCCCATGAAGCTGCTCTCGGTCAATGTCGGCAGGCCCCGCCCCAACCCGTGGAAGGGCCTGAGTGCGACGGGCATCGACAAGCGGCCCGTCGACGGTCCGGTGGCCGTTACCGCCCCCGGGCCCAAGGGCACCGGCGAGGTCGGCCTCGCCGGTGACCGGGTCTACGACCTCAAGCACCACGGCGGCGTTGACCAGGCCGTCTACGCCTATGCCCGCGAGGATCTCGACAGCTGGGGCGTCGAGCTGAGCCGACAGCTGGAGAACGGCGCCTTTGGGGAGAACCTCACGACCGTGGGCCTGGACGTCAACGGTGCGCTGATCGGCGAGCGTTGGCGGATCGGGCCCGATGTCGTCCTGGAGGTGTCGTGTGCGCGGATCCCCTGTTCGACCTTCCAGGGCTGGCTGGAGCGCGACGGTTGGATCAAGCGATTCACGCAGGCAGCAGTGCCCGGAGCGTATCTGCGGGTGATCGAGCCCGGCGACATCCGCGCGGCCGACCCGATCGAGATCGTGCACCGCCCCGACCACGACGTGACCGTCGCGCTCGTCTTCCGTGCGATGACGTTGGAGCCGGAGCTGCTGTCGCGACTGCTGGTCGCCGACGCTCTGCCGCAGGAGGAGAAGGAGCGCGCCCGCAGGCGTACCTGACGGATCTTCAGTAGCTGTTCATGCAGTTCAGAGGCCATTGTCAGACCCTGCTGCGAGACTGCGGTCATGAACGACCACGGCATCTGGGGCGGCTCCACTGACGGGGCGTTGGCACTGCTGCTGCGTACGGGGTGGACCGACGTCCTCCCCGGCTCGCTGCGGATCGACGACAGCTTGTTCGGCCGCGTCTTCTGGGCGCTCGACCTCGACGGACGGTCCGTCACCGGTTCGCTGACGGAGGTCTACGCCATCAGCGGGGCTGCCGTCCTGGCCGCCTAGCCTGCGGCAGGCGACGACCCCGCCGGCTCAAGGTCTGGAGCCGGGCCGGCATCCGGTTGGGTTGTGTAGTGATCGACTATGACGGCGAGGTCGCGCTGTCCTGGTCCGGGACGGGGCCCTCGCGGTCCCAGCCGGGGGAGTGGATGTCGAGGCTGACGTCGCCGTTGTGGACCTCCTGGCCGCAGGTGCGGCAGGTCCAGGCCGCGTCGAGGGGGTGGACGGGCTGGTCCTGGTCGTCGGCGGGCCGGTGCAGGAGGGTCACCGGAGGGTCGGGCAGCAGCCATCGGTCGCCCCAGGCGAGCAGGGACTGGGTGAGCGGAGCGAGGTCCCGGCCGGCTTCCGTGAGGTGGTACTCGTAGCGCAGCGGCCGCTCGCTGTACGGGCGGCGCTCGACCACGCCGGCCTCCTCGAGTGCGCGCAGGCGCGCGGTGAGGCGGTCCCGGGGCGCTCCGGTGTTGCGGACGATCCGGTCGAAGCGGTGGTTGCCGTAGAAGAGCTCGCGCACGGCGAGCAGCGCCCACTTCTCGCCGAGGACCTGGAGCGCCGCGGCGATGGAGCAGGGGCGTCCCGGGATGTGGTGGGCGGCGGGCGTGGTCATTCCACCAGCCTGCCACAGAGGGTTGCATTCTCAAACCCAGTAGGGCTAGCGTGCCGGGGCATGGAGATAGTAGGGATATCAAACTCACTTGCCCCGGGGTCAACCGCCGCCGCCGACCCGCCCAGTACCCGGCCGGCCCGGCGGGGCGCCTTCCTGGTCGTGGCAGCAGCGGTCTTCGTGTCCAACCTGGACCTGTTCATCGTCAACGTCGCTCTTCCGGCGATGCAGGGCCGGTTCCACGGCAGCACTCTCGCCTCGCTCTCCTGGGTCCTCAACGGCTACGCCATCGTCTTCGCCGCGCTGCTCGTGGCGGCGGGGCGGTTGGCCGACCGGATCGGCCACCGCACGGTCTTCCTCGCCGGCCTCGCGGTCTTCACCGCCGCCTCCGTGCTCTGCGCGGGCGCGCCCGGAGTGGGCTGGCTGATCGCCGCCCGGGTCGTGCAGGCCGCAGGCGCGGCCGCGCTGATGCCCACCTCGCTGGCCCTGCTGCTCGACGGGACGCCCCCGGCCCGGCGTCCCGGTGCGATCCGGGCCTGGGCCTCGATCGGCGGGATCGCCGCAGGCCTCGGTCCGGTACTCGGCGGCCTGCTGGTCGAGGCCGACTGGCGCTGGGTGTTCCTGGCCAACGTCCCGGTCGGCGTCGCCGCCCTGGCAGCGGGCGTACGCGTGCTGCCGCGCGTCCAGGGGAAGGAGGCCGGTCTGCTGCCGGACCTGTTCGGGGCGGTGCTGCTCACCGCCGCCATCGCCGCACTCGCTGTGGCACTGGTCAAGGGCGACGCCTGGGGCTGGGGTTCGGTCCGGGTAGTCGGCGGCTTCGTCGCGTCGGCGCTGCTGACGGTGTGGTTCCTGCTGCGTTCGGCGCGCCACCCGGCCCCGATCGTCGAGCTGCCGCTGCTGCGTGTGCCGACCTTCGCCGCCGCCAACGTGGCCCTGCTGCTCTTCACCGTCGCCTTCGCCGGGATGCTGCTGACCTCGGTGCTCTGGTGCCAGCAGGTGTGGGGATACTCCGCACTGCGTACCGGGCTCGCCATCGCGCCGGGCCCGCTGCTGGTCCCGCCGATCGCTCTGGGCAGCGGCTGGCTGCTGCGGCGGCTCGGCCACGGCCGTCTCGCCGCGCTCGGCACGCTGCTCTTCGCCGGCGGGATCGGCTGGTGGGCGGCGTCGATCGGCGTCGAACGCGGCTACGCCACCGAGCTGCTGCCCGGCATGCTGCTCACCGGCGTCGGCGTGGGGCTCACCCTGCCCACTCTGATCGGGGCCGCGGCGGCGGCGCTCCCGCCCGCGCGCTTCGCGACCGGTTCGGCGGTGACCACGATGGGCCGTCAGATCGGCGCTGTGATCGGGGTCGCGGTGGCGGTGAGCCTGCTCGGCACCCCGCACAGCCCGCAGGCCGCGCTGGACGCGTTCCGGCACGGCTGGGCCGCGGTGATCGCTGCCGCGCTGCTGGCCTGTGGCGCGGCGCTGCTGCTGATGGTCGCGCAGCGTCGCGAGAGCGGGGCCGGCGGGGCAGGCGGGGCGAATGGTCGCGTGAGCTGACTCCGGCCAGGCTTGGTCGGCGTGGCCGTGGCGATTCGCCGGTCCGGTTGGCACGATGGGCGCGAACGTCCCCGCCGGTCGGGCCACGACCGACGAAGTCCCGTGAAGCACAGTGAGGGTCCCGCATGACGCAGCTCCGGATCGGTGTCCTCGGCGCCGCTCGCATCGCTCCCTCCGCGCTGGTCCGGCCTGCGGCGAAGGTGCCGGAGGCCGTCGTCACCGCCGTCGCCGCCCGCGATCCCGAGCGTGCCCGGCGGTTCGCGGCCAAGCACGGCATCCCCACCGTCCACGCCGGATACCAGGAGCTGCTCGACGACAAGGACGTCGACGCCGTCTACAACCCGCTGCCCAACGCACTCCACGCGCGGTGGACGCTGAGCGCTCTCGCCGCGGGCAAGCACGTCCTGTGCGAGAAGCCGTTCACCGCCAACGCCGTCGAGGCCCGCGCGGTGGCCGATGCGGCGAGCGCCTCCGGACTGGTCGTCATGGAGGCCTTCCACTACCGCTACCACCCGATGGCGGCCCGGATGCGCGAGATCCTGGACAGCGGTGAGCTGGGTACGGTCCGCTCCGTCGAGACCGCGATGTGCTTCCCGCTGCCTGTGTTCGGTGACATCCGGTACAGCTATCCGCTGGGCGGCGGCGCGCTGATGGACGGCGGCTGCTACGCCCTGCACCTGCTGCGGCTGCTCGGCGAGGGGACCCCGGAGGTCGTCCGGGCCGTGGCGACCCGGCGCGGCCCGGACATCGACCGCGCGATGACCGCTGAGCTGCGCTTCCCCGGTGGGGCCAGCGGCCGGATCACCACCTCCCTGTGGTCCCACCGGCTGCTGGACTTCAGCGCCAGGGTGCGCGGTGACCGCGGCGAGCTCAAGATCACCAACTATCTCGCCCCGCACCTCTTCAACCGGCTCACCGTCAGGACGGCGGCCGGTACCCGGCGGGAACGGGTGCGTGGCGGCCACACCTACACCTACCAGCTGCGGGCGTTCACCGAGGCGGTGCTGCACGGCGGACCGGTGCTCACGCCCGCCGAGGACGCCGTCGTCACGATGAGTCTGATCGACGACATCTACCGGGCTGCGGGGATGCGCCCGCGCGGTGACCTCGACTGACGCCGCCCAAGGGCGTCGCCGGCTGACGGCGGCGGGGCGTCCGGCTGACGGGCCCTGGGGGTGCTCCGCGGAAGTCCTGCGAGGCTCGCGGCGTCTGGCACGGCACCTGGCCGCGTTGTCGTCGATCCCCAACCAACCACGGTTGGCTCTCTCCTCCGCCACGCCCATGCACCGCACCAGACGCCGCTCGTACCCTCGCACCACTTCCGCGGAGCACCCCTAGTCAGTTCCGGCGCGTCAACTGTCTTGACGCGGGCCTGGGCGGGCGCAAAACTCGCAGCCGAGAGAGCGCTCTCACGCCTCCCCGTCAGGGTGCCTCGATCGCTTCAAGGACACAGCTGGCGCCGGGTCCAGTCATGGACCCGGTGTCGCTCCGCCATGCCCTCCCCCACCCTCCGTCTCATCGCGCAGGAGATGCACATGAGATCCGCTCCCATCCGAGCGTCACAGCAGTCCGGGCGAACCGGGCTCTGGACCGTGCTGCTGGTGCTCGCCGCCATGCTCGCGGTGTTCCTCACCCCGCCGACGGCCGCGCACGCCGCCGACTCCCTGCTCTCGCAGGGGAAGACGGCGACCGCCTCGTCCACCGAGAACGCGGGCACGCCCGCGTCTGCAGCCGTGGACGGCAACACCGGTACCCGCTGGTCCAGCGCCTTCAGCGACCCGCAGTGGCTCGAGGTCGACCTGGGCGCCAGCGCCTCCGTCGACAAGGTCGTCCTGAACTGGGAGGCCGCGTACGGCAAGGCGTACCAGATCCAGGTCTCGGCGGACGGGACGAACTGGACCTCGATCTACTCCACCACGACGGGCGCGGGCGGCATCGAGACCCTCAGCGTCACCGGCACCGGCCGCTACGTCCGGATGTACGGCACGGCGCGCGCCACCACATACGGCTACTCGCTCTGGGAGTTCCAGGTCTACGGCACCACCGGCGGCACGGGCGGCGGTTGCGGCACCACCAACGCGGCGCAGGGCATGACGGCGACCGCCTCGTCCACCGAGAACGCGGGCACCCCCGCCTCCGCGGCCGTGGACGGCAACACCGGCACCCGCTGGTCCAGCGCCTACAGCGACCCGCAGTGGCTCCAGGTCGACCTCGGCTCGTCCGTGACGGTCTGCCAGGTCGTCCTGAACTGGGAGGCCGCGTACGGCAAGGCGTACCAGATCCAGGTCTCGGCGGACGGGACGAACTGGACCTCGATCTACTCCACCACGACGGGCGCTGGCGGCATCGAGACCCTCAACGTCACCGGCACCGGCCGCTACATCAGGATGTACGGCACGGCGCGCGCCACCGGATACGGCTACTCCCTCTGGGAGTTCACCGTGCACACCACCGGCGGCGGCACGGTCACCGGCCCGCCGACCACGGACACCCCCGACTTCGGGCCCAACGTCACCATCTTCGACCCGTCGATGTCCACGACCAGCATCCAGAGCACCCTGGACACCGTCTTCAACCAGCAGCAGACCAACCAGTTCGGCACCCAGCGCAACGCGCTGCTGTTCAAGCCCGGCAGCTACAGCGTCAGCGCCAACGTCGGCTTCAACACCCAGGTCGCCGGTCTGGGCCTGTCGCCCGACGACGTCAACATCAACGGCTATGTCACCGTCGACGCGGGCTGGTTCAACGGCAACGCCACCCAGAACTTCTGGCGCGAGGCCGAGAACTTCTCGGTCACCCCGCCGAGCGGCACCGACACCTGGGCCGTCGCCCAGGGCGCGTCGCTGCGCCGGGTGGACGTGCACGGCAACCTCAAGCTGGACCCGACCGGTGACGGCTGGGCCAGCGGCGGCTTCCTCGCCGACTCGCGGATCAGCGGAGCCGTGAACTCCGGCTCCCAGCAGCAGTGGATGTCCCGCAACAACACCTGGGGCAGCTGGAACGGCTCCGTGTGGAACATGGTCTTCGTCGGCGACACCAACGCGCCCGCGCAGAACTTCCCCAACCCCTCGCACACCGTCGTCGCGCAGACGCCGACCTCCCGCGAGAAGCCGTTCCTCTACGTGGACCAGTCGACCGGCCTGTACAAGGTCTTCGTCCCCGGCCTGCAGACCAACAGCAGCGGCGCCACCTGGATCAACGGCACCCCGGCCGGGACCTCCCTGCCGATGCACACCTTCTACGTAACCAAGCCCGGCGACACCGCTGAGACGATGAACTCCGCGCTCGCGGCGGGCGACAATCTCCTGGTCACCCCGGGCGTCTACCACCTCGACCAGACCCTCCAGGTCACCCGCCCGGACACGGTCGTGCTGGGCATGGGCCTGGCCACCCTGGTGCCGGACAACGGCGTCACCGCGATCTCCACCGCCGACGTCGACGGAGTCCGCATCGCGGGCTTCCTGATCGACGCCGGGACCACCAACTCCGCCTCCCTGGTGCAGATCGGCCCGGCCGGGGCGAGCGTCGACCACAGCGCCGACCCGACCACCGTCCAGGACCTCTACGTCCGCATCGGCGGCACCGGCGCGGTCGGCAAGGCGACCAACAGCCTGGTCATCAACAGCCGCAACACCATCGGCGACAACCTCTGGCTGTGGCGCGCCGACCACGGCAGCAACACCGGCTGGGCGGTCAACACGGCCGACACCGGGCTGCTCGTCAACGGCGACAACGTCACCATGTACGGGCTGGCGGTGGAGCACTTCCAGAAGTACGAGGTGCTCTGGAACGGCAACGGCGGACGCACCTACTTCTTCCAGAACGAGATGCCCTACGACCCGCCCAACCAGGCCGCCTGGATGAACGGAGCAAACCGCGGCTACCCCGCCTACAAGGTCGCCGACAGCGTGACCAGCCACGAGGCATGGGGCGTCGGCAGCTACTGCTACTTCAACGTCGACCCGACGGTCGTCTCGGAGCACGCCTTCGAGGTGCCCAACACGGCGGGCGTGCTGTTCCACGACCTCGCCACGGTGTCGCTCGGCGGCGTCGGCACCATCAACCACGTCATCGACAACGCCGGCGGGACGGCGAACTCCACCACCAACAACGTCTACCTCGTGTCGTATCCGTGAGTCACCGCTGAAACAGGGTCGGCGGCGTCCGGGTATAACTACCTCATGAACAGGAAGCCGCCGTCCATGGGGTCGGTCACGCTCGAGGACGTGGCCCGGGTCGCAGGTGTGTCCCGGGCCACGGTCTCTCGCGTCATCAACGGCAGTACCACCGTGGACCCGGCGCTGCGCCAGCTCGTCGAGGGCGCGGTCGCCGCCACCAACTACGTGCCCAACCGGGCCGCCCGCTCGCTGGTCACCCGGCGGACGGACTCGATCGCGCTGGTCGTCTCCGAGGCCGAGCAGCGCGCCGTGGCGGACCCCTTTCTCGGCCGGATGTTCACCGACCCGTTCTTCGGGCGGGTCGTCACCGGGGTCATGGAGGTGATCCGTCCGCGCGGCGTCCAGCTGGTGCTGATGCTCGTGGACGACGCCGCCTCCCGCACCAACCTGATCAGCTACCTTCGCCAGGGCCACGTCGACGGCGTGGTGCTGATCTGCGGCCATGCCGCGGACCCGCTGCCCGGGATGCTCGCCGAGGCCCAGGTCCCCGCCGTGCTCTCGGGCCGTCCCGGCCAGTCCACCTCGATCAGCTTCGTCGAGGCGGACCAGCGCGCGGGTGCGACCCTGGCCGTCGAGCATCTGGTCGCCACCGGGAGGCGGCGGATCGCCACCCTCTCCGGGCCGCTGGACATGGCGTCCGCACAGGAGCGCCTCGCCGGGTTCCGGGAGGCCCTGGCCGCGCACGGTCTCCCGGAGGAGGGCATGGTCGAGGGCGACTTCACCCAGGCCGGCGGCGCGGCGGCGATGCGCCGGCTGCTCGCCGAGGCCCCGGAGCTGGACGCGGTGTTCGTCGCCTCCGACCTGATGGCGCTGGGCGCGCTGCCGGTCCTCAACCGAGCGGGTCGGCGCGTCCCCGAGGACGTCGCGCTGGTCGGCTTCGACGACAGCAGCGCCGCGCTGGCCTGCGACCCCCCGCTGACCACGGTCCGGCAGCCGCTTGAGGAGATGGCGGCGCGGATGGCGCAGCTGCTGCTGCAGCAGATCGTGGAGCCCGCGGAGGCCCTGCAGTCGGCGGTGTTCCACCCGACGCTGGTTGTCCGCGAGTCGGCCTGATGTCGTAGGTTCTGGCCATGAGTATTTTCGACAAGACGGACGGCCACGGCGGCCCGGAGCCCGACACCGAGGCCAGGCTCCGGTCGATCGAGGCCAAGCTCGACGCCGTCATGGCGCACCTCGGCATCGGCACCGGGCCGTCCGACGCGGTTCCCCCGGGCGCGCTCCCGGTACCCGGCGGGTTCTCCGCTCTGGATCCGCGCGGCATGCCCGAGGTGATGGACTGGGTGCACCGGGAGAAGCTGATCCAGGCCATCAAGAGCTACCGCACCATCACCGGGGTCGGCCTGCGGGAGGCCAAGGAGGCCGTCGACAGCGTCGCCTGGGAGGTCCGTCAGCGCAGGCGGTAGGCCCGCTGCGCGGTCCGCCCGAAGATCTCTGCCTGCTCGTCGGGGCTGAGGTCGGCGGTGAGGGCGCGCGCGGTGTCCAGCACCTCGCCATAGGAGGAGCGGGCGGCGAGCAGGCAGACCGGCCAGTCGGAGCCGAACATCAGCCGGGAGGGGCCGAAGGCGTCCAGCGCGGTGTCGGTCCAGGGGCGCAGGCCCGCGACCGTCCAGGACGCCCAGTCGGCCTCGGTGACCAGGCCGGACAGCTTCGCGGTGGTGTTCGGCAGGGTGGCCAGGGCCCGCAGCTCCGTCGCCCAGGGTTCGGAGGTGCCCTCGGCGACGGGGGGTTTGCCCAGGTGGTCCAGGATGAAGCGGAGCTGCGGCAGCGCGCGGGCGGCGGCGGTCGCAGCGGGGAGCTGGTGCGGCTGCACCAGCAGGTCGTACGCCAGCCCGGCCGCCGCCACCGCGGCGAGGCCGTGCAGCACCTCGGGGCGGCAGAGCCACTGCGGGTCCGGCTCGGACTGGACCTGGTGCCGGATACCCACGAGGGCGTCCCCGCCCGGGAGTTCACGCAGCTCGGCCAGGGTGTCGGCGATGCCGGGCGCGGTGAGGTCGGTCCAACCGACGACGCCCGCGACCAGGTCGCCGGATGCCGCGAGGGCCAGGAACTCGGGCGTCTCCTCCGCGACGGTGACGGTCTGCACCAGGACGCTGCGGCCGACCCCGGCCGCCGCCGCCTGCGGGGCCAGCTCGGCGAGGGTGAAGTCGCGGCGCAGCGACGCGAGTTCCGGGCCGGTGATCCAGTCCTGGTCGCGGACGGAGAGGTCCCAGAGGTGGTGGTGCGCGTCGGTGACCTGCAGGCCGGGGGTCGCGTTCACTGGGCCGGACGCAGTCGCAGTCCGGCCATGCCGCCGTCCACGGCCAGCGCGGTGCCGGTGACGGACGCGGCCGTGGGGCCGGCCAGGTAGACGATGGCTGCGGCCACCTCCTCGGCGGTGACCAGGCGGCCGATGGGCTGGCGGGCGTCGAGGGCGGCGCGTTCGGCGGCCGGGTCGGGTGCGGCGTCGAGCAGCCGGCCGACCCACGGGGTGTCGGCCGTACCCGGGTTGACGCAGTTGACGCGGATGCCCTCGCGGATGTGGTCGGCGGCCATGGCGAGGGTGAGCGACAGCACCGCGCCCTTGCTGGCGGAGTACAGGGCGCGTTGCGGCAGCCCGGCGGTGGCGGCGATGGAGCAGGTGTTGACGATCGAGGCGTGGGCGGAGGCACGCAGGTGCGGCAGCGCCGCGCGGGTGGTGCGGACCAGGCCGAGGACGTTGACGTCCAGCACCCGGTGCCACTCCTGGTCGGCGTTGTCGGCGACGGTGCCGACAGCGCCGATGCCCGCGTTGTTGACCAGGATGTCGAGGCCGCCGAGCACGTCGATCGCCTCCGCGACGGCGGCGCGCACCGAGGCGTCGTCGGCGAGGTCGGCCCGGATACCGTGCAGGGGCTTCTCCACCGTGTCGAC
This sequence comes from Streptacidiphilus sp. MAP12-16, assembly GCF_041262165.1. NCBI lineage: Bacteria > Bacillati > Actinomycetota > Actinomycetes > Kitasatosporales > Streptomycetaceae > Streptacidiphilus > Streptacidiphilus sp. MAP12-16. Next base: position 85,096 of record NZ_JBGCBY010000005.1, read on the forward strand.
CGTCAGGTCGAGTACGGCGACGTCGGCGCCGTGGGCGGCCAGCAGCAGGGCGGTGGCCCGCCCGATGCCGGAGGCGCCACCGGTTACCAGGGCGCGTAGTCCGGTGAGTTCGGTCATCGGGAGGTCTCCTCGGTGGTGGTGAGGGCAGTCTGCGGGGTGTCCGGGGTGGTGACAAGTCCGCCGCCGGCGAGGGCGTCCGCCGCCCAGAACGCCCCGGTGGGGTAGGTGAACTCGGCGATGGAGCCGGGCTTCATGTCGGCGGAGAAGCCGGGGGCCAACGGTGCCAGGTAGTGGCCGCGGGAGATGCCGACCGGATGGACGAAGTGCTGGTGCAGATGGTCGACGTACTCGATGACCCGGTCGTCCGTCGTCCCGGACACCGCGACGAAGTCGAACATCGCCAGGTGCTGGACCAGCTCGCACAGGCCCACTCCGCCCGCGTGCGGGCACACCGGGACGCCGAAGCGCGCGGCGAGCAGCAGGATGGCCAGGTTCTCGTTGACCCCGCCGACCCGGGCGGCGTCGAGTTGCAGCACGTCGATGGCGCCGGCCTGGAGCAGCTGCTTGAAGATGATCCGGTTCTGGACGTGCTCGCCGGTGGCGACCTTGACCGGGGCGACTCCGGCGCGGATGGCGGCATGGCCGAGGACGTCGTCGGGACTGGTGGGCTCCTCGATCCAGTACGGGTCGAACTCGGCCAGGGCCTTGGTCCAGGCGATGGCCTCGTCCACGCCCCAGCGCTGGTTGGCGTCGATGGCCATCCGGGTCGCGGGGCCGATAGCGGCGCGGGCGGCGCGGCAGCGGCGGATGTCGTCGGCGAGGTCCGAGCCGACCTTCAGCTTGATCTGGGTGAAGCCGTCGGCGAGGGCGTCGTGGGCGAGGCGGGTGAGCTTCTCGTCGGAGTAGCCGAGCCAGCCGGGGGAGGTGGTGTAGCCGGGGTAGCCGTCCGTGCGGAGCCGCGCCTCGCGCTCCCCGCGTCCTTCGCGTGCGCCTCGCAGCAGGTCCAAGGCCTGTTCGCGGGTCAGCGCGTCCTCGATATAGCGGAAGTCGACCTGGGAGACCAGCCATTCGGGCTCGGCGTCGGCCAGGAGCTTCCACAGCGGCTTGCCGGCCCGCTTGGCGGCGAGGTCCCAGACGGCGTTGACGACGGCGCCGACGGCCATGTGCATCACCCCCTTCTCCGGTCCGAGCCAACGCAGTTGGCTGTCGCCGACGAGGGCTCGGGACAGCGCGCCGGGGTCGGCGCACAGCTCGGCCACGTCGCGGCCGACGACATGCAGGCGGAGCGCCTCGATCGCGGCGACCTGGACGTCGTTGCCGCGGCCGATGGTGAAGGTGAAGCCGTGCCCCTCCAACCCGTCGTCGGTGTCGGTGCGCAGGATCAGGTAGGCGGCCGAGTAGTCGGGGTCCGGGTTCATCGCGTCGGAGCCGTCGAGCTCACGTGACGTGGGAAACCGGATGTCGTAGGTGTCCACCCCGACGATGCGTGCGGTCGCTGCGGACAAGGGTGTTCCTCTCACCGGCGGAGACAGAGGGGAGCCAGGGACCTCACAGCAAAGGTCGGAGGGGCTGGCTTGGATGGGGAGTCTACGGATCGCCCATCCGGCGCGCAAGGCAAACATCGGATGTGTGAGCCGTGACGGAATTGAGCCAGTACGCAGTCTTGTCAGCAGGGGTAATACGGTCGTAACGTCCTGCTCGCCAGAAGTGGAACCCGGAGAGCGTGCTCTCCAGGGGGAGGGACTCCGCGCTGCAGTACTGAAGCGCTCCTTCGTTTCCTCTCATACATCGGATGTCAAGACTCGCACAGACCGGGAGTGTGAAGGTCATGAACCGCAGAGCCACCCGTACCGCAGCAGCAGTCGCATCGGTGCTCCTTGTCACCGGCCTCGCCGCCTGTAACCGCGGCAGTGCCACCACCGCAACGGCGGGCGGCTCCGCGGCGGCCAAGCCGCCGATCGGCGTCGACCTGCCGCGCTCCGACTCGGACTTCTGGAACTCCTACGCGCAGTACGTCCAGAAGGACGCGACCACCGACGGGATCAACGAGCTGCCGGTCAGCAACTCCCAGAACGACATCACCAAGCTCGTCGCCAACGTCCAGGTCTTCGAGAACACCGGCGCCAAGGCCATCGTGATGGCCCCTCAGGACACCGGGGCCGTGGCCACCACCCTGGACACCCTCGCGTCCAAGAACATCCCGGTCGTCAGCGTCGACACCAGGCCCGACAAGGGCAAGGTCTACATGGTCGTCCGCGCCGACAACCGCGCCTACGGCACCCAGGCCTGCAAGTTCCTCGGCGACCAGCTCAAGGGCAAGGGCAAGGTCGCCGAGTTCGAGGGCGACCTCACCTCCATCAACGGCCGCGACCGCTCCGAGGCGTTCGGCGCCTGCATGAAGCAGAACTACCCGGGTATCCAGGTCTTCGCGCTGCCCACCGACTGGAAGGGCGACGTCGCCTCCAGCAAGCTGCAGACCACCCTGGCCCAGAACCCCGACCTCAACGGCATCTACATGCAGGCGGGCGGCGTCTTCCTGCAGCCCACCCTCGCGCTGCTGCAGCAGAAGGGCCTGCTCAAGCCGGCCGGCACGCCCGGCCACATCACCATCATCTCCAACGACGGCATCCCGCAGGAGTTCGACGCGATCCGCAAGGGCCAGATCGACGCGACCATCTCCCAGCCGGCCGACCTGTACGCCAAGTACGCCCTCTTCTACGCGGAGGCCGCCGTCGCCGGCAAGACCTTCCAGCCCGGCCCGACCGACCACAACTCGACCATCATCCAGATCCCCAACGGACTTGAGGACCAGCTTCCCGCGCCACTGGTCACCAAGACCAACGTGGACGACAAGTCCCTTTGGGGTAACAGCGTCTCGAAGTAGCGAACGGCTGCCAGAGTCGTCGCGACTCGGAACTCGAACTCGGAACTCGAACTCGGAACGCCGAAAGGACCACCGTCGTGGCCGACACGCCACCTGCGACACCCCCCGGTACGCCCCCCGTGGTCGAGGCCCACGGGATCACCAAGCGCTTCGGCGTCACCGTCGCCCTGCGCGACGCGCAGATCGTCGTCGCGCCCGGGGAGTCCCATGCGCTGGTCGGCCGCAACGGAGCGGGAAAATCCACGCTGGTGTCGATCCTCACCGGGATGCAGCGCCCTGACACCGGCAGCCTCAGCTTCGGCGGGCAACCCGCACCCTCCTTCGGGGACACCGCAGCCTGGCGCGCCAGGGTCGCCTGCGTGTACCAGCGCTCCACCGTCATCCCGGAACTGACGGTGGCTGAGAACCTCTTCCTCGATCGGCAGAGCGAGGGCGCGTTCCGCCCGATCCGCTGGAAGCAGCTACGTCGCCGTGCCGCCGACCTGCTCGGCGAGTACGGCGTCGACGTCGACCCTGCCGCGCTGACCCGGGATCTGACGGTGGAGCAGCGCCAGTTCGTGGAGATCGCCCGGGCGCTGTCCTTCGGCGCCCGCTTCATCATCCTGGACGAGCCCACCGCCAAGCTCGACGCACGCGGCATCGAGCGCCTCTTCGCCAAGCTGCGCGAGCTCCAACGGTCCGGCGTGGCCTTCCTCTTCATCTCGCACCACCTCCCCGAGGTGTACGAGCTGTGCACCAGCGTCACCGTCTACCGCGACGCCCGCCACATCGTCACCTCGCCGGTCGCCGAGTTGGACCGGACTGCCCTGGTCGAGGCCATGACGGGGGAGAGCGAGGCACCCGACGCGACCTCGACCACGGTCGGGGCGCCCGAGGTTCACACCGGCGATGAGATCGACGACCTGCTGACCGTCGACCGTCTCAGTCTCCCCGGCGCCTACGAGGAGTTGTCGCTCTCCGTGCGCGCGGGGGAGGTCGTGGGTCTCGCCGGGGCGACGGCCAGCGGCAACGTCCAGTTCGGCGAGACCCTCGCCGGGCTGCACCGCCCCGCCGCCGGCACGGTCGCCGTCGGCGGACGGACCGTCAGGTCCGGTTCCATCCCCGGCGCGCTGGCCGCAGGCGTCGGTCTGGTCCCTGAGGACCGCCACCTGCAGGGCCTGGTCGTCGGCCGCAGCGTCGCCGAGAACGCGACCCTCACCGTGACCAGCCAGCTCGGCCCCTACGGGACCGTGCTGCCGTCCCGGATCGCCGCCTTCGCCGGGCGCATGATCAAGGACCTGGACATCAGAACGCCCGGCCCGGCCACCGCGGTCGCCGCACTCTCTGGCGGCAACCAGCAGAAGGTCGTCGTCGCCCGCGCGCTCGCCACCGACCCGCAGGTCCTGGTAGCGATCCGGCCCACCAACGGCGTGGACGTCAAGTCCAAGGAGTTCCTGCTGAGCCGCATCCGCAGGCACGCCGAGGAGGGGCGGGCGGCGCTGATCGTCTCCGACGAGCTCGACGACCTGCGCAGCTGTGACCGCGTCCTGGCGATGTTCCACGGACGCGTCGTCGGGGAGTTCAGCCCCGGCTGGAGCGACGAGCAGCTCGTCGCGGCAATGGAAGGCCTGTGATGGAAAGGGAAGCAATGCCCGGCGCGATCGACACGACGACGAGCACGACCACCACTACGACGGACGGCGCACCCGCCTCCGGCGCCGACCCGGTCGGCGCGCGTCGCGGACTGGACCTCAAGCGCTACCGCGACCTCTCGCTCGTGCCTGTGCTCCTCGTCCTCGGGATCATCGGCTTCATCGTCTCCCCGGCGTTCCTCACCTCGGCGAACCTCATCGGCGTCGCCCAGCAGTCCACCGAGCTCAGCCTGCTGGTGCTGGCCGAGGCGCTGATCCTGATCTGCGGCCGGATGGACCTGTCGCTCGAGTCCACCATCGGCGTCGCCCCCGTCATCGCGGTCTGGATGGTGCTGCCCACCCACGGCGGGCGCTTCAACGGCCTCGGGTTGTTCCCCGGCTGGACCGCCATCCCGCTCTGCCTGCTGGTCGGTGCGCTCATCGGCGGCCTCAACGGCTTCCTGATCCTCAAGCTGCGGTTGAACGGGTTCATCGTCACCCTCGGAGGACTCACCATGCTGCGCGGCCTGCAGGTAGCCCTCTCCCAGGGCCAGTCGATCGTCAACCTGCCCGGCTCCTTCACCTACCTGGGCAGCAGCTCCTGGCTGGGCGTCCCCGCCGCGATCTGGATCTGCGTCGTCCTCTTCGCCCTCGGCGGCTGCGCCCTCGCCTGGTTGCGCCACGGCCGCGCGCTCTACGCGATCGGCGGCAACGCGGAGGCCGCCCGCACGGCGGGGATCCGGGTCGACCGGATCACCTGGATCGTCCTCATCGTCGGCGGCCTGCTCGCCGCATTCGCCGGCGTCCTCTACACCGGCCACTACGGCTCCATCTCCGCCGACCAGGGCAGCGGCTGGATCTTCCAGGTCTTCGCCGCCACGGTCATCGGTGGCGTCAGCCTCAACGGTGGCCGCGGCACCCTCTTCGGCGCCCTCACCGGCGTCCTGACGCTGCAACTCGTCGTCAACGTGATGACCCTGGCCGGCGTCCCGCCGCTGTGGAACCAGTGCCTCAACGGCGCGATCATCATCATCGCCCTGATCATCTCCCGCTTCACCTCGGGCGAGAAGCAGGAGTGACGATCCGTCAGTCGGCGGTGGCGATCAGGGCTTCGAGCTTCACGTCGGGGTTGCTGCGGACGAAGCTGTTCATCTGCCACTTGTCGCCGAACAGGGCCAGTAGCACGTCGTCCGAGCGGCGGGTCAGGGCCTCACCGGTGATCAGGCGGGAGCGGTGCAGGGTCGCCGCGCCCTCCGCGTCGGTGACGCGGGCGATGTTGTAGGGGAGGTAGTCCAGGGCGATGGGGGACGAGAACTCGTGCTCCATGCGGTGCAGGACGACGTCGAACTGCATCGGGCCCACCGCCGCCAGGACCGGGGCCTGGTCGCCGCGCCGGTCGGAGACCAGGACCTGCACCACGCCTTCCTCGTCCAGCTGCGAGATGCCCTTGCGGAACTGCTTGGAGCGGCTGATGTCCTTCGGCCGGGCGACCGCGAAGTGCTCGGGGGCGAACGCGGGCAGCGCCGGGAACTCGGCCTTCTTGCCCGCGTAGAGGGTGTCGCCGACGCGCAGCGCAGTGGCGTTGATCAGGCCGACCACGTCGCCCGGGTAGGAGGTGTCGACGACGGTCCGCTCCGCGCCGAAGACGGTGTGCGCGTACTTGGTCGCGAACGAGCGGCCGCTCGCCGCCCGGGTCACGCTCATCCCGCGCTCGAACACGCCCGAGCAGACGCGGACGAAGGCGATGCGGTCGCGGTGCGCCGGGTCCATGTTCGCCTGGATCTTGAACACCAGTCCGGAGAAGTCCGTCGCGACCTCCCGCTCACCGCCCTTGGCCAGCGGGCGCGGGCCGGGCGGCGGGGCGATGTCGACGACCGCGTCCAGCAGCAGTCCCACACCGATGTTGGTCAGCGCCGCACCGAAGAAGACCGGTGAGATCTTCCCCGCACGGAACGCCTCCTCGTCCCAGCCGGGGCCGGAGGACAGCACCAGCTCCAGCTCCTCCAGGGCGGTCTGCCAGACCTCGCCCTCCTCCGCCTCCGCCTGCTCGTGGGTGAGGCGCTCCTCGACGGCCTTGTGCGTGCCGCCGGGGACGCGGGTGAAGCGCAGCATCTGCTCGGTGTCCGAAGCCTGGACCAGGCCACGGAGGTTGCCCGCGTTGCCGACCGGCCACACCACCGGCACGGGCGTGATGTCCAGCACGTTCTGGATGTCGTCCAGCAGTTCCAGGGCCTCGCGGCCACGACGGTCCCACTTGTTGATGAAGGTGATCACCGGGACGCCGCGGTGGCGGCACACGGAGAACAGCTTGCGGGTCTGCTCCTCCAGCCCCTTTGCCGCGTCCACCAGCATGATCGCGCAGTCGACGGCGGCGAGGACCCGGTAGGTGTCCTCGGAGAAGTCGGCGTGGCCGGGGGTGTCGACCAGGTTCATCACGTGGTCGCGGTGCCCGAACTGCAGCGCGGCGGAGGTGACCGAGATGCCGCGTTCGCGCTCCAGCTCCATCCAGTCGCTGGTCACGCCCCGCCGTCCGCTCTTGCCGTGCACGGCGCCGGCCGAGGTGATCGCCTGCGCGTGCAGTGCCAGGGCCTCGGTGAGCGTGGACTTGCCGGCGTCCGGGTGGCTGATCACGGCGAAGGTGCGACGCCGCCCGGCCTCGCTGAGTACCTGCGTTGCGGTGGCGGGCTGGTCGGAGCTCACGTGAATTCCTCGGTCCTGGAGCAAGCGGGTGAACGAACCACCTTAACGCACTGCGGGCAGGTGCCAGACACCTAAGGGGCGCGGGGAACTGCGCTGCCAGCGATGCACCTTCGTAGATGGTTGGCAGCGCACGCCGTTGATCAAGCAGAGCCCCGCGCCCCTATAGGTTGTAGGCGGTTGCCCTCTGACTAGAAGATCACCAAGGAGCGTCCGCCGCGCCCCGCGGCCATCCGCTCGAACGCCGCCGGGATCTCGTCCAGGGTGATCCGGTCGGTGATCAGCGACTCCAGGTCGAGCCGCCCCGCGCGCACGTGCTCGGCCAGCACCGGGAGGTCCCGGACCGGGTCGCTGTTGCCGTAGACGCAGGCCGTGAGCGTTCGGGCGAAGTGGAAGACCTCCAGCGCGGAGAAAGACACCATGTCCTCCTTGCCTCCGATGCCGACCACGGTGGTCCGCCCGCCGCGGCGGGTCGCGGACCAGGCGGCGCGGATGGTGCTGCCCCGGCCCACGCACTCGAACGCGTGGTCCGCGCCGTGGCCGCCGGTGAGCTTGCGGACGGCCTTGGCCGTCTGCTCGTCGGCGACCAGGAAGTCCGTCGCGCCGTGGCGGCGGGCGAGCTCCTCCTTCTCGGGGGTGACGTCCACCGCGATGATCGGGGACGCGCCGGCGATCCGGGCGGACTGCAGCACGGCCAGGCCGACGCCGCCGAGCCCGTAGACCACCACGGACTCGCCCGCGCGGACCTTCGCCGCGTTGTGGACCGCGCCGTAGCCGGTGAGCACGGCGCAGCCGAGCAGCGCGGCGGAGGTGAGCGGGACGCCTTCGGGGAGGGGGATCAGCGCGCGCTCGCTGACGACCGTCTCCTCGGCGAACGCGGCGACGCCCAGGCCGGGGTAGAGCTCGGTGCCGTCCGCCAGCGAGGCGTAGGTCTCGACCGAGGCGGCGTACTGGTTCTCGCACAGCCACGGCTCGCCGAGGCCGCAGAGGTGGCAGTGGCCGCAGGCCGGGGCCCAGTTGAGGACGACGCGGTCGCCGGGGCGCACGGTGCTGAGGCCCTCGCCGACGGACACGACGGTGCCCGCACCCTCGTGTCCAAGGACCACCGGGGTGGCCGCGCGCAACACGCCGGTCGTCATCGACAGGTCGGAGTGGCAGACGCCGGCGGCGGCCAGCTTCACCCGCACCCGGCCGGGGCCGGGTTCGGGCAGCTCGATCTCGGTGAGCTCCAGGGGTGCGCCCAGGGCTGGGAGCAGGGCGGCGCGGACCATGGTGAACCTCTTGCTTCGCAGTGGGGGCCGGGGATCGGGGGTCAGAACTGCAGTGACTTGGGCTGGAGGAACTCCTCCAGGCCGTGCCGCCCCAACTCGCGGCCGACGCCCGAGCCCTTGTAGCCGCCGAACGGGGCGAGGGGGTTGAAGCGGCCGCCGTTGATGTCGATCTGACCGGCGTCCATGCCGCGCGCGAACGCGGCGGCGGTCTCGTTGTCGGCGGCCCAGACGCCGCCCGCGAGGCCGTAGTCGGTGCCGTTGGCGATCTCCAGGGCATGCGCCTCGTCGCGGTAGGCGATGATCGACAGGACCGGGCCGAAGATCTCCTCCTGGGCGACGGTCGCGTCCGGGGTGACGTCGGCGAGGACGGTCGGGCGGACGTAGAAGCCGACCGGCAGGCCCTCGGGGGCCTCGGGGCCTCCGGCGACGACGCGGGCGCCCTCGCCCACGGCGGTCTCGATGTAGCGGCGCACGCGGTCGCGCTGCCTGGCGTTGACGACGGGGCCGAGGCGGGTCTCGGCGGCGGTCGGGTCACCGGGCACGTACTTGGCGGCGGCCTTGGCGGCGATGGCCACCGCCTCCTCGTACTGGTCCTGGTGGACCAGCAGCCGGGTCCAGGCGCTGCAGGTCTGGCCGGAGTTGGCGAAGACGTTGCCGACGTTGACGTTGACGGCGCGGCCCAGGTCGGCGCCGGGGAGGACGACGTTGGCGGACTTGCCGCCGAGCTCCAGGGCGACGCGCTTGATGCCGCCGCCGGCCGTCTCCGCGATGCTGCGGCCGACGGCGGTGGAGCCGGTGAACGAGACCAGGTCCACGTCGGGGTGCGCGGCCAGGGCCGCGCCCGCGACCGCGCCGATGCCGGTGACCAGGTTGAACACGCCGGCGGGGAAGCCCGCCTCATGGACGATCTGCGCGAACAGCCGGGCGACCAGCGGGGTGTCCTCGGCGGGCTTGAGGACCACGGTGCAGCCGGCGGCGATGGCGGGGACGACCTTCGCGACGATCTGGTGCAGCGGGTAGTTCCACGGTGTGATCGCGGCGACGACCCCGGCGGGCTCGGCGTAGACGATGGAGTTGCCGACCTGCTCGCTGAACTCGTACTCGGCGAGGATGTTCAGGTAGGAGTGGGCGACCCCCAGGGGCAGGGCGGCCTGGACGGAGGTGGCGAAGCCGATCGGGCAGCCGAGTTCGGCGACGACGGTCTCGGCGATCTCGGCCTGGCGGGCGGCGAGACCGTCCCGCAGCCGGGTGAGGTGGTCCAGGCGGAGCTCGGGGGTGGTCGCGCCCCAGCTGCGGGCGGCGGCGCGGGCGGCGGCGACGGCCGCGTCGACGTCCTCCCGGGTGCCGGCCGGGACGGATGCGATGACCTGCTCGGTCGCCGGGTTCAGTACCGGGACGGACTCGGTCCCGAGGGAGGGCCGCCACTCGCCGCCGATGTACTGATCTCCATGCTGCTGCACCAGGTGGTCCTTCCGTCGCGGCTGCGCTGCCGACCTTAACTAGCGATGCTAGTTAATGCCGCGGGGCGCGCCCGACGCAAGGGGCGAGGGCAGTGCCGCGCGTCACGGCAACGGCCGTCCCGGCCTGGTCGGGACAGCTCTCCGGGTCGTCAGGGCCGGTCAGTTCAGGTCGGGCCCGGTACGTCGCGCTGCCGTAGGTCCTCGGCGCGTGGGCCGGCGAGCTCCATCCGTACGGCGCACCCGGCCGCTCCCGTGCGGACCTCGACGGTCTCGCAGATCTGCCGGGCCAGCCAGAGGCCCTCGCCGGGCCGGGGGCCCTCGGTGCGCGGCAGGCGGTAGCCCAGCAGCGGGTCGTCCAGGGCGCTGTCGGCTGGGTGCACCCCGGGCTGCAGCAGCTCGACGGCGACGGTGCGGGGGCGGCTCCAGATGGTGACCGAGGCGGGCCGGTCCGGCACGGCGGAGGAGTCCACCGCAGCGTGCGCCAGCAGCCGGGCGACCTCGGCGACTGCCAGCACCAGTAGCTCGACCCGCTCGCCGGCCAGGCCGAGCGCCGTCGCGTGGGTGGAGACGAATCCGCGCAGCCGGGTCGCCCCGGGCATGGGGTCGCTCCAGCTGAGCCTGGCCGCCCCGGAGGGGGCGGGCTCCAGCGGGGGAGCGGGTGCCTCCTCTGCCTGGAAACGGCTTGGCTCCAGGTAGTCGGGGGAGGGGCCGCTGAGCTCGCCGCAGACGGAATCGGGGTGCGTGCGCAGCGCGTCGGCGAGCACGTCCGGCGGGGCGATCCGGCTGTCGTAGGGGCAGATCATCCAGATGTTCGTGTCCGCGAGAAGAGAGTTGAGGTGCGACTCCATCCGCTTCCACGCTGCCGCCTCGGCCCGGGAACGTCCGGCCCACACCGGCTCAGCGAGGATCCTCACGTGGGCGTCGGCACGACCCGGGGGGCGTTGGGACGACACGTGGCGCCAATAGCGTTCGAATGCGGCTACGCGTTGCGGCGGGCGGCGGCCGAAGTAGGCGGTCTCGGCGAAATCCAGCCGTTCGGCTCGCTCGCCCAGGGCGTCGCCGAGCAGTTCCAGGTTGGCCGAGGTGGTGGCCGCGAGCACCGGCTCGCCCCGGCGGAAGCCTTCCTCGACGAAGGGCAGCGCCATGGCCAGGAACTCCTGGTCGGAGCCGTAGACGCAGACCTGGTGGCGGAAGTCGGGGTTGGGCGAGCGGAAGCTGCTGGCGGCGTCCCACCCGGCCATCCTGATCACCCGGCGGACGTGCGGTGCGGGGCGCTCCAGGTGCATGGCCCGTCCGTCGCCCAGATCCTGACGGGTGGTCACCAGGAGTCGCAGGCCCTCCAGATCGATGAAGTCGAGACCCGACATGTCGACATGGAGATCCTCCTCGGTCGAGGACTCGGCCAGGACCGCGTCGAGGGCCTTGGCCAGCGGGGTGTGCCCCTCCTCGCCGACGGCGCCGGTCAGGCCGAGGCCAGGCGTGTCGCCGTGGCGGCGGCGGATCACCAGCTCGCCGTTCTCGAACTGCGCGTTCTCGGTGGCCCTGCCGTCGTGGGCCTGGTCCACCGCGACCATGTCGGCGGCGGCGAAGGCTCTGTGGTCGTACTGGCACAGGGCCAGCACCTTGCCGCCCACCGCCAGCGGCGACACCGCCTGCTCGTAGGCGATGATCTCCGACATGAGGATGCCGTGCCGGGCCACCCAGCCGGTCTCGCCGGTGACCCGCAGCAGCCGGAAGCCCTCCGCCCCGGCCTGCGCGATCAACGCCTCCAGCAGGCTGACGGTCCGTTCGATATCGAAGCGTCCGTCCAGCAGGTAGGTCTGCTCCGCGGTGACCAGCACCAACTGCCCGGTCGCGGACAGGCCGTCCACGTCGATGCCGGAGCCGATCAGCGTCTCCCTGACCCGGACCAGCGCGGGGCCGTCGTCCTCGGCGAGGTAGAGGACCTTGTCGTTGGCCGCGATCCCGTCACGCACGAAGGAGGTCGTCACCGCCGCACGCTCGCGCTCGTCGCCGAAGACGAAGCAGAGGTGGTCGTTGGGCCGCACCGCCCCGACCGGAACCGGTCCGGCAGCAGGGCGGGGATCAGGCGCGCGAACGGAGCCAGGGGCTGGGCTCAGAAGAGGGACCTGGGTGGTGGCCACGTGGGCCTCCCTCGTGCCGGCGACGACCGAGTGTCGCGGATGGCTCAAATCTAGGGCGCGCCAGGAGATCGAGTACGCCGCTTCGTGCAATCGGGCGCCGCCGGGCTCGGTCGGCGGAGGGATGCCGCTCGCCGTCAGCCCCTAGACTCGCCCAATGCGACCGGATGCACACCTCGCCGCGACGAGTGCCACGAGTGCCACAGCCGTCCCCGCGACCAAGGCCAAGCGGGTGCCGCGTGCCCAGCGCGAGCAGCAGATGCTCGACGCGGCGGTGTCCGTGTTCTCCCGCTGCGGCTACCACGCCGCCTCCATGGACGAGATCGCCGAGGCCTCCGACGTCTCGAAGCCGATGCTGTACCTCTACCTGGGGTCCAAGGAGGAGCTCTTCGCCGCCTGCATCCGCCGTGAGGCGGACCGGCTGATCCAGGCCGTCGGCCTGGCCGCCGAACCGGGTCTGGAGACCGGCGAGCAACTGCGGCGCGGCCTGACCGCGTTCTTCGCCTTCGTCGCCGAGCACCGGGACAGCTGGATCGTGCTCTACCAGCAGGCCCGAGCCCAGGGCGAGCCGATCGTCGAGGAGGTCGCCGCCGCCCGCCGCCAGGTCGTGGACGCGGTCACGGCGCTGGTACGCCGCGCCGCGCTCGACTCGGTGCCGCGTCCCCGGCGCGGCGACAACCCCGACCGGGGCGAGGCCGCCGCCGTCGCTCAGGCGATCGTCGGCGCGGCCGACGCCCTGGCCGGCTGGGTCCTGGACACCGGGCCCGAGCCGCCGGAGGAGACGGCCCGACGCCTGATGTCGGTGATCTGGATAGGTCTCGAACCCCGCCTCAACGGCGCCCGCTACGCGGTGGAGCCGCGGGAGTAGGCAGGACCGCAGCAGCAGGCAGGACCGCAGCAGCAGGCACCGTCGACGGAGTCGGCGTCGCGCCGCCGCCCGTCACAGCGGAACCGTCACGAAGGTGTGCCCGGCGGTGTTCTGGACCGAGACGGATGCGACGTCGCCCGGGGCGACCAGCGCGGAGCCGTCGAGGGTGATGCCGTTACGGGCGGCCGCAGGCGACACCAGCCAGCTGCCCGCGACCTGGCGTACACCGTCCCGGCCGGTCACCACCAGCTCGCAACGCTGACCGGCTGGGACGCCGGTGACCGCGGCGCTCACCCGCACCCAACCAGCGGCCGGGGTCACCGTCACGGTCATCCGCGCCCCTGACATCGAGTCAGTAAACGACTCAGTCCTGGTCCCCGCGGGCGGCGGCGTCACCGTGGCAGTGACCAGAGGCGCCGGACCGACCGCGCTGATCTGCGGTTTTGTGGCCTGGCCGACCAGCACCCCGCCGCCGAGGACCGCCGCGGCCGCCACCGCGGCCGCCACGCCCACCGTCACCCAGCTGCGCCGCTGCCGCGCGCCCCGCTCCGCGCGGGCCTGCCGCAGCGTCCGCTGCAGCAGCAGGTCACCGTCCTCGGGCCGCCCGTCGAGGAACAGTTCCGGGGGCACCTCCCCGAGAGCCCGCTCCAGGTCCTGAAGCTCCGCGACCTCGCGGCGGCACACCTCGCAGGAGAGGAGGTGCTCCTCGACCGACGCGGTCTCCTCCGCTTCGAGCGCGCCGAGGACGTAGGCGCCGAGGAGTCCTCCGTCGTGCTGCTCCGTGTTCATGCCGCCACCTCCTTCAACGTCGCCGGCTTGCCCGCGTACGACTCCCGTAGTGCCCGTAGTGCGTAGTGCGCCCGGGATTTGACTGTCCCCGGCGGCACGCCCAGCAGCGCGGCGGCCTCGGCGACGCTGCGCCCCTGGTAGTAGATGGCCCGCAGCACGTCCCTGTGGTCGGGGGAGAGCTGGTCCAGTGCCTCCATCATCACCAGCGAGTCCACGACCGTGTCGGCGTGGTCGCGCTCGACCGGCACCGTGGCCAGGGTCTCGGACACCTCGGCGACCTCGGCCGGGCGAGCCGCCTTGGCGCGGAACCGGTCGGTGATCAGGTTGCGCTCCACGGTGAGCAGCCAACCGCGCACCGAGCCACGGTTGTTGACCAGCACCTCGGGGTGCCGCCAGGCGCGGATGAGGGTCTCCTGCACCACGTCCTCCGCAGCCGCGCGGTCACCGGTCAGCCGGGTCGCATAGGCGAGCAGCGCACGCCCGTGTTCCTCGTAGAGCGTTCGGATCAGTGCCTCGTCCGTAGCGCCCTGTCGGGTGCCGCTCCTTGTCCCCGCCATCCGCCCCACTCCTCCGTCGGGATGTGTCACACCAGGCACGTACGGTGGACGAGAAAGGTTCAACCGCTGCGGCTTCCGTTGACCCGTCCGGACGGCCCGTGATCGTGACCGTCCGGTCAGTATCCGCTCGAGTAGCCGGAGTTGCCGCCCTGGGACTGGCCCTGCGACTCGTCCTGGGCCTTCGCGCCGAGTGGGGTGCTCGCGAACCAGGTGCCGCCCACGCCCTGCCCGTTGACCTGCCCGGCCGCGGTGTCCCCGGCGAAGCGGTACAGCGGCCAGCCGTTGAGCGTCAGCTGCTTGGTGCCGTCGGCGCGGGTGACCGTGCCGACCAGCCCGGAGCTGACGCCGTTCAGGGAGACCTTGTCCTGCACGGTCGCGGGCGGCCACTTCGACGCGCAGGCGCCGGCGCAGTTGGACGCTGACGGGTTGCTGGTGTCCTTGTCGAACCGGTAGAGGGTCCGGCCGTCGGCGTCCGTCACGATGGGACCGAGCTGGGCGGTGTTCACCGCGACCAGCTTCACGCCGCCGTCCGCCGCAGGGGCAGAGGCCGGGACAGAGGCGGGCGCGGAGGCGGGCGCGGGGGCCTGCGCGCTGGTGGTGGTGGCGAGGGGGTTGCACGCGGTGGCGGTCAGCGCGAGGGCGGCGATTCCGGAGGCGGCGAGCACGCGGCCGCGGTCGGTGAGCTTGGACATGGCGAATTCCCCCAAGAATGAGGCGGATTGAGTGGAGATGGGCGTCTTCGTGACGCTCGCACCGTCAACACGGATGCCACTCCTGGGGAGTTCAACGACGACGGCGAATTTTTCTGAGGTTTCCGAACCGGCCGGATCGCGCGCGAGACGAGAATCCGCAGCCCCCGGTTCAGGGCAGGGCGCGTGATTCTCCTCGCAGTCGCCGGTCGAACCCGGCGCCGGGGCCCTCCGTGTGGAGGGGGACGGTACGGCGCATGGGGCGCCGCACCCCGCTCGGAAGGAACCGGTCATGCTTCGCATCAGGACCCGCCGTGCCGCCTGGACCCTCGCCGCCACCGCGGCGCTCACCGTCGCGGCGACCACCGCCGCCTATCCCGTGCTCGCGGACAGCGGGCGCACCGCCGCCAAGGCGGGCAGCGGAACCGGCTCGGGCGCCGGCTCGGCCTCGGGCGCTGCCATGAGCGGCATGAGCGGCATGAGCGCCATGCCGGCCGCCGCCACGGTCACCCCCGACACCTCCGGAACCGCCGTGTACCTCGCGGCGAGCCTGATCGGCCGCAACGAGGTCCCGGTCGCCGGCAAGCCCAAGGTGGGCGACCCCGACGGGCGGGCGGTCGAGCTGCTCCGCATCCAGGGAAACCAGGTCTCGTTCGCCCTCAGCTGGAAGGGCATCGCCGCGCCGACCGAGGCCCACGTCCACCTCGGCGCCAAGGGAGTGAACGGCAAGGTCGAGATCGCCCTCTTCGCCACCGCCCTGCCGGGCAGCCTCAACTCGGTCACCGGAACCGTCACGGTCGCCGACCGGGCCCTGCTCGCCTCGCTGCGCAGCGACCCAGGCGCGTTCTACGCCAACATCCACACCGCCGAGTTCCCCGGCGGCGCCGTGCGCGGCCAACTGCACCGCCTGACCCACTCCGTGGAGATCTCGCCGAGTTCCGTGTCGGAGGCGTCGGTGGTCCGGGGTGAGCAGGTCTACGCCTGCACGGCGCAGCCCGGCGGGGGCTACGCCTTCACCCAGCACAACGTCTCCGCCCTGCTCGGCGCGGGCATCCGGCACTCCTTCGTCAAGGCCGACGCGGGCCCGCCGCAGTGGGTCGCGCCCGACGGCAGCGCCGTCACCGGCACAGTGGTCAGCAAGACTCCGAACGGGCAGGGCGACATCCCCGAGCTGGACCTGACCGCTGCCCGCTCCGGCGCGCGCAGCGGCCTGCTTGCCGACACGGACGAGGTGCTGCGCCTCAACACCGTCGGCGGCGTCGCCCCCTCCGGCAGCTGCGACCCGCACCGGACCCCGATCGCCGAGGTGCCCTACCAGGCGGACTACCTCTTCATCGACGGCTGACACCTGCTCGGCGCCGGCGTCCCTGGCGGGGTCACTTCCCCAGGGCCGCCATCGCGGCGTTGTGCCCGGGGATGCCGCTGACGCCGCCGCCGCGAACCGCGCCCGCACCGCACAACAGGACGTTGGCATACCCGGTGCCCACGCCCCAGCGGCCGGACGCCGCCGCCTCGTCGGCGTAGGGGAACGCGAGGTCGCGGTGGAAGATGTTGCCTCCCGGCAGGCCGAGGTCCTGTTCGAGGTCGAGCGGGCTCCGCGCCTCGATGCAGGGCCGGCCGTCGGCGTCCAGCGCCAGGCAGTCTGCCAGCGGTTCGTCCAGCACCGCGTCGAGCTGCGCCAGGACCGCCGCCAGCGCCGCTTCCCGTACGGCGTCGTGGTCACCGGTGGCGAACAGCCGTGCGGGTAGGTGCAGTCCGAACAGAGTGAGGGTCTGGTAGCCCTGGCGGCGCAGGTCGGGGCCGAGGATCGACGGGTCGGTCAGCGAGTGGCAGTAGATCTCCGAGGGTGCGGCGGCCGGGATCGCGCCGCTCGCGGCCTCCCGGTAGGCAGTCTCCAACTGCCCGTACGACTCGGCGATGTGGAACGTTCCGGCGAAGGCGGCGCGTGGATCCACCGCGCGGTCGCGCAGCCGGGGCAGCCGCCGCAGCAGCATGTTGACCTTGAGCTGCGAGCCCTCCGGTCCGGGCTCGGACGGAGCGTCGCCGAGCAGCTGGTCCAGCGTCCGGGGCGCGGCGTTGCACAGTACCTGCGTCGCGCCCACCACCTGCTCTTCGCCCTCGGCGCCGCGGGAGTCGCGGAAGGACACCTCGGCGGTGACGCCGTCCGTCCGAATGGCCGTCACCTCACAGCCCGTCAGCAGTTCGGTCCCCGCGGCAAGGGCGGTCGTGGCCAGGGCGTCCGTGAGCGCCCCCATCCCTCCGACCGGGACGTCCCAGTCGCCGGTCCCGTTGCCGATGACGTGGTAGAGGAAGCACCGGTTCTGGCGCAGCGACAGGTCGTGGGCGTGCGTGAACGTCCCGATCAGGGCGTCGGTGAGCACCACGCCCCGGACCAGGTCGTCGGCGAACGCTTCCTCCACCGCCTCTCCGAGGGGTCGTTCGAACAGCGCCTCCCAGGTCCCGTCGTCACCGATCCTGCGCCGCAGCTCCTCCCGCTGCGGCAGCGGCTCGGTGAGCGTCGGGAAGACCGCCTCGGCGACCCGCCGGGTCCGCCCGTAGAACTCCTGCCATGCGCGGAACTCCTGGTCCGATCCGGTCAGCGCGCGGAACGCGGCAGCCGTCGCCGCCTCGTCCCCGTTGTCGACCAGCAGCCCGGTCGGGCGTCCCTCGCGCACCGTCGGCGTGTACGAGGAGATCCTGCGCCGCCGCAGCTCCACCCGCAGACCCAGATCCGCCATGATCTGCCGCGGCAGCAGGCTGACCAGGTACGAGTACCGCGACAGTCGCGCGTCCACCCCGGCGAACGCCTGCGTGGACACCGCCGCGCCGCCGGTGTGCCCCAGGCGCTCCAGCAGCAGGACGCTCCGCCCCGCCCTGGCCAGGTAGGCGGCGGCGACCAGGCCGTTGTGGCCTCCGCCGACGATCACGACGTCATAGTGGGAGCGGAGCGGAGCGGCGGGGGCAGGGTGATCATTCATACGCCCGTCCTACCAGCCCGCCCGCCTCCCCACCAGCCCCGACCCGGCGCCTCACGGCCTCCCCCGACGGCTGGCTGCCGACCCCGCCGGCCGAGGAGCCCGCCCCCAGCCTTTGACGCCGGGTCCGACCCGAGGCGGCCCCGGGCGGCGGCGCCTCACCCGTTCGGGCCGCGGCGGGTCGCTGCCCGTCGGGGCCCGTGTGAGCGTGGGCCGGAGTCCACGCGACATTTCCGGAGGTCCCCGTGCCGACGCCGTCACCCCGCCTGCGCACCTCGATCATCGCGGTGGCGCTGGCCGCGTCCCTGCTGGTGCTGCCCGCCTGCTCCAAAAAGAGCAGCACCTCGACCAGTGCGGCGGGTGCCAGCCCGACCAGCAGTGCGGACCAGATCAAGTTCGCCAAGACGAAGTTCGTCGCGAACGCCGGCCTCGGCGCAGGTGCCGCGTACCAGTGGCTGTACAAGCCGTTCAAGGCCGGCACCTTCAGGAGCGGCGCCAGCGGCAGGACCGCCGCGCTCGTCAAGGGCGCCCTTGCCGCGGCCTTCACCTACAACAGGCTGAAGGCCGCACTCAACGACGCCAAGGGCGACCCGACGCTGTCCAAGGCCACGGATGCGTTGCAGTCCAGTGTCGACAGCATCAAGAGCCTGCCCAGCAAGATCAAGGGCGGCACCGCCACCGACGCCGACTTCAACCAGGCCCAGGCTGTCGTCGCCGGTGTGAAGCAGGCCGGCGCGCAGAACGGCCTCAACATCACCGACCAGGTGCCTTCGGCGAGCCAGCTGACTCAGATGGTGACCAGCTGACCGACCCGGCGGGGTCGGCCGGCTAGCCCTCGCCCTGGTAGGTGTAGCGCCAGCGTCGGCGGCCGTCCGTGCCGCGCACCTCCTCGCGGTGGTACACCAGTACCTGCGCGGCCACGTCCCCGTGCGCGGGCACCGGCACCCGGTACTCCTTGGGGACGCGCTCGGCGAGGTTGACCGCCACCGGCAGCACCCTGCCGTCGAGGGGGCCGCCGACGAACTGGGTGTGGGCTTGTCGCATGTGCACAGCTTGGCACTTTCAGCCCCCTGCACACAGCACGGCCGTCGCACCCGTATCCTGCTCTGTACACATCCCGGCAACCCTGGGACGCGTGTGGAGGCGAGAGGGGCTCGATGGAATCCACGAGCAAGCGCGGCAGTTGGTGGCGCAGACGGCCCGGCACAGGTGCCCGGACGGTCGCCCCGGCGGGTGCGGTCGAGGCCGCTTCCCGACTGGAACAGCTGCTTCGCGCGGTGCGCGCGGGCTTCCCTGTGGCCCCGGCTGCCCACGCCGTCGACTACCGGTGCTCCTGCGGCCGGGTCGGCTGTCCGGCCCCCGCGCAGCACCCCCTGTCCTTCGCCTGGCAGTCCCAGGCCACCGTGGACATCGAGCAGGTCACCCGCTGGCTGGCCCGCGAACCCGAGACGAACGCGGTCACCGCGACCGGCCGCAGCCACGACGTGCTCGACGTGCCGGCCGAGGCGGGACGCCTCGCCCTGGAGCGCATCGACGAGCTGGGCGTCGCGGTCGGGCCGGTGGCGGCGATCGGTGACGACCGCTTCCTCTTCTTCACGACCAGCCGCTCCGCGCTCGACGAGGACGAGTGGTGGACCTCCGAGCTGGACACCAGCCCCGAGGACGTCTCCGAGCACCCGGGGCTGCGCTGGCACACCCGCGGCAGCTACGTGCTGCTGCCGCCGTCCCGGCTGGCCGACGGCTCGACGGTGACCTGGGTACGCGACCCAGGGCAGCCGCTGCCGGATCCGCTGCGGGTGCTGGAGGTGCTCACCGACGCCTGCACCGCGGTGGGCGCGGTCGCCGTCGGCGAGCAGTGGCTCATCGGCTGAGGTCACCCCAGGAGCGGGGCTAGGGAAGCGTCAGGATCTCGCTGCCGTCCTCCGTGACCACGAGCGTGTGCTCGAACTGCGCGGTGCGCCCGCGGTCCTTGGTGACGACCGTCCAGCCGTCCGCCCAGATGTCGTGCTGGTACGTGCCCAGCGTCAGCATCGGCTCGATGGTGAAGGTCATTCCCGGCTGCATCACCGTGGTGGCGTAGGGGCTGTCGTAGTGCGGCACGATCAGCCCGGAGTGGAACGACGTGTTGATGCCGTGGCCGGTGAAGTCGCGCACGACACCGTAGTTGAACCGCTTGGCGTAGGACTCGATGACCCGCCCGATGATGTTGATCTGCCGTCCGGGCTTCACCGCCGCGATACCGCGCCGGGTCGCCTCCAGGGTCCGCTCCACCAGCAGCTTGGACTCCTCGTCCACGTCGCCGACCAGGAACGTGGCGTTGAGGTCGCCGTGCACGCCGTGGATGAACGCGGTCACGTCCAGATTGACGATGTCGCCGTCCTGCAGCACCGTCGAGTCCGGGATGCCGTGGCAGATCACCTCGTTGACCGAGGTGCAGATCGACTTGGGGAAGCCCCGGTAGCCCAGGTCGGAGGGGTAGGCGTCGTGGTCGCACATGTACTCGTGCGCGATCCGGTCCAGCTCGTCCGTGGTCACGCCCGGCGCGATCACCGCGGCGGCCGCGTCCATGGCGCGGGCGGCGATCCGGCCCGCGATCCGCATCTTCTCGACCGTCTCCGCCGTCTGCACCTCGGGCCCCGTGTACGGCGCCGGAGCCTTGCGGCCGACGTACTCGGGGCGCGGGATGTGCGCAGGGACGCTGCGGGTGGGCGAGAGGGTTCCGGGAACAAGGGGAGACATGTCCGTAATCCTAACGATCCGTAAGACGATCAGTGCTCAGGCGTGCGACCGGCCCTCCGGGGCAGGATTGTCCCTGCAGGGACGCTACCGGGACGACGATCGAAGGAGCACGTCAATGAGCGGCACCGACGAGGGCGTGGACAAGGCCGAGGGTTGGTACTACTGCCTCAAGCACAAGACCGTGGAGCAGGGCATGGTCTGCCCGGCGCGCAACCGGCTCGGGCCGTACGCGAGCGCGGCGGAGGCGGGCCGGGCGCTGGAGATCGCCAAGGAGCGCAACGAGGCATGGGACAACGACCCGCGCTGGAAGTAGGGCCTGTCCGGCCGGACCGGCCCTGACGACCTGGGGAGCGATAGGGCTCAGGCGCCCACCGCCCGGCACCTCCGCTTGCCGCGTTGCCGCTCTCACATCAGCGGCCGGCGCCGCGGGGCCCCAGTAGCTCCGCCACAAGGGCGTCCCGGCGCCTTGCCATCGAAGCCACGCGGCGGAGCCGCACAGTGTCACTGCGACGGCGTGCGCTGACCCGAGCGCTGTCGCTCCCCAGGTCGTAAGAGGGCGCCGGCGCAGCGAGACGCATCGGATTCGGTCAGGACACGAGGACGAGTCGGGCAATCCCGGCATGCCCTTGGCGGCGGGGTCCGGGCCGTGCCAGGGTGGCCGTCAAGACCGGTTCGCCTGCGTACCTCGTCGGCGTACTGCGCTGACACAGCACGCGGACCGGTGAGGACAAGGCACGGGCACGGGGGCGCACTGGCGTGGCGGACGAGACAGGTACGGCGGAGCGGTCAGCCCGCCGACCGGCCCCCGCGCATCCGACCCGCAGCCGCCCGATCCTTCCCCGCGCTGCGATCGTCGGACTCGCCGTCCTCGGGCTGGTGGTCGCCGCTCTCTGCCTGCACTCCGCCGGCTCCGACCCGCTCGGCGGGATCGGGCCGCTGCACGACGAGTGGCTGCTCGTCGCCCTGGTCTGCGTCGCCGGAGGCTGGTACCTCGGCGGGAAGTACCACGCCCGGCAGAACGAACGCCCGATGGGAACGCCGGGCGAGGGGCGGCTCATCACGCTGACCCGCGTCACGCTCATCCTCACGATCATGGTCACCTTCGTCGCCCTCGTGCTGCTCGGCGGCAAGAAGTCGGCGAACTCCACGGCCCCGCCGCCGCCGCTCCCCCCGGAGCCGCGCAGCCCCGCACCGACCGCCTGGGCGCAGCCCCCCGACCTCCACCAGGCGCAGGCCAAGCCGCGCCCGTTCCCGCTGGGTGAGCTCCTGCTGGTGCTCGGCGGCCTGGCGTTCGCCGCCGCTCTCGTCGCCCTGGTGGTCGTGGTTCTGCGCTGGCTCAGCACTCGGGCCGCCCCCGCCCCCGAACTGACCGCGTCACTCGCCGCCGCCGACGAGAGCACGGCCCTCTCCGATGCCGTCAGTGCCGGGCGGCTGGCCCTGCACGGAGAGGACGTCCGCGCCGCCGTCATCGCCTGCTACGCCGCGATGGAGGACTCCCTCGGGGCCGGCGGCGTCGGCCGACAGGCCGCCGACAGCCCGGCCGACCTGCTGCGTCGTGCCACCGAGGCCGGGCTGCTGGCGGGCACGGCACCCCAGGAGCTCGCCGAACTGTTCCGCGAGGCGCGCTACTCCAGCCACACCATGGCCGACGCCGAGCTGCGCCGGGCCCGCGCCGCGCTCGACGCCATCAGCGCGGGCCTGGCGGAGCACCGCGCGTCGGCGCAGGCCGCGACGCAGCCCGCGACGCAGACGGATGCACAGGTCGGCACCGGGACGCTCGCCGCCGGAGCTGACGCCGCCGCGCCGGAAGAGGTGACCCGCCCGTGAGCGCCCGCCGCGCCCCGCGACTCGCCGTGATCCCCGAGGCTCTCGCCGTCCTCGGGCTCGCCGCAGCCGGTGCCGAGACCGCCCTCGCACTGGTCGGCGGGCTGCCCGCCGCGGCCGCCGGCGCCGGGGTGATCGTCGCGGTCGCGCTCCTCGCCGCGCGCTTCGTCCACGGCGCGGAAGCCATGGACAGCGACTACCGACGCAAGGTCCGCCTGGTAAGCAGCCGCGAGCCCACGCTGCGCTACTGGGACGCCGCCATCGAGGACGCCCGCGACTCCCTCGCGGGCTACGAACTCCACCTCCGCCCGCTGCTGCAGCGCCTCTACGCGGTACGGCTCGCCGAGCGGCACGGCGTTTCCCTGCACACCCAGCCCAGGCAGGCGGCGGCGATCATCGGCCCCGAGCTGTGGCCCTGGATCGACCCGTCCCGGCCGCGCCTCAGCCCGGCGGCGGGCGGCGGCGGGTCGGCCCGCGCCCCGCGCGTCGATCCCCGGCTCGCACCCGCCACGATTCCCGCCCCACTGCTGACCGCCCTGGTCGAGCGCCTGGAACAGATGTGACGATACCTCAGCAGACGACACCTCAGCAGCCGACACCTCAGCAGACGACCCGGACCCCCGACCGAGGAGCCAGCCCTGTGACCGCCCTCCCGTCGCCCACCACCACCCTTGACGGAGGCGCGCCGCGCCGCCCCTCCTCTGACCCGCAGGACACCTCCGTCCTGACGCCGCAGCAGGCGGGCGCCCGTGCCCACGCCGTCCTCGACGAGGTCGAGTGCGCCGTCGTCGGCAAGCGCGCCGCACTGGAGCTGGTCATGCTCGGCGTCCTCGCGGGCGGACACGTGCTCATCGAGGACCTGCCGGGCCTCGGCAAGACCCTGCTCGCGCGCTCCTTCGCGACGGTGCTCGGCCTGGACTTCAGCCGGATCCAGTTCACGCCGGACCTGCTGCCCTCCGACGTGTCCGGCGCGCCGATCTACGACCAGCGCAGCGGCGAGATGGTGTTCCGTCCAGGACCCGTCTTCACCAACCTCCTCCTCGCGGACGAGATCAACCGCACCCCGCCCAAGACGCAGGCGGCGCTGCTGGAGGCCATGGCCGAGGCGCAGGTCTCCGTCGACGGCGTCACCCGCCCGCTGCCCGCGCCGTTCGTGGTCATCGCCACGGACAACCCGATCGAGTACGAGGGCACCTACACCCTCCCCGAGGCCCAGCTCGACCGTTTCCTACTGCGCGTGCGCATGGGATACCTGCCGGTCGCCGACGAGGCCGCGATGCTCAGGGCCCGTCTGGACCGGGCCGCCCCCGAGGCCGTGCTGAAGCCACTGTCCGACCCCGCCGAGGTGCTCGCGATGCGGGACAGCCTGGAGCGGGTCGAGATCGACGACGACCTCGTCGACTACATCGTCGCCCTGATCGACGCGACCAGGAAGCACGCCCAGATCCAGGTTGGCGCGTCCCCGCGCGGCGGCCTCGCCCTGGTCCAACTCGCCCGCGCTCGCGCCGTCATGGCCGGACGGGACTTCGTCACCCCCGAGGACGTCAAGGCCGTCGCGGTCCCAGCGCTGGCGCATCGGATCAGCCTGCGGCCCGAGCTGTGGGTGCGCCGGATCAGCTCCGACGACGTCATCGCCGCGCTGGTCGAGTCCGTTGCCACGCCCCGCACCACACCCCGCTCGGCATGACGGCATCTCCTCCGCGCGGGGACAGCCCCGAGACCTCTCCCGAGGAGCGGGTCAGGGCCACGGTCCGGGCCGCTGCCCGGTCCTCGGCCCAGCAGGCTGCGAAACCCCAGGTCCGGCGAGCGGCACAGCCGACGGCCGGGCCGCAGGCGCCGCCCCAGCCGCAGGCGCCGCCCGAAGTCCGCCGCGCCCTCGGCGGCGACGGCGCGCCCCGACCGGACGCCGAAGCGCCCGCCCCCCGGCCGGACGGCTGGCGTCCCGCCGAACGGGCGCTGCGCCTGGCCACCGTCGCCGCCGTCGCGGTCGCGGCAGCGCTGCTCACCGGGCAGCCGTGGCTGCTCGCCCTCGCGACAGGACCCGCCTGCCTACTGGCTCTCGCCGGCTCCGGCCGCACCCGTCCGGCCGACGCCCGTGCCACCGCCGAGGCGTCCACCCGCCGCTGCTTCGAGGGCGAGCCCGTCACCGCACGGATCACCGTCGCCTTCGACGGGGTGTCCGGCTGGATCGACCCCGGCGTCGCACCCGGCCCCGGCACCGAACTGCGGTCCGTGCGGGTCGACGGACCCCTCGTCACCCTCGGCTTCACCGCCCGCCGGTGGGGCCGCTGGTCGCTGGGCATCGTCGACCTCGACCTGTACGACGCCGGCGGCCTCGCCCGCAGCACCCTGCGCGTCGACCTGGGCGAGGTCGAGGTCTTTCCGCTGCCCGCCGACGGCACCTTCACCCCGATCCCGGTGCGCCTGCCGGACCGCCTCGGCGAGCACACCGCGCGGCAGAGCGGCGAGGGCATCGAGGTCATCGGCGTCCGCCCGCACGTGTGGGGCGAGCGCCAGCGCCGCATCCACTGGCCGTCCACGACCCGGCGCGGCAGCATCCAGATCAACCAGTTCGCCGCCGAGCGCGCCGCGGACGCGGTCGTCCTGCTCGACGCCTTCAGCGATGTCGCGGACCCCGCGACGGGACGGTCCAGCCTGGACGAGTCGCTGCGCGTCGCCGCCGGGCTCGTCCGCACGTACCTGCGGAGCCATGACCGCGTCGGTATCGTCTCGGTCGGCGGCAAACTGCACTGGCTGCAGCCGGGTTCGGGCGACGCCCACTTCTACCGCATCGTGCAGACGGTCCTCGACGTCCGCCGCGACCTGGCCTTCCACACCCCCGACCTGAACCGGCTGCCACCGCCCGCGCTGCCCCACGGCGCGCTGGTGTACGCGGTCACCCCGCTCGCGGACAACCGCGTCATGGACGTCCTCGGCGGGCTCGCCGAACGCGGCAACCCGGTCGTCGTCGTGGAGATCCCGATCGGCGACCCGCGCGTCGCGGACGGCGACGCGGTGGAGCAGCTAGCGCTGCGCCTGTGGCGGCTGGACCGCGAGGCGGTGCGCTTCAGCCTCGTCGAGAAGGGGATCCCGGTCGTCCCCTGGCAGGGCGAGACCCTCGACCTCTCACTTGCCCCGCTGCTCCGCACCCGCCTCCAAGGGAGGATCAGTTGACCCCCCACCCCACCCCCGCGCCCGCGCCCGCGCCGGAGGCGGCGCAGCTGTGGGCCGTGCCCTCGCGGAGCCGCGACCTCGAATGGTCGGTACGGCTCCTCGGCTGCGCCATCGCGGTGCTCGTCACCGACCCGACCGCATGGCTCAGCCGACCCCCGATCGACCTGTTGCTGCCGCTGCTCGCGGTCGTCGGGGCGTGGTTCGCGGCCCCGCCGCTGACGGCACGTCCGGTCGCCAGCGGTTTCCGCTGGTACACGCGGCTGGCCCGGCACCGGAACACTGCCTTCGCCGTGGGCTGCGTCCTGCTCGCCGCCGCCAACCGGCCCCCGGGATGGCTCGCGGCCTGCGACACGGCGCTGCTGCTGACCTACCTGCTGTGCGTCGACGCGGTGGCCGCGGGGCCGCCGGGCGCACGGCTCGTGCGTCGCCCGCTCGCGCTGCTCACCGCCTACGGCGCGAGCGCGCTCGTCCTCACTGCCGCGCTGCTGCCCGTCGCAGCGACCGGCACCTGGGCCCGGCTCCTCGCCGCCCTCGCCCTCGGTGCCTCCGGCGCCGCGGTCGCGGGCGCCGTGTGGGTGCGCCGGGACCGCACCTGAGGCCGCGCGCCCAAGCGCACGCCGGCGGCACCGCCAGTCGCCGCACGCGCCTGGCGTGCCGTCAGCTCACCCCAGCGCGGCGCCCCCTCGGCCGCCCCGCGTGACCTCGCCGCGGTCGCGAGCTCAGCCCACCAGCTCCGCGCCCGGCCCAGCTTGCGCCATGGGCAGCTCTGCCCGGCGCTCACCAGCGCATGGGCGGTTGCGGCGCGGACAGCCGGTCCACCAGCTGGGTGAGCCTGCCACGCAGCGCACCCCCACGACGCAGCGGTGCGGGCGACTCCCCGGCGGCGGCACTGACCAGGTGCTGCACAACGTCGAAGGTCAGCGTGTCGTCGACGGCGGGGATGGTCAGCGATTCGTGCGCCAGGCCGCGCAGTTCGCGGTCGTCGGCCTCCAGGGCCAGGACGGTCGCGCCGCTGCGCCGGGCATCGTGCACCCGTTCCAGCAGGCCCGCGCCGCTGGCTTCGGGGGCGACCACGAACACGGTCTCGCCGCGACGCGCCTGCTCCAGCCGCTGGAGCGGCACGGACAGGTGCGGCGGAGCGCCGGGCGGGACGGTGTGCCGGACCAGGGTGGGGGAGAGCTGCGGCAGACCGGACCAGGCGGCCTCGTCGTCGAGGTGCGCGGCGAGGTGCCACGGCTCCTCGTGCTCCGTGCCCACCAGCAGCAGTCCGCCCGGCGTCGCGGTCGTGCGGGTGACGGCGCCGCGGAGCGTTCCCGCGAAGCCGCACGTCCGCTCCAGCCACGGCGTCCCGGCGAGCAGCTCACGCAACACTGTGACCCTGACCGCATCCATGCCCACCATGCTCCCGCAGGTGGCGGCGCTGATGGGAGGATTCGGGAATGAGTACACCTGAAGGAATCAGCACGCCCGCCCGCAGCCCGTACGACCTGCCGGACGTCTCCGGGCTCGTCGTCGGCGTCCTCGGTGGCACCGGGCCGCAGGGCCGCGGTCTGGCCTACCGGCTCGCCAAGGCAGGCCAGCAGGTGGTGCTCGGCTCGCGCAGTGCGGAGCGGGCCCACGAGAAGGCTGCCGAACTGGGCTGCGGTGTCAGGGGCGCGGACAACGCCACCACGGCCGCCGAGAGCGACATCGTGATCGTGGCAGTTCCCTGGGAGGGCCACGCGGAACTGCTGGCTTCGCTGCGCACCGAGCTCGCCGGGAAGATCGTCGTGGACTGCGTCAACCCGCTCGGGTTCGACAAGCAGGGTGCCTACGCGCTGAAGCCGGAGGAGGGCAGCGCCGCCGAGCAGGCCGCCGTACTGCTCCCGGACTCGCGGGTCACCGCGGCGTTCCACCACCTCTCGGCGGTGCTGCTGCTGGACCAGAGCGTGGAGGAGGTGGACATCGACGTGCTCGTGCTGGGAGAGGAGCGCGCCGCCACGGACACGGTGCAGGCGCTGGCCAACCGGGTGCCGGGGATGCGCGGCGTCTTCGCCGGGCGGCTGCGCAACGCGCACCAGGTGGAGTCCCTGGTCGCCAACCTGATCTCGGTCAACCGCCGCTACAAGGCCCACGCGGGCCTGCGGGTCACCGACATCTGACTCGCGGCGGTCACCCTTGCGCAGGTACGGGCCGGACGTCGGACACAATGGTCCCTGTCCGGTCTGACCTGTTCGTTGGAGTCCAGAATGCCCCGTTTTGCCCTGCTTGCCTTCGTCCTCGCCGCGTTGGCGCTGGCCGCTGCCGTCGTGTCGGTGCTCGCGGGCTTCTGGATCGGCCTCGCCTGGATCCTGCTCGCGGGCATCGCCAGCAACATCGGCTGGGTCCAACTCCGCCGCGCCCGCAGCTGATCCCCGGCGGGACCCCGCTTCTCCCGCCTCAGTTCCCGCCGAAGCCGCCCAAGCTGAAGTGACTGTGCCGGCCCGGGGGACGACCCCGGGCGGGACCCCGCTGCTCCCGCCTCAGTTCCCGCCGAAGCCGCCCAAGCTGAAGTGACTGTGCCGGCCCGGGGGACGACCCCGGGCGGGACCCCGCTGCTCCCGCCTCAGTTCCCGCCGAAGCCGCCCAAGCTGAAGTGACTGTGCCGGCCCGGGGGACGACCCCCGGACCCCCGGCGGGACCCCGCTGCTCCCGCTTCAGTTGCCCCCGAAGCCGCCGAGGCTGAAGTGGAAGAAGTGGAACAGCGTGTTGCCGTATGCGGCGAACGCCGCCGAATCTCCGAACCAGCCCAGGATGCCGAAGATCACGGTGCCGAAGAACCATTGGTTGATCGTCGCGTTCCACAACAGCAGGAAGACGATCATCATCCCGTACGGCGCGATATTCGCGAACGCGCGGCGGTTCGCGTACGACAGCCAGGGCTCGATGATCCCGTAGCCGTCCAGACCCGGCATCGGCACCAGGTTCAGGATCCCGGCCATGATCTGCAGCATGGCCAGGTAGCCGACCCCGGCGAAGAACTCCGGGTGGGCGGTGTCGGTGCCGACCGTCGCGAGCGGCAGCAGCAGCGCCAGCCCGAACAGTATGTTCACCGCCGGTCCCGCGGCCGAGATCAGGCTGTGCTTCCACTTCCCCTGGATGCGCCCGCGCTCGATGAACACCGCGCCGCCCGGCAGTGCGATGCCGCCCAGGATGATGAACACCAGCGGCAGCACGAAGCTGTAGATCGGGTGCGTGTACTTCAGCGGGTTGAGCGTGAGGTAGCCCTTGGTGCCCACCGAGATGTCCCCGCCGTGCAGAGCGGTCCGCGCGTGGGCGTACTCGTGCAGGCACAACGACACCAACCAGCCCGCCACCACGAACAGGAACACGCCGAACTTGGCGTTGCCCCACCCGCTCCACAACGCCCAGCCGGACGTGGCCAGGACGGCGAGCAGAACCCAGAAGATCACGCTGATCTTCCGGTCGGAGTGGGGTCGGACGTCGGTGAGACTCATCAGGTTCGGGGCTCCGGTAACTGGGCGTGGAGTGCCGATCATGCCGTTTCGCACCGGGGACGACAAGCGACATCAACACAACGCACGATGGACGCTCGGCGTTCCTGTGGCCAACTGGCTGCCAGGGCGCCCGCATTGCTCCGGGACGCCTGCATCAGCGCGACGTGCGTCGATGCAGGCGTCCTGTCCGGAGTCCGAGCCGGATCGCCGGCTCAGTGGAAGCTGTGCTCCTCGGCGGGGAAGGTGCCGCCGATCACGTCGGCGGAGAAGGCCCGGGCGGCCTCGCCGAGGACGCCGCGCAGGTCCGCGTACTGCTTGACGAACCTCGGGACGCGGCCCGCGGTCATGCCGGCCATGTCCGTCCAGACCAGGACCTGCGCGTCGCAGCCGCTGCCCGCGCCGATGCCGACGGTGGGGATGTGGGTCGAGGCGGTGACCTGGGCGGCCAGCTCGGCCGGGACGGCTTCCAGGACGACGGCGAAGGCGCCCGCCGCCTGCACGGTCTTGGCGTCGCGCAGCAGCTGGTGCGCCGCCTCGTCGCCGCGGCCCTGGACCGGGTAGCCGCCGAGGGCGTGCACGGACTGCGGGGTGAGGCCGAGGTGCGCCATCACCGGGACACCGGCCTGGACGAGCAGCTCGATGGCGTGCGCGGAGCGCTCGCCGCCCTCCAGCTTGACCGCTCCGACGCCGGCCTCCTTCATCAGCCGCGCGGCGTTGTGCAGGGCCTGCGCGGGGGACTCCTGGTAGGAGCCGAAGGGCAGGTCCGCGACGATCAGTGCCCGCTTGGTGCCGCGGACCACGGCGGCGGACAGCATCACCATCTGGTCCATCGTCACCGGCACGGTGGTCTCGTAGCCGAGGTGACAGTTCCCGGCCGAGTCGCCCACGAGCAGCACCGGGATCCCGGCCTCGTCGAAGACGCCGGCAGTGAGGGCGTCGTACGCTGTGAGCATGGGCCAGCGCTCGCCGCGCTGCTTGGCCGAGGCGAGGTCGCGGACGGTGACACGGCGCGAGCTGACGCCGCCGTACAGGGTCGCGGCGGGCTTCTCGGCGGGGGACTGCGCGGGGGACTGCGCGGGGGACTGCTGGGTGGAGGGCTTGTCCGTGCTGCTCGTGCCGGACTGTACGGCGGCAGGCGGAAGCGAACCGTGCTGCATGGCTGGTCTCCTGTTGGGTCGTCTCGTGGCGCCACTGGGGCGTCCCCGGATTCACCACCATGCTGACACGTCGTCGCCTGCCCGCAAAGAGGCGGGGTCAGCCTGGCGCGGCGACGAGGAGCGGGCGGACGATCGTCGTCGAGGTCCTGCGATACGAGACGGTGCCGTATCGGAAATGGGCGTAGCGTAGCCCCATGACCACCACCGCCCCCGCCGCGCGCCGGGTCCCCGAGGCGATACACAAGCGCCGCTGGGCGATCCTCACCGTCCTGCTGTTCAGCCTCCTCGTCGTCGTGCTGGACAACTCGATTCTGAACGTCGCGATGAAGACCATCGCCACCCCCGCCCCCACCGGAATCGGAGCGACCCAGAGCCAGCTGGAGTGGGCGATCAACTCCTACACCCTGGTCTTCGCGGGTCTGCTGTTCACCGCGGGCCTGCTCGGTGACCGGCTGGGGCGCAAGAAGACCCTGCTCTTCGGCATGGTCGTGTTCGGCGCGGGCTCGCTGCTCTGCTCGATGGCGACCTCGCCCGCAGAGCTCATCGGCTACCGCGCCGCGATGGGCTTCGGCGGTGCGTTCGTGCTGCCCGCCACGCTCGCGATCATCATGAACGTCTTCGAGCGGGACGAGCAGCCCAAGGCCATCGGCATCTGGTCCGGTGCGGTCGGGCTCGCCATCGCGATCGGCCCCATCGCGGGCGGTCTGCTGCTGGCCCACTTCTGGTGGGGCTCGGTGTTCCTGGTCAACGTCCCGATCGTGGCCGCCGCGCTGGTCGGCATGGTGTGGCTGGTGCCGGACTCCCGCGACCCCAGTCCCGGCAAACTCGACCTGCTGGGCGTGGCGCTCTCCGTGGTCGGCCTGGTCGCGCTGGTCTACGGGATCATCAAGGGCGGTCAGGTGGCCGACTTCGCCGTCCCCCAGTCGTGGGTGCCGATCGTGGTGGGCATCGCCGTCCTCGCCGGCTTCGTGGTCTACCAGCTGCGCAGCCGCAACCCCGTGCTGGACATGGGCTGGTTCCGCAACAAGCAATTCTCCGGCGCCGTCGTCGCCATCGGGCTGACCTTCTTCGCCCTGATGGGCGTCACCTTCTTCGGCGTCTTCTACCTCCAGAGCGTGCGCGGCTACTCGCCGCTGCAGGCCGGACTGCTGCTGTTGCCGCTGGCGGTGGCCCAGCTGGTGGTCTCGCCCAGGGCTCGCTTCGCTGTCGACCGCTTCGGGGTGAAGGCGACCTGCGTCTCCGGCATGCTGATGATCGCGGCGGCCTTCGTCGGCTTCCTGCTGCTCGGCCGGGGCACCGGCATCTGGGTACTGGAGATCGTCGCGTTCTTCCAGGGCGCGGGCATGGCCCTGGTGATGCCGCCGGCGACGGTCACGATCATGTCCAGCCTGCCGCGCGAGAAGGCCGGGTCCGGGTCGGCGGTCAACAACACCTTCCGGCAGGTCGGCGGCTCTCTCGGAGTGGCCATCCTGGGCGCGCTGCTGTCCACCACCTACCGCAGCGGGATCCAGGACAAGCTCGGCGTGCTGCCCGCGCCGCTGCGGACCCCGGCAGGGGAGTCCGTCGAGGGAACCCTCGGCATCGTCGAGAAGATCGGCCCCCGCGCGGCCGCGCTGGTCGACCCGGCGAAGGACGCCTTCGTCCACGCCATGCACGTCACCGCGCTGGCCGCCTCCGGGGTGGCACTGATCGGAGCGGTCGTGGCGCTGTCCTTCCTGCCGGGAAAGCCCCCGGCGGAATCCGCGGCCGCAACCTCGGCGGAAACCTCGGCGGAACCCGTGGCTACGGAAACGGCGGTCGAGGACACGGCAGGATAGGACCGTGACGACCGTGAACGAGAAGGTGCTGCTGGAGCGCCGTCCGCGCCGGGGCCGTCCCCGGAGCGAGGCGGCGGAGCAGGCGATCGTCGAGGCGGTGCTGAACCTGCTGGGGCAGGGCAGCTCGCTCGCCGCGCTCTCCATCGAGGGCATCGCCGCCGAGGCGGGCGTGGGCAAGGCCACCATCTACCGGCGCTGGGCCAACAAGGACGCGCTGCTGCTGGACGTGCTGCAGCGCGCTGAGGAGCCGGAGCCGACGCTCGCCGGCGACTCGGTGCGCGACGATCTGGTCGCCTCGCTTGAGTTCCTCCGCCGGACCGCGCTGGCCCGGCGCTCCCGCACCTCGCTTGCGGTGTTCACGGCCGAGCTCCGTGCGCTGCCCGAGCTGCACCGCGCTTACCACGCCCAGGTCATCGAGCCCCGGCGGGCCAGGATGCGGGATCTGCTCGCCCGGGGGGTCGCGCTCGGCGAGATCCGCGACGACATCGACCTCGACCTGCTGGGCGAGCTGATCGTCGGACCGATGCTGTCCCGCACGCTGCTGCGTCCCGAAGCGCCGCTGGACGATCCGACGCTGTCCGCGACGATCGTCGACACCGTGCTCCAGGGCGTCGCCGCGCGGAAGGCCGTCCGCCACTGAGGAGCCGTCCGCCGAGGAGCCGACGGTGCCTCAGATCCGGCCATTTGCCGCAAGTCGGAACCCGCGCGGGCTGCTCGTGCGTCCCTGTCCCCATAGGCTCGCACGAGGGACGATCACGCTACGTGGGGTACGACATGGCACAGGTAGGGACGCGAACGGCCCGCTCACGGGTTCCCAGGGGGAGGGTGCCCGGCCTCGGCGGCTGGGGCCGTGACCAGGGGGGCCGTTCCACCTGGCAGCGCGGCTGGATCCTCGCGCTGCTGGCCGTCGCCACCGCCTGCCTGCTCGCCTTCCACCGCGAGGTGCCCGACAGCGTCGGCAACCTCGGCAGCCTGCTGGAGACCTTCCTGCCCTGGGTCGGTCTGGCCGTTCCCGCGCTCCTGGTCCTCGCCCTGGTCCGGCGCTCGGCCACGGCGCTGCTGGCGCTGCTGATTCCGACCCTGGTCTGGGCCAACCTCTTCGGAGCACTGCTCACGGACAAGAGCGGCGGCGGGTACGACTTCACCGTCGTTCAACACAACGTCTGGGCCTACAACACCGACACCAGCGGCACCGTGAAGGTGCTCGAGGCCGCGAACCCCGACGTCATCTCACTGGTGGAGGTGACCGCGGCCCAGATGAAGCAGTACGAGAGCGCGCTGGCGGCGAAATACCCGTACCACGCGGTTGAGGGCACGGTCGGGCTCTGGTCGAAGTACCAGCTGACCGGCACCCGGCCGGTGGACATCAAGATCGGCTGGACCCGCGCGCTGCGCACCACGGTGCAGACCCCGAACGGCGCCGTCGCCGTCTATGTCGCGCACCTGCCCTCGGTACGGGTGACGTCCGCGGCCGGCTTCACCGCCAACCAGCGCGACGTCAGCGCCCAGGCGCTGGGGCAGGCGCTGGTGGTCGAACCGCTCTCCAAGGTGATCCTGTTGGGAGACCTCAACGGCACTATGAACGACCGCAGCCTCGCCCCGGTCACCTCGCAGATGCGTTCGGCGCAGGGTTCGGCCGGGTCGGGCTTCGGCTTCAGCTACCCGGCGCAGTTCCCGATGACCCGGATCGACCAGATCATGACCCGCGGCGTGAAGCCGACCGACGCCTGGACGCTGCCGGCGACCGGCAGCGACCACCTGCCGATCGGCGCCCACATCCAGCTCTGACGGACCGTCCGGAGCCGGAGGTCAGCTGCTCTCGCGCCAGCGGTTGGTGATGGGCTGGCGGCGGTCCCGGCCGAAGTTCTTGGACGAGATCTTGGTGCCCGGCGGGTACTGCCGCCGCTTGTACTCGGCCGTGTCGACCAGCCGGATCACCCGGTCCACGACGGCTGGGTCAAAGCCTTCCGCGAGGATGTCCGCCCGGCCGAGATCCTGCTCGATGTACGCGGTGAGCACCGCGTCCAGCAGGTCGTAGTCGGGCAGCGAGTCGGTGTCCACCTGACCGGGGCGCAGCTCTGCGCTCGGCGGCTTGAGGATGGTGTTCTCCGGGATCGGCGGGGTCTCGCCGCGCTCGGCGGCCGCCTGGTTGCGCCACTTGGCCAGCCGGAAGATCAGCGACTTGTAGACGTCCTTGATCGGCCCGTACGCGCCGACCGAGTCGCCGTACAGGGTGGAGTAGCCCACCGCCAGCTCGCTCTTGTTGCCGGGGGCGAGGACCAGGTGGTTCTCCTGGTTGGAGATCGCCATCAGCAGGGTGCCCCGGAGCCGCGACTGGAGGTTCTCCTCGGCGAGCCCGGTGAGCCTCAGCGCGGACATGTAGGCGTCGAACATGGGGGCGATCGACACTGTGCGGAAGTGCAGCCCGGTCCGGCGGGCCAGCTCGGCGGCGTCGTCGCGTGAGTGCTGCGAGGAGTAGGCGCTCGGCATGGACACGCAGTGGACGTTCTCGGCGCCGATGGCGTCCACGGCCAGCGCGGCCACGAGTGCGGAGTCGATGCCGCCGGAGAGTCCGATCAGGGCCGTCTTGAAACCGTTCTTCAGGATGTACGCGCGCAGTCCGGTGACCAGTGCTCCGTAGATCTCCTCCTCCTCACCCAGCCGGGGTGCCTGGCCAGCTGTCACCGGTTCGGCGGGCGCGGGCAGGACGTCCTCGGAGAGGACGGCGGGCAGGATCTCCAGGCCGTCCGCGACGAAGCGGCTGCCCTGCGCGACCGGGGCGGTCGCCTGCGGGAGCTCCAGGTCGAGCAGCAGGCAGCCCTCCTCGAACTGCGGCGCCCGCGCCAGCACGGCGCCGTCGCCGTCCACGACCACCGAGTCGCCGTCGAAGACCAGCTCGTCCTGGCCGCCGACCTGGTTGACGTAGGCGAGGGTGCAGCCCGCTTCGGCCGCGCGGCGCCGGACCAGGTCGAGCCGCTCCTCGCCCTTGCCGGCCTCGTAGGGCGAGGCGTTGACCACGAGCAGCAGCCCGGCCTCGGCCTGCCGTGCGGCCTGCACCCGGCCGCCGTCCTGCCAGATGTCCTCGCAGATGGCGAGGGCCACGTCCACGCCGTGCAGGCGGACGACGGGGAGGGTGTCGCCGGGCACGAAGTAGCGGAACTCGTCGAAGACGCCGTAGTTGGGCAGGTGGTGCTTGGCCAGTCGGGTGACGACCTTGCCGCCGTGCAGCACTGCCGCGCAGTTCTGCGGCGAGCCGACCGGCAGGCCCAGGCGCGGCGAGGCGGTGGTGGACTTGCCGAGGTAGCCGACGACCACGGCGGTGTCGCCCATGCCCTCGGCGTCCAGCCGCTGGGCGAGGGCGACCAGTGCGGCCCGCGACGCGTCCACGAAGGACGGCCGCAGGGCGAGGTCCTCGACGGGGTAGCCGGTGAGTGCCATCTCGGGGAAGGCGACCAGGTGGGCGCCCTGCTCGACGGCGTGGCGGGTCCACCGGACGACCAGGTCGCCGTTCCCGGCGATGTCGCCGACGGTGGTGTCGATCTGGTTCAGCGCGAGGCGTAGGGAAGGCACACCACCAGACTAATCGTCTATCCGACCCTATGTCGGGCCGGGGGAGCGCGGCGCACGAACGGGCTCCGGGTACGGCCGGATGCAGGTGCGGTTGGGCCGTACGGGTTTCCAGACGTGGGCAGCTGCCGGACATCCTATCTAGGGTGAGATGTGGCTCTATTGACGATTTGTCCGATGTAAGGGTACGTTCCGGCAGCCCCGCCAGAGCCGTACCCGGATCGGGCCAGTGCCCGCAGAGGGAGACAGCCCACGTGGACCAGCACATCGAGCTAGCCGCACTCGGCGGCGCCACCGCCCTGCCCGCTTCCGCGCTGCCTCCTTCCGCGCTGCACGCCTCCGCCGTCGCCCCCTGGGCCGTCCGGCGACCGCCACGCGCCGACGGCGAACTGAGGGAGCGTCCGGCCCGGGGCGTGCTCCCCGGCTGGATCGCCCTGCTGGTCCTGCTCGCCGCCCTCGCCGGAGCGGTGCTGGTCCAGGCCCGCCGCGCCGCCCTGCCGGGCCGGCTCCCCGGTGCACGGGTCCTGGACCGGGCGCTGGGCTCTGACGGCATGCCACTTTCGCCGGTTCTCGGCGCGGCGCTGCTCGCTGCCTGCGCGCTGGTCGCGGTCGCCGCGCTGGCCGGACTGATGACGAACCCGGTCGGCACCGCCCGGGTGCTCAGCCGCTGGGGCGGCTACCGGGGCACGGTCAGGCGCACCGGCCTGGTCTGGGTGCATCCGCTGCTCCGGCGGCACCCGGTGGACGTGCGGGTCCGGCACTGGCGTAGCGAGCCGATCACGACCACCGACCGCGAGGGCTCCCCGATCCGCGCGGAGCTGCTGCTGGCGTGGACCGTGCGGGACACCGCGCGGGCCCGCTTCGCGGTCCAGGACCACCGCGCCTACCTCGCCGCCGCCGCCGAGGCCGCGCTCTGCCGGGTGGCCGCGACGCTGCCCTGCGACAGCTTCGCGACACCCGGCCCCTGCCTGCGCGACGGGCAGTGGCTCAGCGGGGAGCTGACCCGGCTGCTGGTCGCCGAGACGGCCCCGGTCGGTGTCACGGTCTTCTCGGCCCAGGCCGTCGCCCTGGACTACACCGAGGAGTTCGCGGCGACCCTGCGCCGCCGCCGGCTCGCCGAACTGGACGCGGGGACGCGGGACATCGTCGTCGGCGACGCACTGGAGACGGCCGCGCTGACGGTCTCCCGAGTGGAGCGCACCCAGGGCCTGGTATTCGACGACACCGCGCGCGCCGTACTCGTGCGCGACCTGGTCACGGCGTTCCTCACGCTCCCGACCGCGGACATCGCCCGCGGCAAGCAGCCCAACGCAGTCCCCGACGCCCTGTGAACGGAGCCCGGAACGGATGACCGCATTCATAGAACTGGACGCCGCCACCCTCGACCCCGCCACCTGTCCCTGTGCCCCGTGTGCGGCCGCCGCCGCCTCCGCGGCCGCTGGTGCCGCTGCCGCAGCGGCTGCCTCCCGGCGTACCGCCGCTCCCCGCCGCTCACGCGTGCGTGCGGCCGCGAGCACCGCGCTCGTCGCCGTGGGCGGGACCGTCGGCGGAGCCGTCGGAGGGGCGGTGTGCCTGGCCACCGCGACCGCGCCCGCGACCGCGACCGCTGCGAGCGCCGAGCCAGTCCCCGACCACGTCGGCTGGGACGGTCGGCACTACTGGTTCCGCTCCGCCGGCACATGGCGCTGGACCAGCCACTACGACGTCTACCTCCGGCATGCCGACGAGACCGGGGGCGACGGCGGGTCCACGGCAGCGCCTGTCGCTGCGCCCGTCACCGGCCCTCTCGCCGGCCCTGTCACCCCGCCGCTGCACCAGGGCTGGGACGGACATCGCTACTGGTTCCGCCGGTACGGCGAGTGGCGCTGGACCAGCCACTACGACGTCTACCTCCGCTACACCGCCTCCGGCGGCGGCCCGACCCCGACCCCGGTGCCCCCGACCCCGGCGCCCCCGACCGCTCCGCCCCCCACCACCCCGCCCACCGTTCCCCCCACGGTCCCGCCCACCCTTCCGCCGGCCCCGGGACCCCCCAGCGCTTCGGTCGCCGTCGAGGCGGCGCTGAGCTTCGCGGCAGCACAGCTCGGCAAGCCCTACGTCTGGGGCGGCAACGGTCCCTTCGGGTACGACTGCTCCGGCCTGGTCCAGCAGTCCTTCCTACGCGCCGGGATCCAGCTGCCCCGCGTTTCCGCGGACCAGTACTGGGCCACCCGGCCCGTCACGGACGATCAGCTGCGCCGCGGTGACCTGCTGTTCTGGTCGCGGACCGGTCGCCCCTCCGGCATCCACCACGTCGCGCTGTACCTCGGCGACGGCCGCTACATCGAGGCGCCCCGCCCCGGAAGGGACGTGCGGATCTCGGTACTCTCCAGCGGCTACTATCCGACGCAGTTCGGCCGGGTCGTCGGGTGATCCGTCCGTTGACTCGTCCTCCCTGTCGAATCTGCGATGATGCGACCAGCGGACAAGTCAGCGCGCGGAGCGCTGCCCCTGGTGGCCGCTCCCACGTAACGCATTCGTAAAGAGCAGAGGTGAGACTGTCGCCATGGGCAAGCAGCAGGAGTTTGTTCTCCGCACACTCGAAGAGCGCGACATCCGGTTCGTCCGGTTGTGGTTCACCGACGTCCTCGGCTTTCTGAAGTCCGTCGCCGTCGCCCCCGCCGAGCTCGACCAGGCCTTCGAGGAGGGCATCGGTTTCGACGGCTCCGCCATCGAAGGTTTCGCGCGGGTCTACGAGTCGGACATGCTGGCGAAGCCGGACCCGGCGACATTCCAGATACTGCCCTGGCGTTCCGAGTCTCCCGGTACGGCACGGATGTTCTGCGACATCCTGATGCCCGACGGTTCGCCCTCCTACGCCGACCCGCGCTACGTCCTCAAGCGCACCCTGGAGAAGTGCTCCAACCTCGGGTTCACCTTCTACACCCACCCCGAGATCGAGTTCTTCCTGCTCAAGGACCTGCCCGGCGACGGCTCCGTCCCCACCCCGGCCGACCACTCCGGCTACTTCGACCACACCCCGCGCGGCGTCGGCCACGACTTCCGCCGTCAGGCCATCACCATGCTCGAGTCGATGGGCATCTCGGTGGAGTTCAGCCACCACGAGGGCGCACCCGGCCAGCAGGAGATCGACCTGCGCTACGCCGACGCGCTGTCCACCGCCGACAACATCATGACCTTCCGCTCGGTCATGAAGGAGGTCGCGCTGGAGCAGGGCGTGCACGCCAGTTTCATGCCGAAGCCCTTCTCGCAGTACCCGGGCTCGGGGATGCACACCCACCTCTCCCTCTTCGAGGGCGACCGCAACGCCTTCCACGAGGCCGGCGCCGAGTACCAGCTGTCCAAGGTCGGGCGCTCCTTCATCGCGGGCCTGCTGAAGCACTCCGCCGAGACCGCCGCCATCACCAACCAGTGGGTCAACTCCTACAAGCGCATCTGGGGCGGCTCGCAGCGCTCCGCCGGCGCCGGCGGCGAGGCCCCCTCCTACATCTGCTGGGGCCACAACAACCGCTCCGCGCTGGTCCGGGTGCCGATGTACAAGCCCAGCAAGCAGGGCTCGACCCGGGTCGAGATCCGCTCCCTGGACACCGGCTGCAACCCCTACCTGGCCTACTCCGTGATCCTCGCGGCCGGCCTCAAGGGCATCCAGGAGGGCTACGAGCTGCCCCCCGGCGCGGACGACGACGTGTGGGCGCTCAGCAGCATGGAACGGCGCGCGATGGGAATCGAGCCCCTCCCGCAGAACCTGGGCGAGGCCATCGACCTGATGCAGCGCAGCGAGCTGGTCCAGGAGACCCTGGGCGAGCACGTCTTCGACTTCTTCCTGCGCAACAAGCGCCAGGAGTGGGAGGAGTACCGCTCCGAGGTCACCGCCTTCGAGCTCCGCAAGAACCTGCCGGTGCTCTAGCCACAGGTCGACGGCAGCCAGCCAACGCAAGGGGCCCGAGCCCGGCGGAGTCGATCATCAGTCGATCCGCCGGCCTCGGGCCCCGACTGCGTTCGCTACACCACCGGTGACGCAGCGTCCGCCTCGCGTCCGAGAACCAGATCCAGCAGCTCGGCGTCATGGCTGCGCAGCCAGTACGAGTCCGTGCCGAGTTGCATGGATACCGTGAAACCCATCCGGGCCTGCCCCGGGTTCTGCTGTTCACGCCCACGCTGGATCCGCGCCTGGCTCGCGTCG
The DNA here is from genome assembly GCF_041262165.1 of Streptacidiphilus sp. MAP12-16. Taxonomy (NCBI): domain Bacteria; kingdom Bacillati; phylum Actinomycetota; class Actinomycetes; order Kitasatosporales; family Streptomycetaceae; genus Streptacidiphilus; species Streptacidiphilus sp. MAP12-16. The sequence continues at coordinate 124,974 of NZ_JBGCBY010000005.1, forward strand.
ACCGGCTGAGGAGTCTTCCCCTTGCCGCGAGCGCGCCAGGCGAGCATCGTCCCTCCTTCCGGCGACCGCTGCAGCAGCAGGTGCCCCAGGGTCTGGCTACCGTCACGCAGGCCGAAGGAGAGCATGCACAGCCGGACGCCTGCCGCGAGGTGAGCCGCGTCCGCCTCGACCGTCCGCGTCCTGGCCAGGCCCGTTCGGGCGAGCACCCGTGCTGCCCAGCCCCGATACACCGCCGAGGTGGTCTGTGCGCCCTCCACTCCGGGGTGGAAGGGTGTCGGTAGCAGCGCCTTGATCAGTTGCTCCAGCAGGAACCAGAGCACGAATCCCAGCACCGCCAGCGCTGGTCCGCCCACTGCGAGACCGGTGAAGACCAGTCCCAGTCCGAGCACGATCGATATGAGCAGATGTACGGCCAGGCGGACGTTCACAGCGCTCCTCTCCTCAATGGCATAGACCAAATCACGATCACAGCGGCAGACCCTAGCGCCACATCGTGATCCGGGACAGGGAATTCCGGATGCGACTGCCTCCAACGGCGGAGTGTGGGCGGCGACCGCCGTTGGGGCGTGGTCCGATGGCTGTACCCCCGGCCGGAGCTGGAGCCCTTCGCACGGGGTTCCGGCTCCGGTGTTGCGACGTCGTAGTCTCGGGAAGGACTCGCACTGGTACTGCAGCCCGCAGACTGGATCTCGACTGCTCGGAGGGGCGATGGCTCTGGACGGTGCCGGTGGCCCGGTCGACGGCGAGCACAGGAGTGCCCGCCGCAGCAATCCCGCCGCGCGCCTGGCGCGGCGCGGGTTCACCGACCCCGAAGCAGCGGTGCGCCGCTTCCGGGAGCCCGCGCTCGCCCCGCACGCCAGTGACACCGTTCTGCTCGACGCCCTGGCCGCGACCGCCGACCCGGACCTCGCCCTGCAGGGCCTGGCCCGGCTCGCCGAGGCGTGCGCACCGGCCGAGCGCCGCACCCTGCTGGACACCCTCACCACCGCCAAGCCCCTGCGCGACCGGCTGCTCGGCGTCCTCGGCGCGAGCGCCGCGCTGGGCGACCACCTCGCCCGGCACCCCCGGGACTGGCACGCCCTGGTCACCTTCGAGCTCCGCGACATCCACCCGGGGCCGGAGGAGTTCCTGCGCACGCTCTACGCGCATATCTGGGAAGTCCACTCCGGGATGCCCCGCGCCGACGCCCTGCGCACCGGCTACCGCCGCTGCCTACTGGGCATAGCCGCCCGCGATCTCACCGGCACCACCCAGATCGGCCAGACCGCCGCCGAGCTCGCCGACCTCGCCGGCGCCACCCTCCAGGCCGCCTTCGACATCGCCGCCGAGGAGGACCCGGCCGCCGCCGCGGCCTGCCGCCTCGCCGTCGTCGCCATGGGCAAGTGCGGCGGCCACGAGCTGAACTACGTCTCCGACGTGGACGTCGTCTTCGTCGCCGAGCCCCGCGAGGGCGTCGCGGACGGCAATGCCGTCCAGGCTGCGACCCGGCTCGCCGCCCGGCTGATGCGGCTGTGCTCCGACACCACCCGCGAGGGCACCATCTGGCCCGTCGACGCCAACCTTCGCCCCGAGGGCAAGAACGGACCCCTGGTCAGGACCCTCGCCAGCCACCTCGCCTACTACCAGCGCTGGGCCAAGACCTGGGAGTTCCAGGCCCTGCTGAAGGCCCGTCCGGTCGCGGGGGACGCCGAGCTCGGCCAGGCGTACCTCGATGCGGTCACCCCGCTGGTGTGGCACGCGGCGGAACGAGAGAACTTCGTCCCCGACGTCCAGCAGATGCGCCGCCGCGTGATCGACGCCATCCCTGCCGCCGAGGTCGAGCGCGAACTCAAGCTCGGCCCCGGCGGGCTGCGCGACGTCGAGTTCTCGGTGCAACTGCTGCAACTGGTCCACGGCCGCGCCGATCCGACCCTGCACAGCCCGACCACGCTCACCGCCCTCGCGGACCTCTCCGCCGGCGGCTACGTCGGCCGCGCCGACGCCGCCGCGCTCGACTCCGCGTACCGGTTCCTGCGCGCCATGGAACACCGCATCCAGCTCTACCAGCTGCGCCGCACCCACCTCGTCCCCAAGGGCGAGGACGACCTGCGCCGCCTCGGCCGCTCGCTCGGCATGCGCGCGGATCCTGTTAACGAGCTGCGCAAGGAATGGCGGCGGCACGGCCGTGAGGTGAGGCGGCTGCACGAGAAGCTGTTCTACCGCCCGCTGCTGGACGCCGTCGCACGACTCGGCGCGGAGGAGGCGGACCTGACGAGTGCGCTGGAGAGCAGCGACCCCCAGCGGCAGGGCCTCACCGCTCCCGCCGCCCGCGCCCGCCTCGCCGCCCTCGGCTACCGCGCCCCCGCCGACGCCCTGCGCCACCTCCAGTCCCTGGCCTCGGGGGTGAGCCGCCGGGCCGCCCTGCAACGCACGCTGCTGCCGGTGATGCTGGGCTGGTTCGCCGACTCCGCCGACCCCGACGCCGGGCTGCTGAACTTCCGCAAGGTCTCCGACAGCCTCGGTTCCACGCCCTGGTACCTGCGGCTGCTGAGGGACGAGGGCGCCACCGCGGAGAACCTCGCGCGGATCCTCTCCTCCGGACGGCTCGCGCCGGACCTGCTGCTGCGCGCCCCCGAGGCGGTCGCGCTGCTCGGCGACAGCGACGGGCTGCAGCCCCGCACCCGGCAGGCCCTCGACCGGGAGATACAGTCGGCCGTGGGTCGCGCCGTGGACGCCCCTGCGGCCGTCGCCGCGGCCCGCTCGGTGCGTCGCCGGGAGCTGTTCCGGACCACCGCCGTCGACGTGTTGGGCCGTCTGGGTGACGCGTCGGGCGAGAGTCTCGCGGCCAGCGGCCGTGCCCTCACCGACCTCACCGCCGCCACCCTCGTCGGGGCGCTCAGGGCCTGTACGGCGGCGGTCGAGGAGTCGCTCGGGGAACCGCTGCCGACCCGTCTCGCGATCATCGCCATGGGCCGCTTCGGCGGCGGCGAGCTGGGCTACGGCAGCGACGCCGACGTCATGTTCGTCCACGACCCACTGCCCGGCGCGGACGAGACCAAGGCCAGCAACACCGCCCGGCAGGTCTTCGAGGAGGTCCGCCGCCTGCTCCAGTTGCCCTCCACCGAGCCCCCGCTGGTGGTCGACGCCGACCTGCGCCCCGAGGGCCGGCAGGGCCCCCTGGTCCGCACGCTGGCCTCGTACGCCGCCTACTACCGGCGCTGGTCGCGGACCTGGGAGAGCCAGGCGCTGCTCCGTGCCGACCCCGTCGCGGGCGACGCGGCGCTCGGCGCGGCCTTCGTGGAGCTGATCGACCCGCTCCGCTACCCCGCCTCGGGGGTCAGCGACACCGAGCTCAGGGAGATCCGCAGGATCAAGGCCCGGATCGAGACGGAACGGCTGCCGCGCGGCGCCGACCCCACCACGCACACCAAGCTCGGCCCCGGCGGACTCGCCGACGTCGAGTGGACGGTGCAGCTGCTCCAGCTCCAGCACGGGCACCGGGAGCCGGGGCTGCGCACCACCCGTACCCGCGCGGCGCTGGCCGCCGCAGTTGCCGCAGGTGTGCTCGCGGCGGAGCAGGCTGAGGCTCTGGACACCGCCTGGGTGCAGGCGGGGCGGGTCCGCAACGCCGTGATGCTGGTGCGCGGCCGGGCCGGGGACAGCTTCCCCGGCGACCCGCACGAGCTGGCGGGGGTCGCCCGCTACCTCGGCTACGGGGCCGGGCACGCGGGGGAGATGGTGGACGACTACCGGCGCCGCGCCCGGCGGGCCCGCGCGGTGGTCGAGGACATGTTCTACGGCTGAGCCGAGGGCTGCCGCGCCGAGGGCAAAGCGTGCCGGGGGAACACAGCGTGCCGAGCGCCGGCGCCAGCGGGAGACCTAGCGGGAGGCCGCGACCCTGGCGCGCTCGGGGGCGCGTGCGCCGGGGTCCGCGAGGCCCTCGTCGGGGGTGGTCAGCGAGGGCCGGGTCTCGCTGTCGCGGGGGAAGGCGTACACCCAGCGGCCGTACACCAGCCTGGACACCACCAGGCCCGCGCCGGTACAGAGCGCGCCGGCCACCGCGTCCATGAAGAAGTGGTTCGCACTGGCGACGATCACCACCAGTGTGCTCAACGGGTACAGCAGCCCGAGCACCCGCACCCAGCGCCTGCGGGCCAGGAAGGCGATGGTCAGGCCGCACCACAGGGACCAGCCGATGTGCATCGACGGCATGGCGGCGAACTGGTTGGACACGTTCGCCATGTCACCGGAGGCCATCGAACCCCAGGTGTGGTGCTTCTCGACGGTGTCGACGAACCCCCCGCCGTCCATCAGGCGCGGTGGCGCCAGCGGGTAGAAGTAGTAGCCGAACAGCGCGATGGACGTGGTCACGAACAGGGACAGCCGCGCGGACGCGTAGCGCCCCGGCTGGCGGCGGAACAGCCACACCAGGACGCCGATGGTCATGATGAAGTGCAGCGTCGCGTAGTAGTAGTTCATCCCGGTGATCAGCCAGGTGACCGAGTCGAGGTCATGGTTGATCACCTTCTCGTACGCGATGCCGAGGAACTGCTCCAGGTGCCAGACGTCGTGCGCGTTGCGCTCCGCCCCCGTCTTCATCTCCGGGACGGCGTTGCGCACCATCGAGTAGATCCAGTAGCTGACCGCGATCAGCATCAGCTCGAACCACAGTCGGGGACGGCCGGGGGAGCGGAAGTGCCCGCGCAGAGGGTGCCAGCAGCGCTGCCAGCCGCGGAGCAACAGGCCACGGCGGGGCGCGGTGCGCGCGGCTCCGTCGGGGGCGACGGAACCGGACGGGCGCACCGCTGCGGCGGTGGTGCTGCCGCCGTCATGGTCCCGCTGTGGTTCCCCCATGGAGCAGTAGTCTGCCATGCGGCCTCCCGGGACCTGATCACCCTCTGGTTGGGGATTCGCTACCCGATATCCCTCTGAAGTCCTACGGCCCGGCCTGGCGCCGCACCGAGGCAGGTGCTTCGCGCGGCAGGCGGGCACACCAGAGGGAGCCGCCGCCCGATCCGGGGCGGCGGCTCCGAGCGTGCTCGCGATCCTACTGCCAGGTGTCAGAGATGGTGTCGGTGCCGCTGGTTCCGGTGGTGAAGGTGCGGTTGGCTCCGCTCTCCCAGGTGACGGTGCCGCTGCTGTCCTTGATGACGAACTTGTACTGGAACGACTGGCCCGGCGGGAGCTGCAGGGTCTTGCTCCATGTGGGGTACCCCGAGGACGACAGCAGGATCGCGTTGCTCGCGTTCCAGCCGCCCAGGGCGCTGATGTCGCCGACCAGGTAGACGTTCTGTCCCACCACGGTGGTGCGGTACTCGTTGAAGGTCACGTTCTCGATGGACGACGCGGTCCCGTTCCAGCTGTCGGTGTAGGTCGCGGTGCCCGAGGAGCCGGTACTGGCAGTGCGGTTGGCGCCCGATTCCCACTCGATCGCGCCGTTCGGGTCCTTCTTGATGTACTTGTACTGGAATGTGGTGTTGGGCGGCAGGGTGGTGCTTCCGCTCCACACCGGGTAGTTCGTGGAGGAGAGGGCCACGGCGCTCGCGGCGTTCCAACTGCCCAGGGCGGGGATGGAACCGACAACGTAGACGTTCTGCCCGTACCAGGTGGTCGCGGTGCCGTTGAAGGTCGCGGTCACGGTCGAGCTGGACCCGGTCCAGGTGTCGCTGACCGAGGCGGAGCCGCTGGACGGCGTGGTCAGGCTCATGTTGGAGCCAGGTTCCCAGGTGACGTTGCCGTTGGAGTCCTTGGCGATGTACTTGTACTGGACCGTGGTACTCGTTGGCAGGCCGCCGACCGTGACGGTCCAGTTGGAGCCGGACTGGGTCATCGGGGCGGCCGAGGCGGGGGCCCAGCTGCCCAGGGCGCCGATGGAGCCGACCAGGTAGAGCGGGGCGCCGGTCGGGGCGCCGGAGACGGTGAAAGTCTCGGTCGCTCCGGAGCTGCCGGTGCTGGAACTGCTCGGCGAGGCGCTGGCGCTGGCCGACGGCGACGCCGACGCCGAGGACGACGCGCTGGCGCTCGCGCTGCCGGACGGGCTTGGCCCGGACACCGCGGCCACGTCCAGCGCCACCGAGTCCTTCGCCGGGACCGACACCGTCGCGTTACCGCTGGAGTCGACCACGATCGCCGCGCCGGTGCAGGTCCCGGCGGTGGTGCTGCTGTGGATCAGGTCGCAGTACGTTCCCGCGGGCAGCCCGGTGGCGAAGGTCCTGGTCTGGACCGAGTTCTCGTTGTTGAGGGCGATCCAGCCCTTGCCGCCACGGCTGAAGGCGATCAGGTTGGATCCGTCGGAGTACCAGTTGGCCACCGCTCCGCCGGCCACGGCGTTGTGCCAACCGACCATGTTGGCAACGCCGGTGATCCGGTCGGTGCACTCCCAGCCGCTGCCGCAGGTGGTGTTGGTGACCATGCCCGAGGAGTCGGCCGGCGGCGAGTCGTCGTGGCCGGTGAAGTCGTAGCCGGAGAAGACCTGCGGGGTGCCGTAGCCGTAGGCGAGCTCGAACTCGGTGGCGAGGGTGTTGATCGCCCCGGACTTGTAGTTCAGGGTCGAGCCGTCGCGTTCGGTGTCGTGGTTCTCCACGAACACCTCCTCGTTGCTGCTGCCGAGCAGGCCCGAGGTGAGGCTGTTCAGGTTGGAGATGCTGCCGTTGAAGTCGTTCTTGACGGCGTAGGCGTAGTCGAAGCCGAGAAGGTTGCCCTGGCTCTCGAAGGCAGCGGGAGCCAACTGGCCGCTGCTGCCGGGGTAGACCTCCAAGGCGAAGTAGGGCGCGGCTCCGTCGACGGTCTTGTTGAGCTTGCCCTCGATCGCACTCAGATCGGTCTGGCCGACGTGCTTGGCCGCGTCGACCCGGAAGCCGGAGACGCCGTACGAGAGCAGCTTGTTGAGGTACCCGGCGATGGTGCTGCGGACGCTGTCCTGCTCGGTCGCCAGGTCCGAGAGCTGGAGCAGCTCGCACTGGGTGACCTCGGTGTAGCTGTTCCAGTCGTGGATCTGGTTGTCCGACTCGGGGCAGTTCGCGGGGTAGTAGTGGAAGTTGGAACTGGTGTACACCCCAGGGTAGTTGAACTTCGTGAAGCTGGTACCGCCGTAGGAGGTGCTGCCCTGTCCGGTCATGTGGTTGATGACGGTGTCGACGTAGACCTTCACACCTGCGGCGCGACAGGTCGACACCATGGTCTGGAACTGCGCTTCGCTGCCCATCCGGCTGCTGAGGTTGTAGTCGGTGGGCTGGTACACCTCCCACCAGGGGTGGCCGGTAATGCTGACCGAGTCCTGCGGCGGGGACACCTGCACGCCGCCGTAGCCGTCCGGGCCGAGGACGTTGGTGCACTCGGCGCCCACGGAGTTCCAGTTCCACATGAACATGTTTGCGATCACATCGCCGCTGTTCATCGCCGCGTGCGCGGTCCCGGCGGTGGCGGCCAGGGTGAGTGGGACGATGCCGGCGGCGAGGAGCGCGCCGGAGGCGATCAGGGAGCGCAGACCGGTGGGTCTGCGGGCGGGACGGTGCGGGGGCTGCGGTGGAACGGCAGCCCGCTCCAGGATTCTGTGCATGCGGAGGTCTCCAGGGTGGGGAGGCGGCGGCCCGTGGGCGGGGGAGGGCGCGCGCGACGGGTGCGCCGGGGTGGGTGTGGCGGGGCGGTTCGGTGCGATCCCCGGCAGGCGGCGCGGGCGGAGCCGGCCGAACAGGCGGAACGGGTGGCGCGGGTGGCGCCGGTGGCGCTGGCCGAACGGGTGGCGCAGGTGGCGCTGGCCGAACAGGTGGTGCGATCCGGGCGGGGAGAAGCGGGTGGCACGGACCGGGCAGGTGGCGCAGGTGGCGCGAACCGAGCAGGTGGCGCGGGCGGAGCCGGCCGAACAGGCGGAACGGGAGTTGCGGGTGGCGCAGGTGGCTCTCGCCGAACAGGTGGCACGAACCGAGCTGGCCGAACAGGTGGCACCAACCGAGGGGCGGAACAGGTGGTGGGAACTGAGGGATCGGAACAGGTGGCACGAACCGAGCAGGTGGCGCAGGTGGTGGGAGCCGGGCGGGTGGCGCGGAGCGGGCGGCTGGTGCGGGTGGGGCCCCGGGCCGTGCGCCCGCCGGGCCGCGTGGTGTGCCGGCGGGCACCTGCCCTTCTCGCCGTTCTCCCCCTCATTGGAGCCCGGCGCGTGGCCATGACATTGCTCTCCGAGCTGAGAGTGCGTCAAGAGGCATGTGGAAACTTTTTCTGCATCTTGCTGAAACATCTTGCGACCACTACGGTCCTCGCTAGTCGCCGCCTGCACCTTGTCCGCCTGCACCCGCGCACACCCGTACCTGCTCGTACCCACCCGTACCGCCCGTACCGCTGAAATCGCTCAAGGGAGAGCCCGCGTGGCCAGAAGAGCCAGACTCGGCAGCCTGATCGCTACAGCCGCACTACTCGCGCCGGCGCTCGCCGCCGCCGCGCCGACCGCCGCAGCGCAGGGCGTCACCAGCGATGCCACCCCCGCCAAGGCCACCAACGCCGCGCCACTGCCTGCCGCGCCCTCCGACGCCTCGCTCGCGGCGACCCCGGACCGGCACGACCTCACCCGCGAGCAGTACTACTTCGTCCTGCCGGACCGCTTCGCCAACGGCGACACCTCCAACGACACCGGCGGCATCACCGGCACCCGGATGGACAACGGCCTCGATCCGACCGACAAGGGCTTCTACCACGGCGGCGACCTCAAGGGCCTGATCGGCAAGCTCGACTACATCAAGAAGCTGGGCACCACTGCTATCTGGATGGCGCCGATCTTCAAGAACAAACCCGTTCAGGGCACCGGGGCCAACGCCTCGGCCGGCTACCACGGTTACTGGATCACCGACTTCACCCAGGTCGACCCGCACTTCGGTACCAACGCCCAGCTCAAGCAACTGATCGACCAGGCCCATGCGATGGGCATGAAGGTCTTCTTCGACGTCATCACCAACCACACCGCCGACGTCATCGACTATGCGCAGAAGACCTACGACTACCGCTCCACCGGCGCGTACCCCACCCTCGACGCCAACGGCCGGCCGGTCGACACCACCGCCATAGCGAACGCCAACGCCGCCAACGGGACGTCCGTCTACCCCGAGCTGACCAAGGACTCCTTCCCCTACACCCCGATCTACAACTCGGCCACCGACGCCACGGCACGCACCCCCTCCTGGCTCAACGACCCGACGCTGTACCACAACCGGGGGAACTCCACCTTCACCGGCGAGTCCGGTACCGAAGGCGACTTCTCCGGTCTGGACGACCTCGACACCCAGGACCCGCGCGTGGTCCAGGGCTTCGAGAAGGTCTACGAGGACTGGGTGAAGAACACCGGCGTCGACGGCTTCCGCATCGACACCGTCAAGAACGTCAACATGGCCTTCTGGCAGCAGTGGGCCCCCGCGCTCAAGCAGTATGCCGCCGACCACGGGAACAAGAAGTTCTTCATGTTCGGCGAGGTCTACGACAGTGACACCTCCACCACCTCCTCGTACGTCACCCAGGGCAAGCTCCAGGCCACGCTGGACTTCCCGTTCCAGGCGGCGGCGCAGACCTACGCGGCGAGCGGCGGTTCCGCCAAGGCCCTGTCCTCGCTCTACGCGAACGACTACAAGTACACGACCGCCGACACCAACGCCTACGAGCTGCCGACCTTCCTCGGCAACCACGACATGGGCCGCATCGGCTACTTCCTGCAGTCGGCCAACCCCAGTGACAGCAACGCCCAGTTGCTGAAGAAGGACCAGCTCGCCCAGCAGCTGCAGTTCCTGACCCGTGGTCAGCCGGTCGTCTACTACGGCGACGAGCAGGGCTTCACCGGCACCGGCGGCGACAAGTCGGCCCGGCAGGACATGTTCGCCTCCAAGGTCGACGAGTACAACACCGGCACCGTCATCGGCGGCAGCAGCGGCTCCGCCGACCGCTACGGCACCAGCACTCCGCTGTACTCGACCATCTCCACCCTCGCCGAACTGCGCAAGGCCAACCCCGCGCTGGAGGACGGCGCCCAGGTCGAGCGGTACGCCGCCGACGGCCCCGGCGTCTACGCCTTCTCCCGGATCGACGCCAAGCAGCAGGTCGAGTACCTGGTCGCGGTGAACAACGCGACGACACCGCAGAGCGTCAGCGTCCCCACCTACTCGGCCGGGATGACCTTCGACCCGATCTACGGCGGCGCGATCGACGCCGCGACCACGGGCAGCGACAGCAAGCTGGCGATCACCGTCCCGGCGCAGTCCGCCGTCGTCTACAAGGCCACCGCGAAGCTGACCAAGCCCGCGACCGGCCCGGCGATCACGCTCACCGCACCCGCCGCGGGCGCGACCGGCACCGCGACCGTCGCGGCGACCGTCCCCGGCAGCGGCTTCGACCGCGTCACCTTCGCCGCAGCGGTCGGCAACGGGAAGTGGCAGACCCTCGGCACCGCCGACCACGCGCCCTACCAGGTCACCGAGAACCTGGCCGGCGTCACGCCCGGCACGGCCGTCCGCTACAAGGCCGTGGTCCAGGACAGCGCCGGCCGGCTCGCCGACACGACCGGTGACACCACCGTCGGCACCCCCGCACCGGTGGTCAAGCCCACCGCCTCCTCCCGTACGTACGCCGTCGTCCACTACCACCGCGCCGACGGCGACTACAGCAACTGGAACCTGTACGCGTGGGGCGACATCGCCGACGGCGAGGGCACGACCTGGCCCGCCGGGCATCCCTTCATCGGCCGTGACGCCTTCGGCGCCTTCGCCTACGTCAAGCTGAAGCCCGGCGCGTCCACCGTCGGCTTCATCGTGGAGAACAACGGCACCAAGGACGGCGCCGCCGACCGCTCCATCAACCTCTCCGCGACCGGCGAGGTGTGGGTCAACTCCGGTGACGCCACCACCTACACCAGCGATCCCGGCACCACTCCGCCGGTCCCCGCGAACACGGCGATCATCCACTACCACCGCACCGACGGGAACTACACCGGCTGGGGCTTGCACGACTGGACCGGCGCGGCCAACCCCACCAGCTGGACCAGCCCGCTGCAGCCCTCCGGCACCGACGCCTTCGGTGACGTCTTCACCGTGCCGCTCGCGTCGGGGGCCAACGTCCTCGACTACATCATCCACAACGGCGACACCAAGGACCTGCCGGACAACCAGGAGCTGAACTTCGCCGTCAACGGCCGCGAGGTCTGGATCACCGACGGAACCCCCGGCTACATCCTGCCGCAGTCCACCGCCTCCGCCGCCGACCTGGACCTGACCCAGTCCAAGGCCCAGTGGATCGACGCGACCACCGTCGCCGTCCCCGCCACCTGGGGCTTCGGCCAGAACCTGCCGACCGGCTCCTCCGCCGAGCTCGTCTACTCACCCACCAGCACACTCACTATCAAGGACGGCGACCTCTCCGACCCCGGCTACTGGCTCCGCCTGCTGCCCGTCGGCACCGGCCTGACCGCCGCCCAACTCGCCGCCCACCCCGAGCTCAAGGGCTACACGGCCTTCACCGTCGACCCCCGCGACACCAAGCGGATCACGGCCGCACTGCGTGCCCAGACCGTGATCACGGAGCGTGAGGCCAACGGCGCGCTGCTCGCCGCCAGCGGCGTGCAGATCCCCGGCGCCCTCGACGCGGTGTACGGGACCAAGGCCGCCCACGCCCAACTCGGCCCGGTGGTCTCGGACAAGAAGACGACCCTCTCCGTCTGGGCACCCACCGCGCAGAACGTCAGCCTGGAACTCTACGACACCTCCAGCGCCGCCACCCCGCACCTGGTGGCCATGCACCGCGACGACCGCACCGGCATCTGGTCCGTGACCGGCGACGGCTCCTGGAAGAACAAGTACTACCTCTACCAGGTCACCGTCTGGGCCCCCTCCGTCCAGAAGTTCGTCACCAACCACGTCACCGACCCCTACTCGCTCGCGCTGTCCACCGACTCCAAGCGCAGCCAGATCGTCGACCTCGCCGACCCCTCGCTCGCACCCGCCGGATGGAACGGTGACCGCTCGCCCAAGGCGATCGGCTCCACCCGGCAGGAGATCCAGGAACTGCACGTCCGCGACTTCTCCGTCGCCGACACCACCGTTCCGGCCGCCGACCGGGGCACCTACCTGGCGTTCACCGACCTCAGCTCGGACGGCATGAAGCACCTCGCCGCTCTGGCCAAGTCCGGCGTCACCACCGTCCACCTGCTGCCGACCTTCGACTTCTCCTCCGTTCCCGAGGCCAAGTCCGAGCAGTCCACCCCCGGTTGCGACCTCGCCTCGTTCGCGCCCGACTCGCAGCAGCAACAGGCGTGCATCGCCAAGACCCAGGCCACCGACGCCTACAACTGGGGCTACGACCCGTACCACTTCACCGTCCCCGAGGGCTCCTACGCGACCTCGACCGACGGCGCGGCCCGCACCGAGCAGTTCCGGCAGATGGTCGCCGCGCTGCACAGCATCGGACTGCGGGTGGTCATGGACGTCGTCTACAACCACACCGCCGCCTCCGGCGAAGCCGCCACTTCGGTGCTCGACCAGATCGTCCCCGGCTACTACCAGCGGCTCTCCGCCACCGGCGCCGTCACCACCGACAGCTGCTGCGCCGACACGGCGCCCGAGCACGCCATGATGGACAAGCTGGTCGTGGACTCCACCCGTACCTGGGCCACCCAGTACCACGTCGACGGATTCCGCTTCGACCTGATGGGCCTGGACCCCAAGCAGACCATGCTCGACGTCCAGTCCTCCCTGAAGAAGACCGGTCGTGACGAGTTCCTCTACGGCGAGGGCTGGAACTTCGGCGTCGTCGCCAACAACGCCCGCTTCGTCCAGGCCACCCAGGCCAACATGGCCGGCACCGGCATCGCCACCTTCAACGACCGCCAGCGCGACGCGGTGCGCGGCGGCGGCCCCTTCGACAGCGACCCCCGCATCCAGGGCTTCGGCTCCGGGCTGTTCACCGACCCCAACGGCGCCGCCGTCAACGGCACTGCGGCGCAGCAGAAGGCGACCCTGCTCCACTCCATGGACCAGATCAAGGTCGGCCTCACCGGCAACCTCGCCGCGTACTCCTTCACCGACAGCTCCGGCAAGACCGTGAAGGGCTCCGAGGTCGACTACAACGGCTCCCCGACCGGCTACACCGCGGCCCCCGGCGAGGCCATCACCTACGTCGACGCCCACGACAACCTCGACCTCTACGACGCCCTGGTCTACAAGCTACCCACCGGCACCTCGATGGCCGACCGGGCCAGAATGCAGTCCCTCGCGCTGGCCACCACCGCTCTGTCCCAGGGCCCCGGCTTCGCCGTGGCGGGCAGCGACCTGCTGCGCTCCAAGTCGTTGGACGGCAACTCCTACGACAGCGGTGACTGGTTCAACGCGATCCAGTGGAACTGCGCCGCGGGCAACGGCTTCGGCCACGGCCTGCCCATGGCGGGGTCGAACCAGTCCGCCTGGACCTTCGCCCAACCGCTGCTCGCCAACCCGGCGTTGGTACCGGGCTGCGCGGCGGAGACGGCGGCCTCGGCCCAGTACCAGGAGTTCCTGCAGATCAAGCAGTCAAGTCCTTTGTTCTCGCTGGCCACGGCAGCAGAGGTGCAGCAGCGCCTGACCTTCCCGCTCTCCGGCACCGCCGGCGAGACCCCGGGCGTGATCACCCTTCACCTCGACGGCACCGGCCTGCAGACCTACACGTCCCTCACCGTCGTCTTCAACGCCACCCCCACCACCCAGCAGCAGACCCTGACCTCCCTGCTCGGCACCACGCAGCGGCTGCACCCGGCGCAGGCCACCGGCGCCGATCCGGTCGTCAAGCAGTCCGCCTTCGACCCCGCCACGGGAACGTTCACCATCCCCGCGAGGACCGTCGCGGTCTTCGTCCAGCAGTGAGTCCCCTCTCCGCACCTCGATCTGAATGATGTGCGCGCCGACCTCGCAACCCGCGAGGTCGGCGCGCACATGCGCGGAACGGGGCGCCGCCCGCCCGCGTCGCCAGGCATGGGGACCGGCGACACGGACGGGCGACGGATCTGGGGAGGTCAGGCCTCGCCGGCGGAGAGTGCCGCCATCTCCAGGTCGACCAGCCGCTGGTGCTCCTCGGCGTCCTCACGCGCCTTCTTCGGGCTCCACCGGCCCGCCATCACGAAGACGAACGGCAGGAACAGCAACTGCCCGGCGATGCAGACGAACCACCAGGTCCGCCAGTTCTTCGGATTGCTCGCCGCCGCCTTCTGCACCTGTGGTCCGAACTGGTTGAGCACGGCCAGCTGCGGCTGCGCCTTCTGAACGATCATCAGATTCGGGACGCCGACCTCCTGCACGGCCTGACCCTGCAGCGCCGGGGGGATCGCCGTCGGCGGGTACTTGGCCAGCTCCGCGAACAGCTGCGGGTGCGCGTTGATGATCGCCAGCGCGGGGCCGGCCTCTGCCTGCGCGACCGCCACCTGCGTGCCGTGCTCGACCAGCGGCGTCGCCGAGGTGACCACGACCGGGACGAACGCCGCGGACACCGCGACCACGATCCGGATGATCCAGCCCCACACCGCCAGGCCGGTGGCCGTCGCGGCCGGGTTGTGCTTCTCCACGGTCTCGGTGAAGCTCGCCATCCACGGCGCGTAGGTGAAGCCGGTCAGCACGCCGATGCCGATGAAGAGCCAGGCGAAGGTGTAGTAGCCGGTCGTCGGCTGGGTCGCGCGCAGCGCGAACAGCAGCGTCACCACGATGCTGCCGACCCCGCCCGCGATCATGAACGGCTTGCGCACCCGCAAGCGGTCCGACAGCAGCCCGGCGACGACCAGGGCGATCGCGTTCGCCGCCCAGTACCAGTTGGCGAGGGCGTTCACCCGCTGCTCGGAGTAGCCGAAGGTGGTGGCGAAGTACACCACGAAGTTGCCGACGGCGGCGAAGTACAGCAGCAGGAAGATGCTGATCGCGAAGGCCGAGCCGACCACGTCCAGGCGCATCATCTGCCGCCAGTGGTTGCCGCCCTGGACCTCCGCCAGATTGAGGCCCTTCGCGCGGGCCTCCACCAGCACCCGGTCCCGCAGGCTCACCATGATCTGGTCCCGGATCCGGGGCGACAGCTCGCGCAGCCCGGCCAGCGCGACCACGAAGACGATCAGCGCCGAGATGCCCGCGTAGCGCAGCTCGTCCTGCCAGGTCGACGAGTTGAGGGTGTTGCTGGTGACGGTGGTGACGACCAGGCTGCCCAGCACCGGGCCCATGGTCCAGTAGCCCATGGCCGTGGCCCGGCCGAGCTGTGGTGAGAAGTCCCGGATCAGCGCCGGTGTGGCCACCAGGACGATGCCCTCGACAAAGCCGACCAGCGAGAACAGCACCAGGTAGCTGAGCTTGCCGGAGGCGTTGGGCAGCCCGAAGAAGACCAGCAGGCCGGTGATCAGCAACCCGTACACGACCATGTTGGCGCGGCCCCAGCGGTCGGCCAGACCCGCCACCAGCGAGGCGAAGGCGCCGACGGCGTTGCCGATCACGGACACCCAGATGAAGTAGCGGTAGGTCATGTGGAAGTGGGTGATGATCGAGGTGGCGACGGCGTACTGGATGTAGAGGGCGTAGTACAGAACGATCGTGGTCAGCACCACGATCGCCAGGTAGGTGTAGCGGCGGCCGGTGTCGGGGTAGTGGTCCAGGTCGCGCTTCCACAGCCGGGCGAAGGGGCTGGGTGCGGGTCTGGAGGCGGGGGTGTCGGCGGTGAACGGGGTGGTGGTCATGCTGCTCCTCGGGGCACCGGTATGGATGGGGGGCGGCGCGCGGTCGCGCCGGCGGGGGAGCCCGGCGGCGAGGGCGTGAACGGAGGCTAGTACCGACCAGTCGGTACGGACTAGACATCTGCACGGGGTAAGTTCGCGGGATCTTTCGGACGGGACCTGGACGGGAGCTTCTGGACCGGATCGATCGGCGGCCCCGGGAGGTCCCGGGGCCGCCGCAGGTGGGCTCGGTGCGCTAGCTCGGTGCGCTAGGAAGGTGCTGAAGATCTGGGCCGGTCCGGCCCTATGCGGCCGGCTTGGCGGGCCAGGTCGGCAGCACCGCCCGGCCGAATGTCGAGCTGACGACGCCCGCGAAGGACGCATACCAGGCCAGTGCCGCCGTCACCAGCCCCAACCAGCCGCCGACCTTGGTGATGGAGTCGTTCTTGGCGAACTCGCCGATCGCGAGCACGACGAAGGTCAGGGTCAGCGCGACGAAGACGCCGAGCACCGCCCCGCTCACCCGCACTGCCGCCACCGCCATGTAGGCGGTGAAGATGCCCCAGGCCAGCAGGAACAGGCCGAGGGCCGCGTGCGCGTCGGCGGATGCGGCCAGGGTCGGCGCGATGTCCTTGACCAGGACGTAGTAGGCCAGCCAGAACGCGCCGAAGGAGCTGAACGCGGTAGCACCGAAGGTGTTGCCCCGGCGGAACTCCCACATTCCGGCGAGGAGTTGCCCGAGCCCGCCGTAGAACAGCGCGAGCGGGAGTACGACGCCCTCGGCGGTCTTGTCGAGGAAACCGGCGTTGAAGCAACTGAGGACGAGGGTGGTCATGGCGAACCCGGCGAGGCCCAGCGGGGCCGGGTCGGCGATCGCGTGTACGGGTGTGGTTCTTGGCTGCGGCTCAGCGTTGGACACGGAACTTGCCCCTTCCGACGAGTGCACGCACACGGACGCTCGCCGGGGCCGGTGCTCTCCGCCGGACGGACTGACCCGAGGCAGGCACAAGAAGCTGACACCCACCAGTATGTGACTGCTCAACAGATTCAGCGCCTACCGGGAACCCCTGAATTGTCCGCACACGGCCACCGGCCCAGCCGGTCGGCACCGAGCTACTTCGAGGGCAGGACCGAACGCAGCGCCTCCGGCGTGCGGGCGACCACCGCGTGTCCGTCCTCGGCGGTGATGATGGGCCGCTGGATCAGCACCGGGTGCTCGGCAAGGGCGGCGATCCAGCGCCCCCTGGCCTGCTCCTCCCTCGGCCAGGCCTCCTGGTCCGCCAGGCCCAGCTCCTTGGCCACCGGCTCGTCCAGCCGGGTGATGTCCCATGGCTCCAGTCCGAGCCGCCCCAGCACCGCCACCAATTCCTCGGCGCTCGGCGGGTCCTCCAGGTAGCGGCGCACCGTGTACGTCGCCCCGGCCCCGTCCAGCGCGCCGAGCGCGGTCCGGCACTTGCTGCAGCGGGGGTTGATCCAGATCTCCATGGGCCCAGACTACGCAGTGCGGTTCCGGCCTCCGAACCTCTGAACAGGAACAGTCTCCGCCAGGAACAAAGCGCGGACCGGTCGACTTGTCGTCAGGCATGAAGGCAATCACGTACACGAAGAGCGGTGCTTCCGACGTCCTCACGCTCAGCGAGCGCCCCGTCCCCGAGCCGGGGCCCGGCGAGGTGCGGGTCGCGGTCCGCGTGTCCGGGGTGAACCCGACCGACTGGAAGTCGCGCAGTGGCACCGATCCGGCGCGGGAGCAGGTGCCGAACCAGGATGGCTCGGGCGTCGTGGACGCGGTGGGCCAGGGCGTCCCGGCGGACCGGGTGGGCCAGCGGGTGTGGATCTGGGAGGCGGCCTGGCAGCGGGCCGACGGCACCGCGCAGGAGTACCTGGTCCTGCCGCAGCACCAGGCCGTGCCACTGCCCGACCATGCCTCCTTCGAGCTCGGCGCCGGCCTCGGCATCCCAGCGATGACCGCGCACCGCGCACTGACGCTGGGTGCGGACGGCCCCCGACAGCTGGCCCCCGGCGCGCTCGCGGGCCGAACGGTCCTGGTCGCCGGCGGCGCCGGCGCCGTGGGCAACGCCGCGATCCAACTGGCCCGGTGGGCCGGAGCGGTCGTGGTCAGCACCGTGAGCGGCCCGGCGAAGGCCGGGTTGGCGACGGCAGCCGGTGCGCACCACGTCGTCGACTACCGCGCCGAGGACGCCGCCAAGGCGATCCGCGCCGTCGCCCCGGACGGGGTGGACCTGGTCGTGGAGGTCGCCCCCGGGGCCAACGCGACGCTGGACCTGGCCGTGCTCAAGCCCGGTGGCACCGTGGCGTTCTACGCCGACGGCGACGGGCCCGAGGTGACGCTGCCGGTACGGGAGTTGATGGTCCGCAACCTGCGCTGGCTGGGCGTGCTCATCTACACCATCCCGGCCGAGGCGAAGCTGGACGCCGTCGCCGCGATCAGCGCCGCCGTCGCGGACGGCGCGCTGCGCGCGGGCGAGGAGGCGGGGCTGCCCTGGCACCGCTACCCGCTGGAGCGCACGGCCGAGGCGCACGACGCGGTGCAGGGCGCTATCGTCGGCAAGGTGCTGGTCGACGTCACGGCCTGACCCGGCCCGACCGCGGGTTCAGTGGCGCGGGTCGTCGAGCGCGCCGCCGAGCGCGAGGTCGAGCGCGTCGTCGAGTTCGCCGTCGAGCTGGGCGTAGGCGCGCTCGGCGGCGCACCGCAACTGCTCGGCCGGATACGGCCATTCGCCCGCCGCCGACGCCTCGGCGGCGGGCACGCCCGCCTTGTGCAGGGCGGTGAGCTGCTCGGCGATGCCCGCGACGGCGGCCCGCTGCTCGCGCACGAAGCGCGGCCCGACCGGCGCACCGTGCCCGGGGACGACCACGGTGTCGGGGCCGATCCCGGCGAGCAGCGCGTCCAGCGTGGCCGCCCAGTCCAGGGGATAGGAGTCGGGGCCGAAGCCGGGCGCTCCCGACTCCTCGACCAGGTCTCCCGCGAGCAGAGCGTCCGCGTCGGGGATGTGGATCAGTAGGTCGCCGTCGGTGTGGCCGCGTCCGACGTGCCGCAGTTCGATGGCCCGGTCGCCCAGGTCGAGGGTGTGCGCGGCTGACACCAGGTGGTCCGGGGCGACCTCCTCCAGCTCGGCGAGCGCCGCGGTCCAGCGGTCGCCCTGGGCGGCGAGCTGCTGCTTCAGCTCCGCGTTGAGGGGGCCGGCCAGTGCCGCCGGGACGTTTCGGTGGCCCCAGAACTCGGCAGGCGGCCGCTGCCGGGGCGCGGCGAACTCGGCGTTGCCCCACAGGTGGTCAAAATGCCAGTGGGTGTTGACCACCCAGCGGACCGGAGCCGGTGACAGCTGCCGCAGGTGCTCACGGAGTTCGCGTCCTTCGGCGAGGCTGCACCGGGTGTCGACGACCGCCAGACCGTCCGCGCCGACGACCACGCTCACGGTGACGTCGCAGGGCTGGTACCGGCGTTGGAACACCCGGTCGGCGACCTCGCGCCATGTCTGATCCATGCCTCGGATTGTCTCAGCTGCCCTCGGCCAGCGGAAAGCGGCGCGGGGTGACGGTGATCAGGATGACCGTGGCCACTGCCGCGGCGCCCGCCGCGCCCAGGTAGACGTGGTCCACCGCGGCCGAGACGGCGTGCCGCAGGTAGTCGGTGGCGGCGGCGGTGAGCCGGCCGTGGCCGAGCAGGGCGTTGGAGACCTGGTCCAGGCTGGTGGGCAGTCCGCCGTGGAGGGCTGCGGGCGCGTCCTTCAGCCGTGACGCCAGGGTGGAGTTGGCGACCACAGCGAACAGCACCCCGCCGACGCTCTGGCCGACCTGACGGCAGAACAGGATCGACGCCGTCGCCGTGCCCCGCTCGTGCCACGGCACGCTGGACTGCACTCCGACGATCAGCGGCAACTGGAACAGGCCGAGCCCCGCGCCGAGCAGCAGCATCACCAGTGCGGGCTGCCAGGCCGGGCCCCGGTAGGGCAGCAGGGTGAATGCCAGCAGGATCACCGTGCCGCTGACCGCGCCGATCACGGCGGTGTCGCGGAAGCCGATGCGCAGGTAGACCCGCCCGGACAGGGCGGCCGACAGTGGCCAGCTGAGGGTCATCACGGACAGTACGAACCCGGCCGCGACCGGGGCCAGACCGAGGACCGACTGCGCGTACATCGGCAGGAAGACCATCGGCGCGATCATGAGGACGCCGAGGAACCCGAGTGCCAGATTGACCCCCGCGATGACCCGGCGGCGCCACACCCAGCCGGGGATGATCGGCTCGGCGGCGCGCCGCTCGATCCACACGGTCAGCACCGTGCCCGCGGCACTCGCCGCGAACAGGGCGAGGCTGGGCGGCGACAGCCAGCTCCACGCCACCCCGCCCTGGACCAGGGCGAACAGCAGCAGCCCCGCGGACGCGAACAGCCCCAGCGCCCCGGCCCAGTCGATCCGGCTGCGCGCGGTGTCGACGTTCTCGTGCAGGTGGCGCAGCACCAGGAGCAGCGCGACCAGGCCGATCGGCAGGTTCACCAGGAAGATCCAGCGCCACCCGGCGTACGAGGCCAGGACGCCGCCGACGGCGGGCCCGGCGACGGCCGAGACCGCCCACACCGTGGACATCGCGGCCTGGATCCTGCCCCGTTCCTTCAGCTTGTAGAGGTCGGCGGCGATGGTCTGCACCGTCCCCTGGATCGCGCCGCCGCCGAGCCCCTGCACCAGCCGGAAGGCGATCAGGCTGGGCATGTTCCAGGCGGTGGCGCACAGCAGCGAGCCGATCAGGAAGATGGTGCAGCCGATCAGCAGCACCGGCTTGCGGCCGAGCGAGTCGGCGAGCTTCCCGTAGACGGGCAGGGTGACGGTGACGGTGAGCAGGTAGCCCGAGAACATCCAGGCGAAGTAGCTGAAGCCGCCGAGGTCGCCGACGATCTGCGGAACGGCGGTGGAGACGATCGAGGAGTCCATGGCGGCGAGCGACATCGCGAGCATCAGTGCGGCGACCACCAGCCGCCGCTTCCCGGTCACCGCGGCGGGCGGTGCACCGTCAGGGACGCCGGGTTCCTCCGCCGCGTCCTGATCGCACCGGTGCCTGCCGCCGTCCGTCATCCGTCACCCTCCGCGCCGTCCGTCCGCCCCGCACCGTCACCCTGCCACACCGGCCCACCGGCCTGATGAGCGGGGAGCGCCCGCGGGTGGGGATACTGGCGGGGTCAGCTCCGAGGAAGGAAACCACCATGCCCGATCAGGTTCTTGTGCAGCGCGCGGACGATGAGGCGGCCCGCGGCCGCCACGCCGCAGCACTGGAGTTGTACGCGCGGGCGTGGGACAGCAGGCACGACGAGGTGGCCGAGAAGCTCCTCGACCTGGTCGAGGACTGGGGCGACGTCGACGCCGCGCTGGAGATCCTGCAGGCGACGGCCGACGCAGGCGTGGTCACCGCGTACGAGGCGCTGGCCGCGCTGCTGGTCGAGATCGAGGAGCCGGAAGGGGCCCTGGAGGCGCTGCAGGCCGCCCACGGCCGGGGGCGCGAGGTGACCCTGTGGACGGCGGCCGTCCTCGCCGACGAGCTCGACGACCGCGAGCAGGCGGAGGTCTGGTACCGGCGGGCCATCGACGCGGCGGCGGCCGGGGCCTTGAACGACTTCGGCGTGTTCCTGAGTGACGACCCGGAGCGCCTGGTGGAGGCCGAGGAGGTGCTGCTGCTGGCCGTCGAGCGCGGAGACCCGATGGCGCTGGGCAACCTCGGCCGGATGTACCTGGAGGGGGAGGAGCCCGAGCGGGCGATGCCCTGGCTGCAGCGCGGTCTCGAGGCGGGGGTGCGCTCCGTGCTGGTGCCGATGGCCGAGGCCGAGCAGCAGCTCGGCCAGTTCGACGCGGCCCGGCGGCATCTCACCGAGGCGCTGGACGAGGAGATCGAGGGCGCGCGGCTCGCCTGGGCCAACTTCTGCGCCGAGCACGGGACCGCCGACGAGAGGACCTCTGCCGAGGGCGAGTTCCTGACGGCCCTCCAGGAGCAGGAGCCGGGCGCCCACTTCGACTACGCGCTGTTCCTCTCCGACCGTGGGCGCCTCGACGAGGCGATCAAGGAGTACGAGGCCGCGGCGGCGGAGGGCGAGGCCAACGCCTGGCTGAACATGGCCCTGATCTACGAGGACCGCAAGGACCGCCGCACCGCCGAGGAGTGCTACCGCAGCGGCGTCGAGGCCGGCGACCTGCAGGCCCTCCTCGCCTACGCCGAGTTCCTGCGCCAGTGGGGCCGCCCGATGGACGTCGCCGACCTCCTCCCCACCGCGGCCGCCCTCGGCGCCGACGACACCGAAACCGCCCAACTGCGCACCCTGGCCGGACTCGACTGACCTCTCCACGAACGAAGGACGGCCCCCCGATCACCTCGGGGGACCGCCCTCGGGGGACCGCCCTCGCCCCAAGCCCTGCGGGCCCGCGGCGGCGGGCGCCGGCGGGCATCTGCTGCGCCCGCGGAGCGGCTCCGCGACTGGGCCGCCGAGCTGGATCGCTTCGGCCAGCCGGACCGCCTCAACGACTGGCCGTCGCGCCCGGCCTGCGGAGTCCCGGCTAGATTGGCAGCACAATGAACCGCTTGACGACAGCATGGGCCGAGCTCGACCTCGCCCGCTTCCCCGAGGACTCCCGCGACACTCTCCGCGCCTGGGACGCGGCCGACGAGTATCTGCTGCGGCATCTCGACGGAATCGACGACGCCGCCCCGGTGGACCTGTCGGGGGCCGTGGTCGTCGTGGGCGACCGCTGGGGCGCGCTGGTCACCGCACTGGCCGCGCGGAACCCCGAGCAGGGCTCCGAGCAGGGCTCCGATAGCGGCCTCGTGCAGATCACCGACTCCTTCCTGGCCCAGCAGGCGACGCGCGCGAACCTGGTACGCAACGGGCTCGGCGCCGACGCGGTACGTCTGCTGTCCACACAGGACCCGCCCCCGGAGCGGATCGACGTGCTGCTGATCCGCGTACCCAAGAGCCTCGCGCTGCTGGAGGACCAGCTGCACCGCCTCGCCCCGGGCGTGCACGAGGACACCGTCGTCATCGGCACCGGCATGGTCACCGAGATCCATACCTCGACCTTGAAACTGTTCGAACGGATCATCGGGCCGACCCGCACCTCCCTGGCAGTGCGGAAGGCGCGGCTGGTCTTCTGCTCGCCCGACCCCGGGCTCGCCCGGGTCCCCAGTCCGTGGCCGCGTACCTACGCGCTGCCCGCCGACGTCGGCCCGTTCGCCGGCCTGACCGTGACCAACCACGCGGGAGTCTTCTCCGCCGAACGCCTCGACATCGGCACCAGGTTCCTCCTCGAGCACCTCCCGCAGCGCCGCGGCCCCCAGCGCGTCGTGGACCTGGGCTGTGGCAACGGTGTGGTCGGTACCGCCGCGGCAATGGCGAACCCCGAGGCCGGGCTGACCTTCGTCGACGAGTCCTACCAGGCGGTGGCCTCGGCCGAAGCCACCTTCCGTGCCAACGCCGGTAGCCGGACCGCTGCGGCGGAGTTCCTGGTGCGTGACGGCCTCTCCGGCGTCCCCGCCGCGACGGTGGACCTGGTGCTGAACAACCCGCCGTTCCACACCCACCAGGCGACCACCGACGCCACGGCCTGGCGGATGTTCGCAGACTCACGTGCCGCGCTGCGCCCCGGCGGCGAGCTGTGGGTCATCGGCAACCGTCACCTCGGCTACCACCTCAAGCTGCGCCGCCTCTTCGGCACCTGCGAGGTCGCCGCCAGTAACCCCAAGTTCGTCGTCCTGCGCGCGGTCAAGCGCTGAGCGCCGGCGCGCTCGTTCGTCTCGCGCCCGGTCAGCGCTCCTCGCGGAAGAGCACGTGCGCGCGGGCGAGCGGGTCGTACTTGCGCAGGGTCAGCCGGTCCGCGTCGTTCCGACGGTTCTTGCGGGTGACGTAGGTATAGCCGGTGTCCGCGGTGGACCGGAGTGTGACGATCGGACGCAGTTCGTTGCGGGCCACGGGGACCTCCAGGGGGAATGCTCGAACGGGATGGCAACAGCCCGTCATGAGGCAACGGTTTTTGTTTCTACTGACTTGCGGTCGATCCAACGCCCTTACCCCCGACGGCATTCCCGCCCCGCTCCTCAGCGGCGAGCGGGCCGCCGCCACCGTCCGGTTTCCTCGGCCGACTCGGTCAGCAGCAGCGCCACCAGCAGCGTGGTGGTCAGCGCCAGCGCAAGCCAGCCGCCGACCCAGAGTGCGGCGGGTGCGGCCAGAGCCATGGCGACCACGCCGGCCAGCCGTAGCCACGGCCAACTCCCGGCGAGCACGCGGTGGAAGCAGGCCAGCCCCAGCAGGTAGAGCCCAGCGCCCAGCGAGAGAAGCAGCCACCTCAGCCCCTCCAACGGCCTGTCGAAGGAGCCGATCGCCTCCTGCATCCCGACCGCGCTGACCGCGATGCCGAGGATCATCACGAGATAGGCGTAGCCGAAGGCGTACACCGCGACCCGCGGTCGCCGTTCCGGTGGGACGCGATCCAGGTAGGTCTCGCTCGCGCGTTCCTCGCGGTCGAAGTACAACCACCACATCGCGGCGCTGAGCGCGAGCGCCAGTAGCGCGCCCGGCAGCACCGTCGCCGGGCTGGCCGCCTTGCCGGCTGCTGTGCCGACCTCCACGATCGACTCGCCGAGCAGGATGATCACGGCGAGCCCGTGCCGCTCCACGAAATGGCCCGCCCCGACGGTGAAGCCGCCGGTCCCGACCAGGAACGGGGTCATGACCTGGACCACGCAGGCGAGGGCCAGAACCCCCAGCCGCCAGCTTGCAGGCAGGGCGCCGGCCGCCAGCACCATCAGCGCGCTCAGCAGGTTCAGCGGTCCGATCCGGGCGATGCCGGCCCGCCCGGAGGTCCCCAGGAATCCGACCGTGTGCACCAGCACCACGACCAGGTAGGCCGATCCGAGCACCAACCCCCACGGGCCCGGATCAAACGATCGCGGCACGGCCAGCGACATCACGAAGAACGCCGCCATCCCGGTCAGCAGCAGCAGCCTGGGCCGGGTCCGCTCCAGGTCCAGCGCATTGGTGAGCCAGGCGTACCCGGCGTACATCCACCAGGTCAGCGCGAGCAGCACCACCACCCGCGCCAATCCCTCCCCATTGGGGTGCACGGCCAGTACCGAGGCGATCTGAGTGATCGCGAACACGAACACCAGGTCGAAGAACAACTCCAGCGGCCGCACGTTCTCGGCCGGTGCTGGTGCAGCCGCGGGAGCGGCATGGGCGTGGGCATGGGTCACGGCCGGATTCTGACAGACCGTCGGCGCGGAGACCTGTCCGTCGATCGTCGAACGGCACATCGTCGGTGTACTCGCGACGGACCCTGCCTCGCCCAGATCGCGTCACATCACCGAAGACCCGCCGGTTGGTACGCCGGTTGGTACGCCGATCTGGCGCGTTGACCTGCGACTCTGGACTCCAGGTCCATTCTGGACATACAGTCCAGACATGGAGACGGCAGTGGAAATCCCCGACCCGCGGGTGGCGATGTGGTCCCCGGCCTGCCAGGCCGTGGCCCTGCTGCTGGGCCCGTACGCCGAGGTGGTGCTGCACGACGCGGGGCGCGACCGGGTGCTGGCCATCTGGAATCCGATGACCAGGCGCGAACCGGGCGACCCCTCGCTCCTGGGCGAGCTGGATCAGCTCCAACCCTCGGCCCACGACGTCTTCGGGCCCTACGAGAAGCTCCTGGCCGACGGCCGGCGGCTGTCGTCGGTCAGCGCCGTACTGCGGGACGCGGACGGACAACCCTCTGCCGTCCTCTGCATCAACCTCGACCGCACCCCGTTGGACCAGGCAGCGGCCCTGCTGGCCGGATTCGCCGCGCCCTCGGTGCCGCGCCCCGAGCCGCTGTTCGAGCAGGACTGGACCGAGCGCGTGCACCAGGTCATCGGGTCGTACGTCCGCACGCGTGGACGGCCAGTCGAACGCCTCGGACGCGAGGACCGCCTCGCCGTCCTCGCCGAACTCGACCAGGCCGGCATCTTCGCGGTGCGCAGAGCCGTCCCGGTCGTCGCCGGCGCTCTGCGGGCGTCCCGCTCCACCGTGTACGCGCTCCTCGCCGAACTCAAAGCCCCAAGGAACCAGCCATGACCCGACTGCCCGACTTTCGGCTCGAGACCTACTTCTCCCGCTGGGAGTTCACCGCTCGCCACCATCTGACCGCCTCCGACGCGCAGACCATGACCATGCCCGAACTGCTCGCGCTGGCCGACGACGCGGACCGCCACGCCTGGGAGACGCTGTCCTTCGGCTACACCGAGACCTTCGGCGACCCGGGTCTGCGGCAGGCGATCGCCGAGATGTACACCCACGCGGACGCCGACGACGTGATCTGCTTCGCCGGTGCGGAAGAGGCCCTGTACCTGGCCATGCAGGTCCTGCTCGGCCCCGACGACCACGCGGTGGTCGTCACCCCGAACTACCAGGCCGCGGAGACCATTCCGCTGTCGCTGTGCCAGGTCAGCGGCGTCGCCCTGGACCCGGAGCGGGACTGGGCGCTGGACCTGGACGAGGTGGCCGCGGCCATCCGCCCCAACACGCGGGTGGTCTCCGTCAACTTCCCCAACAACCCGACCGGGAAGGTCATCGACGCCGCGGACTTCGCTGGGCTGGCCCAGCTGTGCGACCAGCGCGGGATCCACCTGTTCAGCGACGAGGTATACCGAGGCCTGGAGCGCGACCCGTCCCGCACCCTGCCCCAGGCGGCGGATCTGTCGGAGCGGGCGCTGTCGCTGAACGTCACCTCGAAGTCGCTCGGGCTCCCCGGACTGCGACTCGGCTGGATCACCTGCCGGGACCGGGAGTTGCGCTCCCGCCTGGAACGCGCCAAGCACTACACGACGATCTGCAACTCGGCACCCAGCGAGGTCCTCGCCCGCATCGCGATCAAGGCCCGTAAACACATCCTGGACCGCAACCGGGGCATCATCGCCGCCAACCTGCCGGCCTTCGAGACCTTCTTCGCCGAGTTCGACGAGCTGTTCGCGTGGCAGGCTCCGGACGGC
Source organism: Streptacidiphilus sp. MAP12-16 (assembly GCF_041262165.1). Taxonomy (NCBI): domain Bacteria; kingdom Bacillati; phylum Actinomycetota; class Actinomycetes; order Kitasatosporales; family Streptomycetaceae; genus Streptacidiphilus; species Streptacidiphilus sp. MAP12-16. The sequence continues at coordinate 151,640 of NZ_JBGCBY010000005.1, forward strand.
GGCTGCGTCGCCTACCCCCGATACCTGGGCCAGGACGGGGTGGAGGCGTTCTGTACCGACCTCGTCGAGGAGGCCGGGGTCCTGCTGCTGCCCGCCAGCATCTACCGCTCCGAGCTCACCGCCACACCCGCCGACCGCTTCCGCATCGGCATCGGACGCCTCGATCCCGAGCCTGCCCTGGACGCCCTCGCCGCGTGGCTGCGGGCGCGCCGGTGACCGTCCCCGTGCCGGGCCTGGAAGCCTCACGCCTCACCCACCCGCTGCTCAACGGGCGGTGCGGGCCGACTACTTGAGAAGGCGGGACAGCCGCCGATCCGCGAGCGGTTTGCCGCCGGTCTGGCAGGTGGGGCAGTACTGCATCGCCGAGTCGCTGAAGGACACCTCGCGGATCGTGTCACCGCAGACCGGGCAGGGCTCTCCCTTGCGCCCGTGGACCCGGAGTCCGCTCTTCTTCTCCGCCTTGAGATCGCGGAGGGCGAGGCCTCGTGACCGTTCGATCGCGTCGGTGAGGGTTGTACCGATCACCGCGTAGAGCCGGGCCCTCTCCTCCTCCGAGAGGTTGGCGGCCAGCTTGAACGGGGACATCCGGGCCGCGTGCAGGATCTCGTCGGAGTAGGCGTTCCCGATTCCGGCGAGCGTGCTCTGGTCGCGGAGGACGCCCTTGATCTGGCGGCGTTCGCCGTCGAGGAGTTCGGCGAAGGCCGCCGGGGTGAAGCTCTCGGAGAGAGGATCGGGCCCGAGCCGGGCGATGCCGGGCACGTCCATCGGATCCCGTACGACGTAGACCGCGAGGTGCTTCTGGGTGCCGGCCTCGGTCACGTCGAAGCCTGCGCCCTCGGGTTCGGCGAGCCGTACCCGCAGTGCCAGCGGACCCTTGCCGGGGCGGGGTGGTTCCGCCGGCAGCTTGTCGTTCCAGCGCACCCAGCCCGCCCTGGCCAGGTGGATGACCAGATGGACGTCCCCGGCCCGGAGGTCGAGGAACTTGCCGTGCCTGGCCACACCGTCGAAGGTGCGACCCTCCAGCGCGGTGACGGGCGGGTCGTAGGTCTTCAGTGCGTGCACGGCGACCGGGTACACCCGGGCGACGGAACGGCCGACGACATGCTCGGCCAGGAACCGGATGAGGGACTCGACCTCCGGCAGTTCAGGCATGCCACCAGTCTGCCCCGACCCGGCCCGATCCGATCGCTGCGAGATGCCAAAGAAGTCGTTGACATCCAGCAGTCTCAAAGTATTCTTTGGGATATGGAGATCGGCGACCCGAAGGCCATGAAGGCCCTGGCTCATCCCCTGCGGCTCGACCTGATCGAGCTGCTCGGGGAAATCGGCCCCGCAACAGCTGCCCGGTGCGGGCGGATCCTGGACGTCTCGCAGGCGAGCTGCTCGTTCCATCTGCGACAGCTCGCCAGATACGGGTTCGTCGAGGATGCCGGCCAGGGGAGTGACCGGCGGGAGCGACTGTGGCGGCTGGTGGACCGGCGCTTCCGCTTCGCTCCCGGCCTGGACCTGGACCCGGTCGTGACCCAGCAGCTCAGCCAGGTCCTGGCCAGGCGCGAGATCGAGCGGGTCCTGGAATACCTGGAGCGCAGGCCGGGCGAGCCCGAGGAATGGCGCCGCGCAGACGTTCTCACGACGGCGAAGCTCCCGCTTTCCGCCGCCGACCTCGCCGACATCACAACGAAGTGGAGCGAGCTTCTCGCGCCCTACCTCGCCAAGGCGGAGGCAAACGACGCACAGCTTCAACCCGGACAGCGTCACGTCCGGTTCTTCCTGGCGGCATCGCCGCTGCCCGACCTCGACTTGGGGGACAGTGAAGTTGAAACCGACAGTTGACAGCCTGATCGACTTCGTGGACGGTGCGCCGGTGCCCGGCTCCCTTGACGTCCGCTGGATCCACGGCTCACCCTCGAAGCGCCACACCACCGATCCGAAGATCCAGGTCCACGCCTACGACGCACACACCTTCATCCTGCGTCAGAGCAAGACCCTGAGCTTCGAGGCACCGTTCCTCTACCTGCTGTTCGGCAACGAGCGGGCCCTGCTGCTGGACACCGGCGCGACCGCGGATCCGGAGCTGTTCCCGCTGCGGGAGACCGTCGACCGTCTCGTGGCCCAGTGGCTCGCCCAGCATCCGCGCCCCGACTACGAGTTGGTCGTCGCGCACACCCACGGGCATGGCGACCACGTCGCCGCGGACGGGCAGTTCGCCGACCGCCCGGCGACCCGGGTGGTGACCAGGGACGCCGACGCTGTGCGGGCGTTCTTCGGGTTCGACACCTGGGCGCAGGAGACGGTCCGGTTCGACCTGGGCGGCCGGGTGCTGGAGGTGATCGGCTCCCCCGGGCACCACGGCGCGGCGATCACCGTCCACGACCCGTGGACGGGCTTTCTGCTCACCGGCGACACGGTGCTCCCGGGCCGGCTCTACGTCCGCGACTTCGCCGCCTTCACCGCGACGCTGGACACGCTGGTCGCGTTCGCCCAGTCGCGCCAGGTAAGCCATGTGCTGGGTTGCCACATCGAGATGACCCGCCGACCCGGCCGAGACTTCCCGTTCGGCGCCACCTACCAGCCGGACGAAGCGCCGCTGCAGATGACGGTGGACCAGCTGACGGCCGTCCGCGACGCGGCCGTGTCCGTCGCGAGCCGTCCCGGCGTGCACACGTTCGATGACTTCATCATCTACAACGGCCCCTGCACCAGCGCCATGCCGAAGCTGTTCGCCCGCGCGCTGGCCAACAAGCTCCGCCTGAGCCTCGCAGCCCTCAACCCCCGGAATCGGCACGACCGCTGACGCACGCGAAGGGCCGTCGATCGCGCCTTCCAGCGAAGGAAGGTCGCGAACGACGGCCCCAGTACGGCCCGGGTGGTCGGTCGGATGCCCTGGCGGGTCATCGCGTGCTGCGCCAACCAGCGCTTCGCCTGCGCCCTGTGCGCAGCGACCCGGTTAGCCACTCTGCTCGGCGGAAGTGAGCAGACGGTGGAAGTCGCAGCGGCCCCCCGTGCGGTGCTCGGCCAGCAGTCGCAGTGCCAGGGAGACATCGGCGTTCTCGACGGCGGTGACGATGCCGTCGTGCTCGGCGAGGATCGCCTGGGCCCGTGCGAGGTCGCCGGCGGCGGCCGCGCGCCGGTAGGACAGGCCGCGGTGCGGCTCCAGAGCCTCCCACAGCTGCGTGACGAAGCGCAGCAGCCACTCATTGTCGCAGCGCTCCAGCAGGGCGAAATGGAAACGCCGGTTGCCGGAGATCACGCCTTGGACGTCCACCGCGTCGACGGCGGCGCGCTGGTCGTTCAGGGCCGCGCGCATCGCGGCGATGTCCTCAGGGCGCAGCCTGGCGGCGGCGTGGAGTTCATCACCCATCTGGACTGACGACAGGCCATACGAGACGGCGCCGTTTGGCACCACGCGGCACCACATGGCGCCGTGTGGTGCCACCTCTGTGCATCCATGGCACCACTGTTGAGCTGCTGATACGCCAAAGTGAGCCAGAAAGACTTGCAGTGGTGCCAAAGTGGTGCCACATTAGAGCCATGGAACTCACCCAGTACGTCGAAAACCTCCGCCGCGAGCTGACGACCGCGGCCGAGGTCGGCGGCGAGGACGCCCGCGCGCTCGCCGACCGGCTTCTCGCCCCGCTCGACGCCGCGGTGCGGCTCACCCTGCTGGAGGCGCTCTCCGCCGCCGCCGAGGAGATCTCCGCCGAGCTCGCGCCCGGCTCCGTCGATGTCCGGCTGCGGGGAGGGAGGGCCGGGTTCGTCGTGACGCCGCCGCCTGCGCCCGCCGCTCCGGCCGCCGCTCCGGCCGCCGATGACGCCGTGGCCGGCCCTCTCGAGGTGCGGCTGCCCGTCGCCGAGGGCGACGACGCCGCCATGGTCCGGATCAACCTGCGGCTGCCCGCCAACCTCAAGGCTCTGATCGAGGACGCCGCCGCCGGCGGCGGGCTCTCCGTCAATGCCTGGATCGTCCGGGCCGCCGCCGCCGGGCTGTCCAACGAGGGCCGGCGCGCCACGCGGCCCGCCCCCGCGCAGAAGCCCGACCGGACCGTCGGCCAGAGCTACAGCGGCTGGGCCCGCTGATCCCCGAACGCCACGACAGCACGGCGCCACGACAGGTCCCATGCAGCACCGAAGCTCCCAAGCACCACCCGCACCACCCACTGACCAAGGCCGTCCTGAGCTAAGGAACCCGAGATGTCCCTCTCGACCTTCAACACCCCGTCCCCGATCGCTGTCGCCCTCGACCTCTACGTCGCCGACGTCCGCTTCACCGTCTCCGACCGCACCGACACCATCGTCGAGGTCCGCCCCACCGACGCGAACAAGGCCGCCGACGTCAAGGCCGCCGAGAACACCCGCGTCGAGTACGACGATGCCACCCGGACGCTGAGCATCGTCTCCAGGAAGCCCCGCAGCCGCTTCGTCAACTTCAGCAGCAAGCGCCCCGAATCGATCGACGTCGTCATCCAGCTGCCCACCGACTCCGACGTCCGCGGCGAGGCCTCGCTCGGCGACTTCCAGTCCGACGGCGCCCTCGGCGCGGTCGTGCTCAAGACCGACCTCGGCGCCGTCCGGCTCGCCGAGACCGGACCGCTGAACCTCCGCGGCGGCGTTGGCAAGATCACCGTCGAGGGTGTCACCGGCTCCGCCGAGGTGCACAGCGGTTCCAGCGACATCCGGATCGGCACCGTGGACGGCACCGCCGACGTCTCCACCGGCAACGGGAAGGTGTGGGTCGGCGTCGTCACCGGTCCCGCGAACATCAAGGACTCCAATGGTTCGGTGTCCGTCGACCGCGCACTGTCCGACATCACCGCCGCCACCTCCAACGGCGAGGTGCGGATCGGCGAGGTCGTGCGCGGCAAGGTGTCCGCCACGTCCAAGAACGGCGGCGTCGAGGTCGGAGTCCGCGAAGGCAGCGCCGCCTGGCTGGAGCTGAACACCGGTGTCGGCCGCGTCTACAACGAGCTCGCCTCCTCCGACGCCCCCGAGGCCGGCGAGCCGGTCGACAAGGTCGAGGTCCACGCCAGCACCAAGCTCGGCGACGTCACCATCCGCCGCGCGCCGCGCCTGGACGAGGAGGCGTGAGCACCGTGACATCCACCATCGGCAGGGCAACCACTGGCTCGACCGCCGTCGCCGCGATCTCGGCCCGCGGTCTCCGCAAGTCCTTCGGCGAGAAGACCGTGCTCGACGGCATCGACCTGACGGTCCCTCAGGGCACGATCCTGGCCCTGCTCGGCCCGAACGGGGCCGGCAAGACCACCGCCGTCCACCTCCTGACCACCTACCTCCGTCCCGATGCCGGCGAGATCCGCATCGCCGGCCATGACCCCGCCAAGAACCCGCAGGCGGTCCGGCGCGCGATCGGCGTCACCGGCCAGTTCTCCGCCGTCGACGGCTACCTCACCGGCCGCGAGAACCTGATGCTGATGGCTGATCTGCACCTGCTGCCCAAGGGCGTCGGACGCCGCCGGGCCGAGGAGCTGCTGGAGCGGTTCGAGCTGACGGAGGCCGGGGACAAGCCGGCGTCGACCTACTCCGGCGGCATGAAGCGCAAGCTCGACCTGGCGATGACCCTGGTCGGCAACCCGAAGCTGATCTTCCTCGACGAGCCGACCACGGGCCTGGACCCGCGCAGCCGGCACACGATGTGGGACATCATCCGCGGGCTGGTCGCGGAGGGGACGACCATCCTGCTGACGACCCAGTACCTGGAGGAGGCCGACCAGCTCGCGCACCGCGTCGCGGTGCTGGACGGCGGCCGGATCGTCGCCGAGGGGACGCCCGCCGAGCTCAAGGCGCGCACCCCCGGCGGGCACATCGAGCTGGCCTTCGCCGACCGCGCCGAACTCGACGCCGCCGCGACGGTGCTCGCCGCGACGGTGCTCGCCCCGACCGGCCGCGACGACGACGCGCTCACGCTCCAGCTCGCCGGCGACGGCCGCGTCAGCACCCTGCGGACGCTGCTGCGGCAGCTGGACGACGCCTCGGTCGAGGTCGAGGCGCTCACCGTGCACACCCCCGATCTCGACGACGTCTTCTTCGCCCTCACCGGCAAGAAGGGAGCCTGACGATGAGCACCATCACGATGGACGACACCGGCCTCGACACCGCCGACACCGGTTCCCACGCCCTCGTCCACGCGCGGATCATGCTGCGCCGCAACCTGCGGCACATGCAGCGCTATCCGTCGCTGACCCTGATGATCACCCTGATGCCGCTGGTCTTCCTGCTCCTGTTCGTCTACGTCTTCGGCGGGACGCTCGGGTCGGGGCTCGGCAGCGGGATGCCGGCCGGCCTGCACGGCGGCCGCGCCGCGTACGCCGACTACGTCGCCCCGGCGATCATCCTGATGGCCGTGGCCGCCGCGGCGCAGGGAACGGCGATCGCGGTCGCGCAGGACATGACCGAGGGCATCATCGCCCGCTTCCGGACCATGGCCGTCGCCCGGTCCTCGGTGCTGACCGGGCACGTCGTGGGCGCGACCATCCAGACGCTGATAGGCGTCGTGGTCGTCACCGCGGCCGCGATCGCCGTCGGCTTCCGGCCGCACGCGAACGCGGCCGAGTGGCTCGCCGCCTTCGGCGTGGTCCTGCTGCTGACCTTCGCCGTGACGTGGCTGTGCGTCGGCCTGGGGCTGTCGGCGAAGAGCGTGGAGACCGCGAGCAACTCGCCGATGTTCCTCATCCTTCTGCCGTTCCTCGGCAGCGGGTTCGTCCCGACCAGCTCGCTGCCGACGGGCATGCGCTGGTTCGCCGAGTACGAGCCGTTCACCCCGGTGAACGAGACGCTGCGCGGACTGCTGACCGGAACGAAGATCGGCGACAACCTGGTCATCACGATCGCCTGGTGCGTCGGGGTCGCGGTGCTGTCGTACGCCTGGTCGCGGCGGCTGTACGAGCGGGAGCCGAAGCCGCGCTGAGCTGATGGCGGGACGCGCGGAGCGCGGCGGGACACGCCGCACAACGGATAACGAAGAGCAGCAGGGCCCTCGGATCATGAGGGCCCTGCTGTCGTCCTGCCGGCCGTGCCGCTCGTACCTACCCGGTCCCGGTCCCGGTCCCGGTCAGGACTCGGACTTCCGCGACGCCATGCGTACCGCACCGGCACCGGCCAGGAGCGTCAGCGCGCCGAGGCCGGCGAGCGCGAAACCGTCGGGAGATGCCCTTGCTCTAGCAAAAGTATTGCTAGAGTTCTGGCATGACTGACAGCGCTCTCGTCCCCGAGCAGGACCCGACCGTTTCCGTGTCGGTCTCCTTTCATGCCAGTGTCATCGACTCGGTACGTGACCGTGTGGGCAAACGCGGTGTGTCGCCGTATGTCGAGGCGGCCGTACGTCGCCAGATAGAGCGTGACAATCTCCAGGCGATGATCCAAGCCAATGAGGAGATCCACGGTTCGCTCACGTCTGAGGAGATCCAGGCGGCTCGCGAGGAGATCTACGGCGCGGTGCCGCGCCGCGACGTCGCGTGAGTGGCACCTGGGTGCTCGACAGTGAGGCCCTCTCGCTCTACCTGCGTGCCGATCGGAAGATGACGGCGCGCCTGGCGGTGGCCGCCCAGGACGACGTCCGGGTCGTGATCGCCGCTGCCACCATCGTTGAGGCCGACTACGTCTCGGTGCATCCCGCGAGGCTCGACTGGGCCCTCTCCCGTCTGGTGGCCGTCCCCCTCACTCAGGATCTGGCCAAAGCCGCGTCGAACCTTTTGAAGAGCGCGGGTCTGCGCGGGCACAAGTACGCGATCGACGCCATGGTCGTCGCCACTGCACTGGCGGCAGCAGACAGCCCGGCAACCGTGCTGACCTCGGACGTGGACGACATCTCCACTCTGCTCGACGATCGACTGGATCGAGCCGGCGCCGGGCGAACGGGTAGCTCTGCGAAGGTCAGGGTTCTGGCGGTCTGACGCCGGTCGGCGTGCTGCCGAATGTCGATCAGTTGGCGTAAGGATTCCTCAAGGTCATCGGAGTGCGCGCGATGTCCAGGGCGGGCTGCGGGAAGCGCGGCCCTGCCGTGTAGTAGCGGGCGCGAGTCCGGCCGACCGGTTCGAGGATCTGCGCGGTGACGAGGTCGCGGAGGTCGCGTTGCGCCTGTTGCAGGCTCAGCCCTTCGGCGTGCTCGTAGCGTGAGCGACGAACGCGGCCGGCCATGGCCACGTCGTGCAGGGCGGTCACCGCGCGCTCGTCCAGGCGGTTGTTCTCGGCGAAATCGGCCAGCGATCCCCATACCCGTCCGGAGCGGTCGAGCCGGCCTTGGACGGTCTGCGCCTGTTGGTGATAGGCGGTCAGGTTGAAGCGGATCCAGCTGGAGACGTCCTGGTCGGGGACATACTCCGGTCCTCGGTCCGCGAGTTCGCGGTAGTACTCCCAGGTGTTGCCGGGGCGCCCCAGCCACGCCTCGATGGACGAGAACTCCGGGGCCAGGACTCCTTCGCGAGCGATCATCAGCGTCTGCAGAGAACGGGACATCCGGCCGTTCCCGTCGGCCCAGGGGTGGATGGAGACGAGATGCAGATGCGCCATTGCAGCTCGGACCAGAAGGTGGGTTCCATCATCGGCGTTGAGCCAGTCGACGAGTTCCTGTACCAGCACGGGAACGCGCTCGGCGTCCGGGGCGGTGTAGGCCGCGATGCTGGGGTCACGGGCGTCAGTGACGTAGACCGGGCCACGACGCCACTGCCCGGCCGGCTTTCGCACGGTGTGGCGATGGCCCTGCAGCATCCAGTGCAGTGCGTTGAGCAGGCCTTTGCTGTAGGTGAAGTCCTGCGCGTCGTGGAGTGTCTGGATGTACGTCATCATCCGTTGGTAGGCGAGGGTCTCCTCGCGGTTCTCCTCCGAGACCTCGACGTCACGCTCGCCGTCCATCAGGTCTTCGACGTCGACCGTCGACACCTTGAATCCTTCGATGGAGTTTGAGGCCGCCACAGCATCGGCGGTCAGGAACTTGCGGAGCCCGGCAGTCCATTTGGACGGTGCGGTGCGCACTTGGTGTCGCAGCGCCTCCCGCATGTGGTCGATCTCGCTGAGCACGTGTTCGTCGACGGGACTGAGGGCAGGAGTCGGGTAGAGCATGCAGGAATAATACCTTGACGCAGTCATTGCATCAAGGCGTCAGGGGGGCAGGGGGGCGACGCACTACTGCCTGGGCGAAGAATCGACGCCACAGTCGTCGCCACTTCTCTCGCGGAAGTGAGCTGATCCGGTCGGTACCCGCTGTGCGGCGGTTCGCGTAGCGGGTACCGGCGGCGGGTGTGGATGCCGTCTTTCGGACGCCTTCGGCGGCTAGGCCCCGACGACGACCTCCACCTTGTCGGTGTAGAAGGCGACGTGGCCGGCGATGTCTGCGACCGCCCCGTACGGCTCGGGGTAGGTCCACACCGCGTCGACCAGTGCGTCTGCCGCCAGTTTGACGCTGTAGTAGGAGGCGTCGCCCTTGTAGGGACAGTAGGTTCGTGTGGCGCTGGGCGCAAGGAGCGCCGGGTCGACGTCGCCGAGCGGGATGTACTGGACCGGCGGGTAGTTGGCTTCGCGCAGGGTCAGGGCCCTGCTGGTGTCGGCGATGATGTGTGCGCCGACGCGGGCCACTACACGTACGCCGGTGGGTTCGATGGTGATCGGGTGGTCGGGGCCGGGGATCTTGGGTTCCCGGGTCGTCATGATTCCTCCTGCTGGTGGTGGGTGGTTCAGCCGGCGATGAGGTCGAACTCGTTGTCTTCGACGTCGGCGAACGTGGTCCACCGGGCGCCGTTTCGCTCGACTGCGTTGAGCTTCGTCGCTCCGAGCGCGAGTAGGCGCGCGGTCTCGCCCTCGTAGTCGCTGGTGATCAGATCCGGGTGGAACCGGTTCTTGGTGTTCTTGGCCTCGGGGACCTGATGGAAGGCCAGCCGAGGTCCGCCGCCGGGATCGCCGGCCTCCACGACGGCGTCGTGCTCGTCCGCTCCATCGGCGACTTTGCGGTCCAGGGCGGCGGCCCAGAATTGAGCGGCGCGTGCGGCGTCGGTGGCGTCGAACGACGCCCCGAAGAAGGTCGACGTCATCTGCATGCTCCTGTGAATTGTACGGTTAGACCGGTCTGTCTAATCATTCCTTCAATCGTAGGTATGGCCCTTCCGTTCGGTCAAATCTAAGCTCATGCAACTTATCTATCGCTGCGCGTTGACGAGACAGGGTCGACCTGTTTAGCTGGATGGCGAAGGTAGACAGACCAGTCTAACTACTCAGGAGGGCGCGATCATGCCCGACATGCGCACAGCCCTGGTGACAGGGGCGACGTCCGGAATCGGCCGGTCCGCAGCGCTCAAGCTGGCCCGGGACGGATTCAAGGTCCTGGTCCACGGCCGCGACGCCGAGCGCGGAGCCGCAGTGGTCAAGGAGATCGAGCACGCAGGCGGCAGCGCCGAGTTCCTCGCCGCAGACCTCGCCGACGTCGCCGCAATCAAGCAACTGGCCGAGGCGGCCGGGGACGTCGACGTCCTGGTCAACAACGCAGGCTTCTCCTGGTTCGGCCCCACCACGGATCTGGAGTCCGACACCTTCGACGCACTGTTCGCGGCCAACGTGCGCTCGGCGTACTACCTGACGGCCGCTATCGCGCCGAGGATGGCCGAGCGCGGTCAGGGGGCCGTGATCAATCTGGGCAGCATGGCCGGGCAGATCGGCCTGGCGGGTGGCGCCGCCTACAGCGCCACCAAGGCCGCGCTCGCCGCGCTGACCCGCTCCTGGGCCGCCGAGTACAGCCCCGCGGGCGTGCGGGTCAACACCATCGCCCCCGGGCCCGCCTACACCGGCGGCTCGTCGCGGGAAAGCCTCACCGCCCTTGGCAAGACCACACTCCTGTCCCGCACGGCGGAGGCAGAGGAGATCGGGGACGTCATCGCGTTCCTGGCCTCGCCGGCCGCCGGCTACATCACCGGCGCCGTCATCCCCGTCGACGGCGGACGCACCGCCGTCTGACACGCACCGCCGTCTGACCCCCCTCACAACCAGCTTCACACCTACAGAATTCAAGTCCGGCAATGACCCAGCCCGTCGTTTTGATCACCGGTGCACTCACTGGCATCGGCCGCGCCGCTGGGTCCCGGTCCTGGTGGTCAACGGCACCGACGACACCATCATCGCGACGATCAACTCGTACATCCTTCAGCAGTTCCTGCCGAACGCCGAGCTGATCATCTATCCGGACGCCAACCACGGGGCCCACTTCCAGTACCCCGACCGGTTCGTCACCCACACCAAGACCAAGCCCTTCCTCGACCGCTAGGACACGGCGGCCGGCCACTCGGGTCGCAGGGTAGGGGCGGTCACCGCAAATGCGGTGACCGCCCCTACCCGTTCATCGGGGAAGACAGATCGGTCTAGGCTTGTTTCATGCGGTGAGGGGCGAAATAGGCCCCGTGCGGAGCATTAGACTGGACCGCCAGTCTGGAAGAAGGAAACAGCTATGCCAAGCAAGGTTGCCACCGCGAAGCCGTCCGCGCGTGAACGTCTGCTGGCCGCCGCCGACGATCTGTTCTACCGCGAAGGCGTCCAGAGCGTCGGCATCGACCGCATCGTGCAGCAAGCCGGTGTGGCCAAGGCATCGCTCTACAACCTGTTCGGAAGCAAAGAGGAACTGGTCCAGGCCTACCTGGACGCCCGCCACGCCAACACCCGTGAACAGGTCGAACGCGCCCTGACCCGGTTCCGCACACCTCGCGAGCGCCTGCTGGGGGTCTTCGACGCCCAGGGCCAGCTGTTCACCGAGCCCGACTTCAACGGCTGCGCGCACATGACGGCCAGCGCTGAGGCACAGCCGGGCAGTCCCACTCAGTGCGCCGCGGACCGGTACCGCCAGTGGGTGCGGACGATGTTCACCGACCTGGCGCGGGAGGCCGGTGTCGCCGACGCCGAAGGTCTGGCCAGGCAACTGCACCTGCTGTACGACGGTGCCGGGGTGTCGGCACGCATGGACCACGACCCCTCGGCGGCGACGACCGCGCGCGCCGCGGCTGCGGCGCTGTTCGACGTGGCCGTCAGTGAGCAAGTCCGGTAGGGGATGCGATGGACCACCTTGGGCGCGCTCTTGTGCTGTTCGGCTTCATCCGGCGATTTCTCGCGGGGGGCTGATCAGCGGAAGCTCGTTGGCGCAGGTCGCGCTGAGTTCTTCGAGCGCCTTGGCGGATCGAGTGCCGGGAGCGGCGGTGTAGACGACCACGCGAAGGTCGTTGCGGTGGGTGGTAAGGATGTCGCAGTCCACCTGGAACAAGCCCAGCCGGGGATGGTCGATGGTCTTGCGTTCTTGTTCGTAGAGGCCGACGCGACGCGCCTGCCAGAGACTGCGAAACGTCGGGCTGGCCTCGCGCAGGTCGGCGATCAGTTGGGCGAGGCGCTGGTCCTCCGGATATCTGCCGAAGCTCGACCGCAGGTCGGCCACGACGGCTTCCTCGAACTCGAGCTGTTCGACGCGGGTGCGCACGACGCGTGTAGGCAGGCCGGTGAAGTGGCGCCAGGCTATGTTGCGTTCACGTTCGGGACGTTCGAGAGGGTCGCCGATCACGGCGGACCACATCGCGTTCCACGCGATCGGATTCCATCCCGCGTCACAGACGGCGGCGGGGCTTGCCGTGAGCTGCTCCACCAGGCGCTGAACGCTGTGCGGAAGCGTGTCGCGGATGCGCTTGTCGTCGGGGGCGAGTTGACCGGCGAGCTGGAACAGGTGCTCGCGTTCGGCCTCGGTCAGGCGCAGGGCACGGGCGAGCGCGGTCAGGACCCCGGGCGAGGGCGCGCTCGCCCGGCCCTGTTCGAGCTGGACGAGGTAGTCGGGGGAGACACCGGCCAGGTGGGCGAGCTCCTGGCGGCGCAGCCCGCGCGCACGCCGGTGGGCGGCGGTGGGCAGCCCGAACTCCTCGGGACTCGCTCGGTCGCGCCAGCTGCGCAGCGTCGCGCCGAACTCGCTGGTCGAAGGCGGCACGGCTTCGATTCTATGGCGCGGCAAGACGGTTTCGCCCGCGTCGGCTTGCCGCGCGAGCCCGCCCGGGGCCGGTCGGTTGCGGCCTTCCCGGCCTGCGGGAATCGGTCGCTTCACAGGTGGTCGGCGAACCAGTCGGCGATCAGCTGGCGGGCGGGGTCGGGGTCGTCGGCGTTGCAGTGCTCCGCGCCGCCGTCCGGGCCGGTGAAGACGCGCAGCTCCTTGTCGGTCGAGCCGGCGGCGTCGATCGCCTTCTGCGCGTCGGACAGCGGGATGCCCTTGTCGTCTCCGCCGTGCACGATCAGCAGCGGCTGGGTGAGATGGGGGATCGCGTCGGCCAGCGTCCACTGCTTGACCCGCTCCAGTGCCTGCTCCATGGTTTCGGTGCCCATGACCCAGGGGAGCTGCCAGAACGGAACCGGGGTGTGCTGGGACCGGGTGTCCCAGCGGTGCTGCCAGACCGCGCCGTAGTCCCACACCCCACCCCACGCGGCGCAAGCCTTGATCCGATGCTCGAAGCTGGCACCGCGCGGCGCGTAGTAGCCGCCGAGGCTGATCCCGAGCAGGCCGATGCGCTCGGGGTCGATGTCCGGGCGGGTCACGAGGTAGTCCACGATCGCGGTGGTGGGCACCTCGTAGTCCGGACGGGAGGGCACGCCGCGCAGCCGCAGTGGTTCGCCGGTGCCGGGGGTGTCGATCACCAGGCAGGAGATGCCCCGGTCGGCGAACTCCTCGCGGATGAACCCGTAGAGCAGTTCCTTGGTCACGTCGAAGCCGTTGTAGAAGATCACGACCGGTGCGGGGCCCTGGGCAGCGGCGGGGATCAGGTAGCCGGGCAGGATGCCGTCCGGCGAGTCGATCTCCACGCGCTCCAGCGGGCGCGGCATGAGCTCCGCAGCCCTGGCGAAGGCCGCCAGCGCCTGCTGGTAGCTGTTCCTCTTCGCCGGCCCCGGCGGGGTCTGCCGCTCACCGGTCAGGTAGTAGTTCGATGCCCGCAGGTAGCGCGCGACCGCGCTGTGCCGGTGCCCGTGGCGCAGGTCCTGCTCGGCGAACTCGGCCTGCTGCGCGCCCGCGCTGTCCCACGCCTTCGTCCACGTGTCCGTATCCGCTACCTCAGCCTCGCGCAGGGGAGCGAGATGGCGGTCGATCTGCCCGAGATCTCCACCGGCCATGAGCGACAGCATCAATGCCGACGACCACATGTAGTTCTTCGGAAAGTAACTGAACACGACATCACTCCTTGCGCTGCTCGACACCAGCCTCGACAACGCTATCCGCGATTCCGCAGCTCAGAGCGGGCAAAAGTGGTGATGTCAGTACCACCCACAGGGGTCCCGCCGACTCGCGGACCGTTGTCACTGCCTTCGGGAATCGACGGGCGCGGAAACCCGGTGGAAGTCGAGGCCGGCGGTGGACGAGCCTTCAGCCCTGTTCAGTGCTGGGACAGTGTGGGTGACGTCATGCTGGTCGGTAGCCAGATGTTGACGACTTTCACCAGTTCGTCGAGACCGGTGAAGACATGTCCGGTCATTCCGATGGCTTGTGCTGCGCGCACGTTTTCTTCGCGGTCGTCGATGAAGAGGAAGTCTGCGGGTGTGGCGTGCATGGCGGTGACACAGTGGTGGAACGCGGTCGGTTCCGGCTTGGCGACGTTGATCTTCCCGGAGAGGGCGACGTGGTCGAGGTTGTGCAGCCAGGGCTGGGCGGCGCTGAAGGCATCCGCGTGATCTGCGGGAATGTTGGAGAGCACGGCGACCTGGGCGCGTCTGCGTAGGGATTGCGCGTAGGCGACCATGCGGTCGTCGACGCGTGACCAGCTGTCGATATCGGCGAGCCGCAGCTTCTCGATCGTGCCGGTATCGACGGGGCGTGACAGTCGCCGTAGTACCGCTGTCCAGTACTGCGGCGCGGACTGCCGTGCGGCGTCGTAGGGAGGGCGCAGGGCCCAGTAGGCCTCGGTGAAGACGTCTGCGGGTGCGTGGCACCAGGCGGCCATCTCCGCCAGGGCGCCCGGGCGCTGGCGCAGGGCGATGACTCCGAAGAGGTCGAACAGCACGATCCGTTGGCCGGTCGACATGGGGATTCCCTTCCGTTGTGGAGACGGACTTGCTCAGCGGGGATCGTGCGAGGCCGGCGGGCTACTCGTGGGAGCCTCACGGGTGGTCAGGGGCGCTGCGCCATCGCGGGCTTGGGCTCGGGCTTGGGCTTGGGCTCGCGCCCGGTTCCGGAACGCAGGATCCCGGCAGTCGCGGCGGCGATCACCAGGAGCAGCGCCGGGAACAGAAAGGTGTGGTTGAGCGCCGTGAGGCGAGTCATCCAGCCGATCACTGCCGGACCTGCGAGCATCCCGAGGTAGCCGAGACCGGCGACCCGGGAGACGTTGGTGCCGGCGGCGGCAGGGTCGGCGTGCCCGGCGGCGCTGAACAACTGGGGGACGCAGCCGGACAGGCCCAGCCCGAACAGCGCCCATCCTGCAAGGGCCATCCAGATCCACGGCGAGAGGGCCACGACGGTGATTCCGACGGCGCCCGCGGCTGCGCCGTAGCGTAGGACGGCCGCCGATCCGAACCGTCGGGAGACGCGGTCGGCGAGCAGTCGGCCGGTGGTCATCGTCACTGCGAAGGTGCCGTAGGCGAAGGCGGCGGTGCCCGCGGATGCACCGAGGACGGTCTTCAGGTCCAGCGTGCTCCAGTCGTTGGCGACTCCCTCGCACAGCATGCACATGAGTGCCAAGGCAGCGAGGATCCAGATGCGAGCGGGAGGGGTGCGCCGCTTCACGCCTTGCTCCGCCGGGAGTTGCCAGGTGGTGGGGGAATCGGGCGCGGCGGTGATCGGGGGGGTCGGCGTTGTCGCCAGCAGGCTGCGGGCCGACAGCAGGGCGACCACGATGCCTGCGGCTCCGGCGACACCGAGCGTCGTGGCGGGACTCACGCCGGCGCTCGTGGCCCTCGCTCCGATGAGTGCCGCGATGACCCCGCCGACGGAGAAGGTGGCGTGGAAGGCTGACATGACGGGCCGGTTGTAGGCCTTCTCCACGTGCACGGCGTGGGTGTTCATGCTCACGTCGAGGCAACCGTTGCCGAAGCCGAAGACAAGCAGCGCGCCTGCCAGCGCCCAGGGATCGCGGGCAAGGCCGGGTAGCACGAGGGCCGCGCCGCACAGCACGCCGGCGGCGGGGACCACGACACGCGTGCCGATACGGTCGGCCAGTCGGCCCGCGACCTGCATGCCGATGAAGGCGCCGAGGCCCAGCAGCACCAGCAGGCTTCCCAGCGTCGCGTGGTTGATTCCCACACGTTGCTCGATGGCGGGGATCTGCACCAGCCACACGCCCATCAGGGTGCCGTTGAGGACGAAGTAGACGAAGGTCGCCACACGGGCGGCGCGAAGTGAGTGGTCCATGCAATCCACCATAACGAACAGATGTGATGGTTGAAAGGCGCATGTTCGAACGGCTTGCATGTTCATTTCTGAGTGGTGTTCAATCGCGGTATGAGCAACGCAGACCGGCACCGGCTGATCGCCCAGGCCGTCAGGGAGTCGGGCAGTGCCACGGTCCCGGAACTCGCCGAGCTAACCGGCGCCTCGGAGATGACCATCCGGCGTGACCTGGATACTCTGGCCGCGCAGGGTGCCCTCGAACGCGTCCGCGGCGGGGCGCGCACCCTGCTGCTCAGAGGCGAGGAACCGCCCTTCGCGCTGCGCGCCCACGAGGCGGCCGACGAGAAGCGCCGGATCGCGTCCGAGGTGTCCCGGCTCATCGCTGACGGCGAGACCGTCCTGCTCGACAGCGGCACCACCTGCCTGGAGGTAGCCCGCCTGCTGCGTGGACGACGCATCACCGTGATGCCCCTGTCGCTGCAGGCCATTCACGTATTCAGCGACGCTCCCGGCCCGACCACGTTGATGGTGCCGGGCGGAAGGCCCCGCGCCGCCGAGGGCGCCCTGACCGGCCCCCTCACACTCGCCTCCCTGGCGGCGCTGCGCTTCGACACCGCGATCGTCGGCTGCTGCGGCCTGAGCGCCGCCGAGGGCCTGACCGCCTACGACCTCGACGACGCGGCGGTGAAGAAGGCGATCATCGCCTCCACGCGCCGCATCATCGCCGTCGCCGACGGCAGCAAACTCGGCCGCACCGCCCACGCCTACGTCGGCCCCGCCGCACTCGTGCACACCCTCGTCACCGGCACCACCGCGCCCGCCGACGAAGTGGCAGCGCTCGAAGGAGTCGGCACTGTCGTCAAAACTGCCTGACAGCGATCAGGGTCCCCAGGCCACCGCCTGCTGGGAAGCCAGGCCGCAACCTCGGCAGCGGCGGTGCGCTGTTGCCCGGGATGTGGGGTGCGCTCGGAGCCGGTCCAGCCCCACCAGCCACTGCCGCGTCAGCCTCTACGGTCGGCACCCGTACGCGCCCCAGCCATGCTGCCGCGCGGCCGTGCGGCAGATGCCTCGATGCCGACGAGCGGCTCACGGCCGGCGACGGTGAGGCGCTCTGGCGGATGCGTCAGCCCACGGCGTCCCGGGAGCGGCTCATGACGGCGATGCCGGCGGTCGCCACCAGGCCGTACAAGGCTGGTGCGAGGAACACGTGCGGCAGTCCCAGCAGGCCCACGCCGAGGCTGCCGGTCAGCCCGCCCAGGGCACTGGCGATCGCGGTCGAGCTCATGAAGACGGCCGAGGCGGTCGCGACGGCCTCGGGCAGCAGCCGCTGGGCGACGATGATGCCCAGGCCGGCGAACACCCCCCACACCCCGCCCATCAGGATCTGCCCGGCGAACATGCCCGCCGCGCTGCCGGTCAGCGCGAAGCACAGGTTCGCGCCGACGCCGAACGCGGCGCCGAGGACCATCAGACGCATCATCCCGGTCCGGCGCGCGACGACCACCGCCACCGGCATCAGAACCAGCTCGATCAGGGGCTGGATGCCGATGACCGCGCCGCTCACCGCCGTCGGTAGGCGCAGGTCGTCGTGCATGTAGATCGTCAGGTAGCCGTACTTGATCGGCTCTCCCGCGTAGACGAACACGTACAGGCCGGTGAAGGCGAGCAGGGGCAGCATTCCCCGCACCCCCACGCGCCGCGCGGCCGGCGTCGCGGGTGTGTCCGTGGCAGGCGTTTCGGGTGCAGCCGAGCGGGCGCGCGCGAGGCCCATCGGGAGGATCTGCGCCAGGGTGCACACCCCGGTGGCCGCGAGCATCGCGCGCGGCCCGGCGGCGGTGGCGAGCAGCGAGCCCGCCACTGGGCCCACGATCCACCCGGCGGTCAGCGCCATGCGCACGACCGAGACGACCCCGTCGCCGACCGGGCTCGCGGTGGCCTGCAGGTCGTCGTGGACCGCGGCGAACAACTGCGACCCGGCGCCGCCGGCGAAGGCCAGGACCACGGCGCTGATCACGAACGGCATCCACACCCGGTCCGCCAGCGCCATGGCGCACCAGCCGAGGAACCCGGCCACGGCGCACAACCGGAACAGCCCGAGCCGTCTCCCGGTGCGGTCCGAGCGGGCGCCGATGAGGTACCCGGCGACCGGGGCGGTGACGCTCGTGAGGTAGTACAGGCCGGCCGTGGTCAGCGAGACGTGCAGGTCATCGACCAGGAACAGAGTGATCTGCGGGGCGGCGGCCGAGGCCCCGAGCCCGGACAGGAACAGCGCGACGCTCGCCCCGCGGTACAGCGGCGAACCCCAGACTGCGCGCATTGCGGAAGGGGCGGGCGCGATGTCGGCGGCGGCGAGTACAGGTGACACGACGGGACCCCCTGGAAGTCAGGCGCAAGAGGTCACACACGGTAGCCTTGAACAAAAGGAACATCAATAGTGTTCGTAAGGTTGCCTTTAGATCAGGATTGCTGTTTAGTTCGAGCAGGGTCGGCACCGATCGCTCGAGACGGATCATCGACTCCCCGGCCGAGCAGGGAGTCCTGGGGGCGAAGCCAAGCGCCGCATCGCCGCATAGGTCAGCACTCTGATCGCCGACGGCGAGTCCGTCGTGCTCGACAGCGGCACCAAGTACAGGTCGACGAAACCGTCCTGGTTATGCGGCAGCTTTGGGTCCCGCGAGCCGCGGTCGCCGCGCTGCTGCGGGTTGTCGATCAGGCACCGGGTGTCGGAGTCGTGGACGGTCACCGACCAGAACAGCTTGGCGCTCGGGCCACCAGCTCACACGACGTCGGGCTCCCGGGCTCCCGAGCCTTCCGTGAAAACCGTCGCTGCAGCTCAGAACTTGCTGAGCTGCAGCGACGGGATCGGGCATATTCGCGTTTGTGCAGGTCAAACGTGGTGTCTAGATGTCGAAGTACAGCTCGAACTCGTGCGGGTGCGGGCGCAGCGCGATCGGGGCGACCTCGTTGGTGCGCTTGTAGTCGACCCAGGTCTCGATCAGGTCGGGGGTAAAGACGCCGCCCGCGAGGAGGTAGTCGTGGTCGGCCTCGAGGGCCTCCAGGACGGCGGGGAGGGTGGCCGGGACCTGGGGGACGGAGGCGTGCTCGTCGGGGGCGAGCTCGTAGAGGTCCTTGTCGACCGGCTCCAGCGGCTCGATCTTGTTCTTGATGCCGTCGAGGCCGGCCATCAGCATGGCCGAGAAGGCGAGGTACGGGTTGGAGGACGGGTCCGGGGCGCGGAACTCGATGCGCTTGGCCTTGGCGTTCGCGCCGGTGATCGGGATGCGGATCGCCGCGGAGCGGTTGCGCTGCGAGTAGACCAGGTTGACCGGAGCCTCGAAGCCGGGGACCAGGCGGTGGTAGGAGTTCACCGTCGGGTTGGTGAAGGCCAGCAGTGACGGCGCGTGCTTGAGCAGGCCACCGATGTAGTAACGGGCCATGTCGGACAGGCCTGCGTAGCCCTGCTCGTCGTAGAACAGCGGGTTGCCGTCGGACCACAGCGACTGGTGGCAGTGCATGCCGGAGCCGTTGTCGCCGAAGATCGGCTTGGGCATGAACGTCGCGGTCTTGCCGTTCCGCCAAGCGACGTTCTTGATGACGTACTTGAACAGCATCAGGTCGTCGGCCGCGGCGAGCAGCGTGTTGAACTTGTAGTTGATCTCGGCCTGGCCTGCGGTGCCGACCTCGTGGTGCTGGCGCTCCACGGTCAGGCCGGAGGCGGCGAGCTCGAGCGACATCTCGGCCCGCAGGTCGGCGAAGTGGTCCAGCGGCGGGACCGGGAAGTAGCCGCCCTTGTAGCGGACCTTGTAGCCGCGGTTGCCGCCCTCTTCGACCCGCCCGGTGTTCCAGGCGCCGGCCACGGAGTCGATCTCGTAGAAGGACCTGTTCTGCTTGGTCTCGAAACGGACGTCGTCGAAGACGTAGAACTCCGCCTCGGGGCCGAAGTACGCGGTGTCGGCGATGCCCGAGGAGGCGAGGTACGCCTCGGCCTTCTTGGCCACGTTGCGCGGGTCGCGGCTGTACTGCTCGCCGGTGATCGGGTCGTGGATGAAGAAGTTGATGTTGAGGGTGGAGTCCTTGCGGAAGGCGTCGAGCCGCGCCGTGCCCAGGTCGGGGACCAGGGCCATGTCGGACTCGTGGATCGCCTGGAAGCCGCGGATCGACGAGCCGTCGAACATCAGGGTCTCGGCCGGATCGAAGGACGTGGCGGGCACCGTGAAGTGCTGCATGACGCCTGGAAGATCGCAGAACCGGACGTCGATGAACTTGACGTCGTTCTCCGAGATGTAGCGAGCCACCTCGTCGGCGTTGTTGAACATCCATCCTCCTCGGCCCGGCAAGCGCCAGGATTGCGGGTGCGGACCGCCGGTCCCGCCGGCGGCACCGGTGTGGCAACGATAGGAACTGGGCGTTTCTCGCCCGTGACCCATATGTTTCGTGGATGTTAACCACACCAGGTCAGCGTACCGAAAAGTGTTGCCGTTCCTGGCCTGCAGGGCCTTGGCGCGTCGGTCAAGGGTTCACTCCTAGGAGATTGGTCTATGCCAATCTGCCGAGCCGCCCGCAACCGGGGCCCCGGGCGCAAATCGGGAGACCTCGGGCGGATACTGTGGCGTCGTGGACGACAGCAGAAAAGTCATCGGATCGTGGATCGAAGGCCCGCGGGCCGGCGCCGAGCAGATGGGGGCCGACTTCGGATACCGGGGGCGGCGCCTCGGCCTGCCCGAGGAAGGCACCGGCTCGGTGGCCTCCACGGGGCGGCGCCTCGCGGCGGTGTTCATCGACTGGAGCCTGTGCTACCTCGTCTCCTACGGGCTGATCGCGCAGCGGGACGTCCTCAAGGTCGGCATCTGGCCCTCGGTGATCTTCTTCCTGCTCGGCCTGCTCACGGTCGGGACCGTCGGCCAGACGCCCGGGAAGCGGCTGCTGGGCCTGCGCGTGGTGCGCGTGGGCGGGGGCAGGGGCAGGGCGAGCCTGGGCCAGGTGGCACTGCGTACGTTCCTACTGGTGCTGTTCGTACCGGCGATCATCTGGGACCGGGACGGCCGCGGCCTGCACGACAAGGCCGTGGGCACGGTCGAGGTCCGCGCCTGAGCTTCAGCAGGAACGGCGGTGGAATGACGGCGGCCCCGGTCGCGCGCCTCGGGAGAGGCGGCGCGGCCGGGGCCGGGGAGTAGGTGGGTGGATCGTCGCTGGGTGGTGCGGGTGCGGGTGCGGGCGCGGTCAGCGCGTCTTGCCGCCCTTGGGCATCCGGGCGCCCTTCGGCAGCGGCCCCTTCGGGATCGGTGCGTTGGTCATCAGGTCGCCCATCGCCCGCAGTCGGTCGTTGATCTGGCTCACCTGGGATGCGGGAAGCGTCCGGGGCATCCGGGTCAGGTGCAGCTGAAGCTTCTTCAGCGGGATCTGGCCCTCGCCCTCCCCGACGATGATGTCGGTGACCGGGACATCGCCCACGACACGGCTCATCCTGCGCTTCTCGGACGCCATCAGCGGACGCAGCCGGTTGATGTTGCCCTCGCCGACCAGCACGATGCCGGGACGGCCGACCGCACGGTGCACCGCGTCCTGGTTGCGCGTCGCGGCGACCACGGGGGTCACCGTCCAGCCGCTCTTGAGGTTGTTCAGCACGGCCGCCGCAGCGCCCGGCTGCCCGTCCATCTGCCCGAACGCCGCCTTCTCGGCCCTGCGGCCGAAGATGACGACCGCGGCCAGCAGCCCCGCGAAGAGGCCCAGCACGCCCAGGTAGATCGGGTGTCCGATCAGAAAGCCGATCACGAGGAGCACCGCGAAGGTGCCGAGCCCGATACCGGCGATGATGAGACCGATTTTCGGGTCGACCCGCTTGGTCATGGTGTACGCCAGACGGATCTGCTTGAGCCGTCCGGGGTTTTCGTCGGTGGTTTCCTGCCTCGCCATGGGCCTCATCGTACGGTGCGACCACCCCCGATGCCCAAGCCCGGGGGTCTGCGTCCGTTGCGGATTGATCTCGACTGACGGGTTCAGCGCGCGGAGCGGACGAGTACCGTCCGGACGTCCTCGCGGTCCTGCGCCTGCTTGCGGTTTTCGCAGACGGCGTCCCAGGCGTTGCGGCGGGCGGTCTGCTGACCTCCGCCGAGCAGGACCGACTCCGCCATGCGCAGGGCGTCGCCCATCGAACGCAGCCCTCCGCTGAGAAGACCGGTGCTGAGGCGACCGCTGCTGAGACTTCCAGTGACGTGCGGCTGCCTACTGGGCTGTACTCGCGTTACGGACTGCATGGTGAACCACTCCCCTCGTGGTCGCGGTACCTACGGTGGAGCCGCCCCGGGAGCGCGATGCTCCTCGCGCGGCTCCACTCCATCATCACCACAACGTGTTACCGCTCGATGACCCCCGGGTCAAACGCTGATGAAGGCTTGAGGGTGGGCTTCGGACGGTGTCTCGGACCGTGCCTCAGACCGCCGCGCCGCGCCGTTCCAGTGCCTGCCGGTACAGCCGTCCGGCCCGGTAGGAGGAGCGGACCAGCGGCCCCGACATGACGCCGGCGAAGCCGATCTCCTCGGCCTCCTGCTGCAGCTCGACGAACTCCTGCGGCTTCACCCAGCGCTCGACGGGGTGGTGCCTGGGGGAGGGGCGCAGGTACTGGGTGATGGTGATCAGCTCGCAGCCGGCCTCGTGCAGGTCGCGCAGCGCCTCGCTGACCTCTTCGCGGGTCTCGCCCATGCCCAGGATCAGGTTCGACTTGGTGACCAGGCCCACCGCGCGGGCCTCGGTGACCACCGTGAGCGAGCGCTCGTAGCGGAAGCCGGGGCGGATCCGCTTGAAGATGCGCGGCACCGTCTCGATGTTGTGCGCCAGCACCTGCGGGCGGGAGGAGAAGACCTCGGCGAGCTGCTCGGGCACCGCGTTGAAGTCCGGGATGAGCAGCTCGACGCCGGTCTGCCCGGCCGCGCGCTCCGCCGTCACGGCGTGGATCTGGCGGACCGTCTCCGCGTAGAGCCAGGCGCCGCCGTCCTCCAGGTCGTCGCGGGCGACGCCGGTGATGGTGGCGTAGTTGAGGTCCATGGTGAGCACGGACTCGGCGACGCGGCGGGGCTCGTCGCGGTCGAAGTCGGCCGGCTTGCCGGTGTCGATCTGGCAGAAGTCACAGCGCCTGGTGCACTGGTCGCCGCCGATGAGGAAGGTCGCCTCGCGGTCCTCCCAGCACTCGAAGATGTTGGGACAGCCCGCCTCCTGGCACACGGTGTGCAGGCCCTCGCGCTTCACCAGCGACTGCAGCGCCGTGTACTCGGGGCCCATCTTCGCCCGGGTCTTGATCCACTCCGGCTTGCGCTCGATGGGGGTCTCGCTGTTGCGGACCTCCAGGCGCAGCATCTTCCGGCCGTCGGGTGCGACAGCGGACACGTGCGGCTCCCTCAATCTAGAATTTCAGGCGGTCCCCCAAGGGTACGCCTCTGCTTTAGCGGGTCGTGCCGGGCAGTTCGCCCCTTATCGAAGGGAAGATCCGCCATGGAGGGACCACTAGACGGCAACAGCGTCGACTGTCGACCCATTCCGAGTGCCCAGGGCAACGGCATCGAGTACGTCGGCGAGGTGGCGCTCGACGATCGGCAGGGCCTCGGCGACGGTGACGTCGCGGCCCAGTTCCGTGCTGAGCGAGCCCACGCCGGCGTCGCGGATCCCGCAGGGAATGATCTGGTCGAACCAGGTCATGTCGGGGTCGCAGTTGAGGGCGAAGCCGTGCATGGTCACGCCGCGCGCCACCCGGACGCCGATCGCGGTGAGCTTGCGGTCGTCGCCGCGCTGCCCGGCGTTGGACGCGGCGTACTCGGGGCCGGCCAGCCGGGGGTCGAGGCCGAGCTTGGCGCCCATCCGCAGGGTCAGCGCGCCGATGTTCATCACCCGGTCCTGGTCCACCACCGCGTCCGGGATGTCCGTGCCAAGCACCCAGACTCCGCTGCGGCCCTCGACCCGGCTGGTGCTCACGCCGAGGTCGGCGCAGGCTCGGATCAGGGCCTCCTCCAGGCGGCGCACGTAGGCGACGACGTCCATGGGCTCCGGGAGCTTGACGATCGGGTAGCCGATGAGCTGGCCGGGGCCGTGCCAGGTGATCTCGCCGCCGCGGGTGACCGCGACGACGGGGGTGCCGTCCAGGGGGTAGTCCTCGGGGCGGGTCCGGCGTCCCGCGGTGTATACGGGCGGGTGCTCCAGGAGGAGGACGGTGTCCGGGATCTCGTCGGCGACCCGCAGCGCGTGCAGCCGCTGCTGCTCGGCGAGGGCCTCCTCGTACGGGACCGCCCGCTCGCCTATGCCCAGGTGTACGAAGCGAAGGTCGCTGCTCACCCTTGCCACCCCTCTCGGTCTGCTGCCGCCAACTGTACGACCCCAGGGCTCGGTGACCGACGACAGTCCAGCGGGCACTCGGCGTCAGCCACGGCACGGTCTACCGCCACTTCCCCAGCAAGGCCGCCCTGCGGGGGGCGGTGACCCAGCGCTGGCTGGATCGTGCCCACAACGCGCTCCCGGCGGTGGCCACCGGATCACAGTCGCCGGAACTGCGCCTACGTCTGTGGCTGCGGACGCTGTTCGAGGCCAAGAGGAACAAGGCGCTGGACGACCCCGAGCTGTTCGCCACCTACTCGGTGCTCGTCGATGAGAGCAGTGCTCTCATCGACGAGCACCTGAAGGTCCTGGAAGCCCAGCTGGCCGTGATCATCGCGGAGGGCCAGGACGAGGGACTGTTCCGGCCGGAAGGCGACCCGAGGACGCTGGCCCACTCCGTCTTCCAGGCCACCGCCCACTACCACGACCCGGTCTACGCCCCCACCTGGTCCACTCCCGCCGCCGACCAGGACTTCGACGCCCTCGTCGACCTGCTGCTGCTCGGGCTGAGCGCCCGCTGAGGATCTGCTGCGGTGTTGTGAGAGCCTGCTGAGCGAGCCGGCTAGTCACCCGCCAGCAGGTGCAGGTGCAGCGCGAGTTGCAGCTCCAGGGCGCGTTCCGGGCCGTTCCAGTCCGGCCCGAGCAGCGCCTCCACCCGGTCCAGGCGCTGCACCACCGTGTTCACGTGAACGTGCAGCTCGTCCTTGGCCCGGGTCAGGCTGCCGCCGCAGGCGAAGTAGGCGTGCAGGGTGCGGACGAGCTCGGTGCCGCGGCGGGCGTCGTAGTCCAGTAGCGGCCCGAGCGCGCCTGCAACGAATCCGTTCACGTCATGACCGTCGCCCAGCAGCACGCCAAGGAACCCCAGGTCCGCCGAAGCCGCCCCGTCGCCGTCCCGGCCGAGCACTTTCAGCGCGCGCAGGCAGCGCATCGCCTCCTCGTACGCCGCCGCCAGGGCGACCGGGCCGACGGCGGGGCCGCCCGCGCCGACCGTCACGCTCAGCCCGGTGAGCTGCGCCAGCTGTGCCGCCACGGTGCGGGCTACCGCCCCCGGCGAGGACGACGGATCGTCAGGCAGCAGCAGCACCAGCGCGTTTCCGTGCTCGGCGCCCACCGGCTGTGTCGCGAGACCGCCGCGGCCGAAGAGCACCTGCGTCGCGGCGCCGGCCAGCTTGCTTCTGGAATCAACCGGGACCTGGGCGGCGAGCAGCAGGTGCGGTCGCCGCAGGTCCACGCCGAGCCTACGGCCGCGTTCGACCAGTCCGACCGGGTCGCGCCCGGGGGCGTTCAGCAGATCGGTGAGCAGCTCTCCGCGCACCCGGTTCTCGGTCTCGGCGACCGAGCGGCGCAGCAGCAGGAGCAGGGCCGTCACCACACTGGCCCGCTCGAACAGCCGCCGTTCGGCGTCGTCCAGCAGAGCACGGTCCGTCAGCACCAGGCTGCCGAGCAGCTCCTGGCCGGCCAGGACGGCGCAGATCCAGTGGCCCTCGTGCTCGACGGCCCGGCCGTGGGCGCGGGACTCCGCGACGGCGGCCGGCGCCGGTCCGGCGGCGGGTTCTCCGCTCTTGGCGGGCGGGGTGAGCGGCAGGCCCTGCGGGTCGTAGACGGCGATGCCGCCGTCCAGGAGCTGGGAGACGGCCTCGGCGACCGCGGGGACCTCGCCGCCGCGCAGGACCAGGTCGGTGAGCCGGTCGTGGGCCTCCTCGGCGCGCTGCATCGCGGCGGAGTGCTCGCGGATCACGGCGTTGGCCTCGGCGAGGTCGGCCAGCGCGGTGCGGGTGTCCTCCAGGGCGCGGGCGGTGTCGATGGCGATGGCGGCGTGCGCGGCGAGCGAGCAGAGCAGCGCGACCTCGTCGGGGGAGAACGGGCGCGGCGAGCGGTCGGCGGCGAAGAGCACGCCGATGACCTTGCCGCCCTCGCCACTCCTCCCGCCGCCGGAGCTGGAGCCCAGCAGCAGCGGTACGCCGAGGATGCCGACGAGTCCCTCGTCCACGACGCCGTCGTCGATGGTGCGGGTGTGGTGGAAGCGGGCATCGGTGCGGTAGTCCGGGGTCGCGTAGGGGCGGGCGGCCTGCGCGACCAGCCCGCCGAGGCCCTCGCCGAGTTCCAGCCGCAGTCTCTGGAACAAGGAGGAGACGGAGCCGTCGGTGACCCGCATGTAGGTGTCGCCCGCGGCCTCGTCGGGGAGGGTGAGATAGGCGGTGTCCGTGCCGAGCAGCATCCGGGCCCGGCGCACGATGGCCTGCAGCACGGCGTCCAGGTCCCGCGAGGCGGCCAGGTCGCCTGCGGTGTCGAAGAGCGCGCTGAGCTGGTTCTCGCGGCGGCGGTGCTGGCTGAGGGTGCGGTGCACCCGTAGGGCGAGCCGGCCCGACTCCTCGTCCGCGCCCGGCACCGTCGCGAGCTCGTCGGCGGACGCGCCGTCGGCGAGCAGGCGCAGCAGGCGCCGCGCGGCGGTGTCGGGCGCTTCGTCGTCACTGGGCTGTGGCATGGTGCGGGTCATCGTTCCAGGTCAGATGCTGCTTTGTCACTGGGTGCAGGGGTGCGGTGCCGCGGGGGTGCGGGGGCGCGGTGCCGCGGGGGTGCGGGGGCGCGGTGCCGCGGAGGCGCCGGGGTGTGGAGGTGCGCGGCTCGGCGTGGCCCGTGCTGCGCACCTCCACGATCGGGTGGGACGGATGAGGCCTCCGGGTCAGACCGAGGCGGCGGCCTCGCTCCGGCTCGCGGGGCTGGACGCCGACTCGGCCTCGGCGAGGTCCCTGCCCCGGGTCTCCTTGGCGAAGAGCAGGGCGACCACGGTGATCACCGACGCCAGCGTCATGTACAGCGCGATCGGCGTCGAGTTGCCGTAGTTCGCGAGCAGCGCCACCGCGATCAGCGGCGCGGGCGCGCCGGCCGCGACGGACGCGAACTGGGCGCCGATGGAGGCACCGGAGAAGCGCATCCTGGTGGCGAACAGCTCCGAGAAGAACGCCGCCTGCGGGGCGTACATGGCGCTGTGGAAGACCAGGCCGACGGTGACCGCGAGTACCAGGAGCGGGAACGACCTGGTGTCGAGCAGCCCGAAGAAGACCCAGGCCCAGGCGCCGACGCCGACTGCTCCGACGAGGTAGACGGGCTTGCGGCCGACCCGGTCGGAGAGCGCCCCGAACAGCGGGATCAGGCAGAACTGCACGGCGGAGCCGATGAGTACGGCGTTCAGGGCGGTCTGCTTGTGCAGCTTGAGGTGGTCCACGCAGTAGGTGAGGACGAACGCGGTGATCACGTAGTACGAGATGTTCTCGGCGATCCGCGCGCCCATCGCGACCAGGATGTCGCGCCAGTGGTGGCGCAGGACCGACACCAGCGGCGAGGGCTCGGCTGCTGCTCCCTCCGCGGCCTTGCGGGCCTCGGCCTTGGCGAGCGCGTCCTTGAACAGCGGCGACTCGTCGACGCTGAGCCGCACCCAGAGGCCGATGCCGACCAGTACGGCAGAGAACAGGAACGGCACGCGCCAGCCCCAGGCGACGAAGCTCGCGTCGGACTGGACGCTGGTCATCAGCGAGAGCACGCCGACGGCGATCAGGTTCCCGGCGGGGGCACCGCCCTGCGGCCACGAGGCCCAGAAGCCGCGCCGCCTGGCGTCGCCGTGCTCGGAGACCAGCAGCACGGCTCCGCCCCACTCGCCGCCCAGCGCGAAGCCCTGGATCACCCGCAGCGTGGTGAGCAGGATCGGTGCGGCGATGCCGATGGTGGTGTAGCCGGGGACGCAGCCGATCAGGGCGCTGGAGACACCCATCATCAGCAGGCTGACGACCAGGAGTTGCTTGCGGCCGACGCGGTCCCCGAAGTGCCCGAAGACCAGCGCGCCCAGGGGACGGGCGGCGAAGCCGATGGCGTAGGTGAGGAACGCCAGCAGGGTTCCGGTCAGCGGGTCGGACTTGGGGAAGAACACCTTCCCGAAGACCAGGGCGGCGGCCGAACCGTACAGGAAGTAGTCGTACCACTCGATGGTGGTGCCGACGAGGCTGGCGGCGACGACCTTGGTCAGGCCTTGGGGGCGGGCGTTCGGTCTTGCCGGGTCGGGTGCGTTCGCGACGTTGGGAGCGCTGGCCATGGCTGCCTACTTCTTCTACTGGGGGATGGGGGAGGGGTGGTTGCCGGGTCGGCGGGTCGGCAGGTGATGCCGCGTCAGTGGGCGGTCCAGCCGCCGTCCAGAGGCAGGGACGCGCCGGTGATGTAGCCGGAGGAGGCGGAGCACAGCCAGAGGGCCGCATCGGCGACCTCGTGCGGCTCGATCAGCCGCTTGATCGCGGTGCGGTCGAGCATGATCTGCTCGACCACCTCGGTCTCGGAGATGCCGTGCGCCAGCGCCTGGTCGGCGATCTGGTCCTCGACCAGGGGGGTGCGGACGTACCCGGGGTTGACGCAGTTGCTGGTCACGCCGTAGGGCGCGCCCTCCAGCGCGACCACCTTGCTCAGCCCTTCCAGGCCGTGCTTGGCGGTGACGTATGCCGACTTGAAGGCGCTGGCCCGCAGCCCGTGCACGGAGGAGATGTTGACGATCCGTCCCCACCCCTGCTCGTACATGTGCGGCAGGCTGCGCCGGATGATCCGGAACGGGGCCTCGACCATGACCTTCTGGATCAGGACGAAGCGGTCCGGCGGGAACTCGTGGATCGGGGCGACGTGCTGCAGTCCGGCGTTGTTGACCACGATGTCGGCGTCGTCGGGCAGGGTGTCCACGGCCCCGGGGTCGGCGAGGTCGACGACGAACGCGGTGCCGCCGGTCTCCTCGGCGACGGCCTTGGCGGCCTCCGCCGCCCGGTCCACCACGTAGACGTGCGCGCCTGCGGCGGCGAAGGCGACCGCGCAGGCCCGGCCGATGCCGCCGGCGGCACCGGTGACCAGGGCGGTGCGCCCGGCGAGGCCGGTGGCTGAGGGGACGGTGCGGTCGGTTTCCATGGGCTCTCTCACGATCGGACGGGTCTCGGCTACGGTGGTGACGAATGATCAGATGACGAATGATCAGGTGGCGGACCGGTGTCGGCGGGGTTGCGCGGCGGGGTGGTGCGACGGGGTGGTGCGACGGAGTCACGGAGCCACACGCTAGGGAAACCTGGACGCCTGCCGTATGTGGGCCGCAGCCATAGTCGGAGGCGGATGGGTGTCCCCTGCTGCCATGTCGTCCGGTGGGCTTCGCGGGGGGTCCCGCTCCGACCTGCTTCGCCCCGCACCCGGACGATTGACTACGCACCGTGGGCCTTTTGTCACTCATTCGGACGAACACGTCGGAAGAACCGGCCATTCGGGTCAAATGCTCGCTACATTCACGCCGTTCCCGTAGGGAGCTCGCGACGTACTCCGGGGGGCGCAACCTCCGGGGCGGCGCGGGCACCCGGAAGGTGTGTGGCATATGCCCCAGCGGCCAGTAACCGACCGACCGGCCACCGAGGCCCGCTCCGACCGTTCAGGCGCGCCTGAACGGCCGTCGCTGGCCGAGCGCGCCCGGCTGGCCGAGCACCGGATCGGTCCGTCGCGGAGCCCGGAGCCCCCGACCGGAGCCGGTCCGCCCCGGTCGGCCGCCGACCGGTCCCAGGCGGCCCGGTCCCAGGCCGCGCGGTCCCACAACGGACGGCTTGCCGGACTGATCGAGGAGGCCGGGTTCTCCCATGCCGGGCTGGCCCGCCGGGTCGACCAGCTCGGTCTCGAACACGGCCTCGACCTGCGCTACGACAAGACCTCCGTGACCCGCTGGCTGCGTGGACAGCAGCCGAGGGGCGCGACGCCGGCGCTGATCGCTGAGGTCTTCACCCGGCGCCTCGGCCGCCGGCTTTCGGCGCAGGACCTCGGGCTGGACGCCTGCGCGCCCGTGTACGCGGGACTGGAGTTCGCCGAGACCCCCGCCGAGGCCGTCGACATCGTCAGCAGCATGTGGCGCAAGGACACCGGCGCGCACTCCGAGCTGCGCCGGATCGCGTTCACCCCGGCCGGTCTCGTCGTCCCCAGCCGGGACTGGCTGATCGGGCGCAGCGACGACCGCGTGGCCCGGGAGACGCCCCAGGACCTCGGCATCGCTCCACCGTCGACCCGTCCCGCGCTGCGTCCGGGCCTGTCGGGCGGCTCCGGCATCCCCCCGCAGACCCGCCGCCCGCCGCTGCCCGGCGGCAGCGTCGGCTCCGGGCTGTCGGGCGGTCTCCCAAGTGGCCTGACGGGTGGTCTGCCAGGCGCGCTGCCAGGCGCCCTGCCGGGCGGCCTGCCCGGAGGCATCGCGACGGGCTCCGTCCTCGAGCCCGCCGTCCCGCCGCCGTCCCCGCGTGGCCTGCAGCGCGTCGGCCGGGGCGACATCGCCGCCGTCCGCGCCGTCGGTGACCTGTTCCGCTCGCTCGACAACGCCTACGGCGGCGGCCACGCCCGGCAGGCCCTGATCCGCTACCTGGAGAGCGAGGCCGAGCCGATGCTGCGCGGCCGCTACAGCGAGGTGATCGGCCGCTCGCTCTTCGGTGCGGTCGCCGATCTGACCCGCCTCGCCGGGTGGACCTCCTACGACATCGGCGCGCACGGTCTCGCCCAGCGCTACTTCGTCCAGTCGCTCCGGCTGGCCCAGGCCGCCAACGACCGCCTCTACGGCGCGTATGTGCTGGTCACGATGAGCCGCCAGGCCGTCTATCTGGGCCACGGCCGGGAGGCGGTGCAGCTCGCCCGGGTCGCGCAGCAGGGCATCGGAACCGCCGCGCCCACGCCCGTCCAGGCCCTGATGCACGCCGCCGAGGCGCGCGGGCACGGACTGATCGGCGACGCCCGCTCCTGCACCACCTCCCTGGTCCGCGCGGAGCGGGCGCTGCAGGCGGCGCGCCCCGGCGACGAGCTGCCCAGCTGGGTCCGGTTCTTCGACGAGGCGCAGCTCGCCGACGAGTTCGGGCACTGCTACCGCGACCTGCAGCAGTGGCGCCCGTGCGCCCAGCACGCGGAACGCTCGCTACGGCTGCGGGCGACCGGCTACGCCCGCAGCCGGGTCTTCTGCCGAACGGTCCTGGCCACGGCGCGGCTCGGCATGGGCGAGGTCGACGAGGCCTGCGCCGTCGCAACCGAGGCACTGCGCGGGGCCTCGGAGATGCGCTCGCTGCGCGCGGTGGAGTACGTGCGCGAGTTCACCCGCAGACTCGGCCCCTACCGGGGCACCGCCGCCGTGCGCGCCTTCGAGGAGGCGGCGCACGGCGCGGGCATCATCTGAGCCGGTCGCCTCGGCGTTCGAGGCGGCGTCCGGCAACGACCCGGTGCCGTCCGCGGGTCCGCGGGTCCGCGCCTACGCGGCCAGGTCGGCTTCGGGGGCCCTCGGCAGGCCCAGGTCGCGGAGCACCGACCAGGCCGCCCGGCGGCCGGACACCAGCGCGCCCTGGGTGCTGCTGGTGTCCCGGTGGTCGCCGCACACGTAGAGGCCGCCGAGCAGCCGGACCGGGCGCCGGAAGTGGTGCGGCGGCGTCATCGCGGGCAGCGCGTCCGCGATGTGCCGCACCGTCAGGAACTGCCAACCGCCCGGGTCGACGTCGTACAGCTGGCCCAGCCTGCGCCGGACCACGGGTTCCAGCGCGGCGGGCCCGCCCGCGTCGAAGGAGCGCCGCCCCAGCACCGTCGAGGAGATCAGCGCCCCGCCGCCGGGCGCGTACGAGCGGTCGACCTCGCTGAGCACCAGGGTGTGCGCGACCGGGCCGTCGCTCCGCCCGTCCGTGTGGTCCGCGTCCAGCAGCAGCTGGGGTTCGGCCAGCGGGGAGTCGGCCGCGACGTGGTAGTAGGTGGTGACCGGGTGGTGGGCGGGCTGGTGCAGGCCGGGCAGCAGCTCACCGGCGGAGCGCGCGTCCGTCGCCACGACCACGGCACGGGACGGCAGCCGGCCGTGCCGCTCGGTGTCGACTCCGTCCGCCGAGATGGCGCGGACCCGCACGCCCAGCCGCACCGTCCCCGGCGGCAGCCTCTCAGCGAGCTGCGCCGGAACGGCGCCGACGCCCCCCGCGGGCAGGCTCAGCCGTCCCCGGGCGTAGCCGCGCAGCACCAGGTCGGCCACGCGACTGCTGCTGGCCAGGGACGGATCGCTGAGCAGGGCGGCGAGCAGCGGCCGGAGGAAGCCGTTGACGGTCCTGGCGGGAATGCCGCGCAGGGAGAGGGCCTCGGCGGCGGTCCGTTCGGGACGGGCGAGCAGCCGGTCGGTCGGTGTGGCGGCGAGCCGGGCCAGGGCGGCACCGAGCCTGGCCTTGTCCCAGGGGCCGCCGATCGGGGCGCGGACCGTGTTGAGCGCGGTGCGGGCGGACGTGACGGCCCCCAGCCGGTAGCGGCGGCCGTGTTGGTGCACCAGCACGTCGGGGGTGAGCCGGCGCAGTTGGAGCCGCTCCAGGTCCAGGCTGCGGCCGAGTTCCGGGAAGGACGGGTTGAGTAGTTGCGAGCCGTGGTCGAGCCGGAATCCGTCCAGCTCGTACCCGGCCATCCGTCCGCCGATGCGGTCGGTCGCCTCCAGCACGGTGACGGACAGCCCGGCGTCGCTGAGGTGGCGTGCCGCCGAGAGGCCGGCGAGACCGGCTCCCACGATGACGACGTCGACCGCGCGGGCGGCGCGTACAACGGACTGGGTGCGGTGCAGGGGCGTAGCAGGCACGATGCGGCTCCCTCCGGGGTCCGGTGCGTCCCTCTGACGGGCCCGACCGGTCTCCAGGTGATGCCCCGTCAAGGTGCCCGTCAGACAGGGAGTTTCAGCCGCCTTTGGCAGAAGGCAACTGTGTGTGTACGAAATGTGGCGGGTGGGGCGCGGGTGGGCGCAGAGGGTTACCGATACGCCCGCGTGCGCCCCCGCGTGCGCCTGTACGCCTGACGCGCCCGGTCCGAGGGTGCGTGCTGGCGAGGCGTGCGTGCTGGCGGGGCGTGCGGGCCGTAGGGGCGCAGCGTCAGAGCGCGGCTTCGATCGCCTGGTCGACGGTTGGGTGGGCGAAGCGGAAGCCCGCGTCCAGTAGCCGCGCGGGAACCACCCGGTGGCTGCCGACGACCTCGACCGCCATCTCGCCCAGCGCCGCCTTCAAGGCGAGCTCCGGGACGGCGAGCAGGGTCGGCCGACGCATCACCCGCCCCATCGCCGCCGTCACCTCGGCGTTGGTCACCGGCACCGGCGCGGTCAGGTTCACCGGCCCGCTCAGGGTCTCGGTGTCGACCAGGAAGCGCAGCGCCGCGACCTCGTCCCGCAGCGAGATGAAGCTCCAGTACTGCCGCCCGTTGCCGAGTCGCCCGCCGAGACCGAGCTTGAACAGCGGGAACAGCTTTCCCCACGCGCCGCCGCCGCTGCCCACCACCAGGCCGGTACGGGCGTGCGCCACGCGGACGCCCGCAGCTGCCGCCGTGGCCGTGGCTTCCTCCCACTCCACGCACACCCGGGCCAGGAAGTCGCCCCCGGCGGGAGCGGTCTCGTCGATCAGCCGGTCTCCGGTCTGGCCGTAGATGCCCACCGCCGAACCGCTGACCAGTACGCGGGGCGGCTGGTCGAGCTCGGCCAGGGCGTCCGCGATCGTCGTGGTGCCCAGCACCCGGCTGTCGTGGATCTCCCGCTTGTACCGGGCAGTCCAGCGCCGGTCGCCGACGCCCGCACCGGCCAGGTGCACCACGGCGTCCAGGGGGGTGCCGTCCGCCCCCGCGGCGAGCCCCTTGCGGTCGATCTGCCGCAGCCGGGGATTCCAGCGGATCTCCGTACTGCCGTCGGCCCGCGGGGCGGGATCGCGTCGCACCAGGCGCACAACCTGGTGCCCGTCGTCGAGAAGAGAGTGGACGAGTGCTGAGCCGATGAGGCCGGTCGATCCGGTGACAGCGATGCGCATGACCCCATCCTCTCAGGCGCCAGTTCCCCCGAATCGCAGGCCGGCCCCATGTCTGACGCCCCGACCGCCCCCGTCACCCCGGCTGTTCGGACCGCCCGAGTCCGCGGGCGGGAAAACGGTCGAGCCGGCGCGTCAGCGAGGCTCTCGCCATGCTGTTGGGCGCACCGCCGGCCGACGATGACAGGTATTCAGCCGCCGAAGCGCTCCCAGAGGCGGGGGAAACGTTCCTCCATGGCCCGGGCGTTGTCGAAGTCGATGACGTCTCCGGCCGGTTCGGCCGACTTCGGGGTCAGCCCGAGCTCCGGCAGGGGCAGGCCGGTCAACTGCTCGTAGGCCCGGTCGGCGGCGTCGCCCAACTCCTCCGCGTCGCCGTCGATCTCCTCGTCGAACTCCGGGGCCAGCTCCGCGAGCTC
Source organism: Streptacidiphilus sp. MAP12-16 (assembly GCF_041262165.1). NCBI lineage: Bacteria > Bacillati > Actinomycetota > Actinomycetes > Kitasatosporales > Streptomycetaceae > Streptacidiphilus > Streptacidiphilus sp. MAP12-16. The sequence continues at coordinate 186,559 of NZ_JBGCBY010000005.1, forward strand.
GTCCGGGTCGCCGAGCGCGCCCTCGAAGACCTCCCGGCCCTGGCCGATGAGCCAGCAGCAGAAGAAGTCGAAGGCGTCGTCGCTCGCGCCGCCGAGCATCAGGTCGGCCGCGCCCCACAGGTCCCAACGCCAGGCACGCGCCAGCCGCGCCTCGAACAGCCGGGCGAAATCGATCACCTCGTCGGGGGTGCGCTCGCCGAGCCGTTCGACCAGCAGGTCGGCATGCTCCACCGGGTCGCCCTGGGCGCCCTCCCGGGTGTCGTCGATCAGCTGCCAGAAGTCCGTCTCGTCCATCACTGCTCCAGCATCCCTGTTCATAGGCGTGAGCGCATGGGAAATGCGCCGTGCGGGCAGTCCGTGCCGCGCGGACGCCGCTGCCCCCGGCCCGCCGAAGCGGACCGGGGGCAGCAGGGCGTGCGGCGAACTACAGTCCGAGGTCGCCCTCGAACGCGCCTTCCTCGAGACGGGCCTTGACGGTGCCCAGGAAGCGGGCCGCGTCGGCGCCGTCGACGATCCGGTGGTCGTACGACAGGGCCAGGTAGACCATGTCGCGGATCGCGATGGTCTCGCCCAGCTCCGGCGTGGTGACGACCACGGGGCGCTTGACGGTTGCGCCGATGCCCAGGATCGCCACCGTCGGCGGCGTGAAGATCGGCGTGTCGAACAGTGCGCCGCGCGAGCCGGTGTTGGTGATGGTGAAGGTGCCACCGGACAGCTCGTCCGGCTTGACCTTGTTGTCCCGGGTGCGGGCGGCCAGGTCGGCGGTCTTCTTCGCGATGCCGGCGATGTTGAGGTCGCCCGCGTCGTGGATGACCGGGACCATCAGGCCCCTCTCGGTGTCCACCGCGATGCCGACGTGCTCGGCGGCGTGGTAGGTGATGGTGCCCTCGGCCTCGTTGAGGCTGGAGTTGACCACCGGGTGGGCCTTGAGGGCCTCCGTCGCCGCCTTCACGAAGAAGGGCATCGGCGAGAGCTTGACGCCCTCGCGGGCCTGGAAGCCGGCCTTGGCCCGGTTGCGCAGCCGCATGATCGTTGTGACGTCCACCTCGACGACCGTGGTCAGCTGGGCGGAGGTCTGCAGTGCCTTCAGCATGTTGTCGGCGATGACCTTGCGCATGCGGGTCATCTTGACGGTCTGCCCGCGCAGCGGGGACGCCTCGGCGATGGTCGTGGGCGCCTTCGCGGCACCGGAGGCGGTCGAACCGGCAGTCGGAACTGCGGCGGCACGAGCGGCCTCGGCGGCGGCGATGACGTCCTGCTTGCGGATCCGACCGCCGACGCCGGTGCCCTGGAGCGAGTCCAGGCTCACGCCCTGCTCGGCCGCGAGCTTGCGGACCAGCGGGGTGACGTAGGCGTCGCCCCCGTCGGTGACCGGGGCCAACGGGGCGGCGACCGGGTCCGCGACGTGCGGCGCGGCGACCGGAGCAGGGGCCGCGACCGGCGCCGGAGCGGCGACCGGGGCAGCGGCGACCGGGGCCGGAGCGGGAGCGGCGACCGGCGCGGGGGCCGCGACCGGAGGAGCCGGGGCAGCCGCGACCGGGGCCGGGGCGGCGACCGGAGCGGGAGCAGCCGGGGCGGCGGGCGCGGGGGCAGCCGCGCCGGGGGCGCCGATGACGGCCAGCTCCGCGCCGACCTCCACCGTCTCGTCCTCAGCGACGGTGATCTTCAGCAGGACGCCGCCCACGGGGGCGGGGATCTCGGTGTCGACCTTGTCGGTGGAGACCTCGAGCAGCGGCTCGTCGGCCTCGACGGTGTCGCCCTCGGCCTTGAGCCAGCGGGTGACGGTGCCCTCGGTGACGCTCTCGCCCAGGGCGGGGAGCAGTACCGGGGTACCGGCGACGGCATCGGCTGCGGGGGCGGCCGGCGCTGCGGCCACGGGCGCCGGCGCGGCGGGCGCCTCGACCACGGGGGCCGGGGCGGGCGCAGCGGCAGCCGCCGGAGCGGCGACCGGCGCCGGAGCCCCGCTGCCGTCGTCGATGACGGCCAGCTCGGCGCCGACCTCGACCGTCTCGTCCTCCCCGACCTTGATCGAGGCCAGGATGCCGGACGCGGGCGCCGGGATCTCGGTGTCGACCTTGTCGGTGGAGACCTCGAGCAGCGGCTCGTCGACCTCGACGCGCTCACCCTCGGCCTTGAGCCAGCGAGTGACGGTGCCCTCGGTCACGCTCTCGCCGAGTGCGGGCAGTGTTACTGAGACCGCCATGGTTTCAGGTGCTCCTATGGTGCGTGCGGATGGATGGCCCTGGGGGTCCGGGGGCAGCCCCCGGGAAAGCGCGGTACGAGGGGAGGTCAGTCGTGATTGTGCAGAGGCTTCCCGGCCAGCGCCAGGTGCGCCTCGCCGAGGGCCTCGGACTGGGTCGGGTGCGCGTGGATCAGCTGGGCGACCTCGGAGGGCAGTGCCTCCCAGTTGTAGATCAGCTGCGCCTCGCCCACCTGCTCGCCCATGCGCTCGCCGACCATGTGGACGCCGACCACCGCGCCATCCTTGACCTGGACGAGCTTGACCTCGCCGGCCGTCTTGAGGATCTTGCTCTTGCCGTTGCCGGCCAGGTTGAACTTCGCGGTGACGACCTTGTCGGCACCGTACAGCTCGTTGGCCTTGGCCTCGGTGATGCCGACGGAGGCGACCTCCGGGTTGCAGTAGGTCACTCGCGGCACGCCGTCGTAGTCGATCGGGACGACCTTGAGGCCGGCCAGGCGCTCCGCGACGAGGATGCCCTCGGCGAAGCCGACGTGCGCCAGCTGCAGGGTCGGGACCAGGTCGCCCACGGCGGAGATGGTGGGGACGTTGGTCTGCATGTACTCGTCGACGAGGACGTAGCCGCGGTCGATCGCCACGCCCGCCTCCTCGTAGCCGAGGTTCTGCGAGACCGGTCCGCGGCCGACCGCCACGAGCAGCAGCTCGGCTTCGATCTGCTTGCCGTTCTCCAGCGAGGCGCGGACGCCGGTCTCGGTGTACTCGACCCCGGCGAAGCGGGCGCCCAGCTCGAACTTGATGCCGCGTTTGCGGAAGGCCCGCTCCAGCAGCTTGGAGGAGTTCTCGTCCTCCAGCGGGGCCAGGTGCGGCAGCGCCTCGATGATGGTGACCTCGGCCCCGAAGGACTTCCACACGGACGCGAACTCGACGCCGATGACGCCGCCGCCGAGCACGATCACGGACTGCGGAACGCGGTCCAGGGTGAGTGCGTGGTCCGAGGAGATGATCCGGTTGCCGTCGATGACCAGGCCAGGCAGGGACTTCGGCACAGAGCCGGTCGCCAGCAGGATGTGGCGGCCGGTGTAGCGCTCGCCGTTCACGTCCACCGAGGTGGGGGACGACAGGCGGCCCTCGCCGGTCACGTAGGTGATCTTGCGGCTGGCGACCAGGCCCTGCAGGCCCTTGTACAGGCCGCTGACGACGCCGTCCTTGTAGGCGTGGACGCCCTTGATGTCGATGCCCTCGAAGCTGGCCTTCACCCCGAAGCCCGCGCTTTCGCGGGTCTGGTCGGCGACCTCGCCCGCGTGCAGCAGGGCCTTGGTGGGGATGCAGCCGTTGTGGAGGCAGGTCCCGCCGAGCTTGCCCTTCTCGATGAGCGCGACCTGGAGGCCCAGCTGGGCCGCCCGCAGCGCTGCGGCGTATCCGCCGCTTCCGCCTCCGAGAATCACTACGTCGAAAACGGTGCTGGCGTCGTTCGCCACGTCACGTCCTCCATGCAAAAGGGTGCGGATCGTCCCGGTCGGTCTCCGGCCGGGGAGTGGTACTCCCTTGTGGGGAGACCAGTCGTGCCGGAAATACATCTTCGCACTTGTTCTGGGCGGCTGATGTCGGGGGCCGCCTTGTGGACACACCGGACGCGTACGGTGATCCCTTCGGGACTCGCAGAACAGTGCGGTTGCGCTCATGGCGAACGCCGAGGTGCCATCCACTCAACGGCGGACGGCACCCCGGCGTCACGATGTTCGCGTGCCCAGAGGCGTGCCTCGTTCGTGCCTCGTTCGTGCCTCGTTCGTCCCTCGTTCGTCCCTCACCCGTGCGTTGTTCGTGCCTTACAGCGTGCCGGCCGCGGCCTGCTCGGCGAGCTGCACCAGGGTGCGCACGGCGGATCCGGTGCCGCCCTTGGGGGTGTAGCCGAACGGCGAGCCCTCGTGGAAGGCCGGGCCTGCGATGTCCAGGTGCGCCCAGGCGGTGCCCTCGGCGACGAACTCCTGCAGGAACAGGCCGGCCACCAGGCCGCCACCCATCCGCTCGCCCATGTTGGCGATGTCGGCGGTCGGCGACTCCATGCCCTTGCGCAGGTCGGCGGGAAGGGGCATCGGCCAGGCCTGCTCGCCGGCGGCGGTCGCGGCGGCGAGCACCTTGTCCCGGAACTCGTCCTCGTTGGCCATGATGCCGAAGGTGCGGGTGCCCAGCGCCATCACCATCGCGCCGGTGAGGGTGGCCACGTCGACGATCGCGTCCGGCTTCTCCTCGCCGGCGCGGACGATCGCGTCGGCCAGGACCAGACGGCCCTCGGCGTCGGTGTTGAGGACCTCGACGGTCTTGCCGCCGTACATCTTCAGCACGTCGCCCGGGCGGGTCGCGGAACCCGAGGGCATGTTCTCCGCCAGCGCCAGCCAGCCGGTGACGTTGACCTGCAGGCCGAGCCGCGAGGCGGCGACCACGGCGGCGAACACGGCGGCGGCGCCGGACATGTCGCACTTCATGGTCTCGTTGTGGCCGGCCGGCTTGAGCGAGATGCCGCCCGAGTCGTAGGTGATGCCCTTGCCGACGAAGGCGAGCGTCTGCTTGGCCTTGGGGTGGGTGTAGGCCACCTTGACCAGGCGCGGCGGGCGGGCGGAGCCGACGCCGACGCCGAGGATGCCGCCGTAGCCGCCCTTGGCGAGGGCCTTCTCGTCCAGGACCTCGACCTTGAGTCCGTGCTCCTTGCCGGCCACGGTCACGATGTCGGCGAAGGACTTGGGGAACAGGTCGTTCGGCGGGGTGTTGATCAGGTCGCGGGTGCGGTTCATCTCCTCGGCGAGGACGACGGCGCGCTCGACACCGGCCTTGGCGGCCTTGTCGCGCTTGCCGCCGACGAGGGAGACCTCGGCCAGCGGGGCCTTCGCGGTGGCCATGGCGGCCTCGCCGCGGAAGGCGGTGAAGGCGTAGGCGCCGAGAAGCGCTCCCAGGGCGACGGCCTCGACCGATGCGGCGTCCGCGGTGGGCAGCGCGAAGGCGGCCTTCTTCGAACCGTGGAGGGTACGGGCGGCGACGCCGGAGGCGCGTCGCAGCGTCTCGGCACCGTACGCGCCGTCCTCGGCGGCGTCGCCCAGGCCCACGGCCAGGACCAGTCCGGCCTTGACGCCGACGGGGGCGGGAAGCTTCACGGCCTCGCCCTCGGCGCCGGTGGCGCCCAGGGTGCTGAGAACGTCGGCCAGCTTGCCGTCGAACGCCTCGTCGACCGTCTCGGCGCCCGGGGCGAGGACGAGGCCCTTCGGGCCCTTTGCCACGGCCACGACGACGGCGTCCGCGCGCAGCGCGTTGGCCGCGGAGGTGCTCAGAGACACTGCAGTCACGTAATGCGTCCTGTTCTGTATGCGGTCCTCGGCCGGGTGCTGAGGAAAGCGAGGGTTATGGGCGCTCAAAGGCCCCGTCCTGCATGGTAGTCCGCATGGTGGGATCCTGCGCCACTCCTGCGGGGGTTAGTCACCCCAGCTTGTGGTGGCACGTTTCGGGCCGTCGCCCGGCTCAGGCCGCGGCGAAGAGAGCCCACACGATGAGCGCGGCGGTCGTACCGGTCTCCACCATGGCTCCCAGTACGTCCCCGGTGATGCCGCCGAAGCGGCGGACGCAGTGCGCCAGCAGCAGCGTCGCACTCGCCAACCCGCAGGCCAGGGCGAGCAGCGCCCCCACCGCGAGGCGCAGCCCGGCTCCCCCGAAGCCGCCTACCGCCCAGGCCGTCGCGCCCAGCCCGGACAGCGTGACCAGGACCGTCGGCAGGGCGAGGGAGGGGCTTACCGTCCCGGCGACGGTCGCGCCCAGCCCCTCGGGCCGGGCGGACGGCGTGCCGTGCAGGCAGCCCCGCAGCAGGGCGAGTCTTCCGGTGGTCGCGGCCAGCACCACGCCGAACGCGCCGAGCCAGCCGCCGGCGTCGAAGGCGCGCGCGAGCGCGGCCACCTGGGTGAGCAGGGCCAGCACCAGGACCAGCACGCCGAAGGGGCCGATGTCCGAGGCCTTCATGATCTTCAGTGCCGTGGCCGGGGGCTTGTTGCTGCCCAGGCCGTCGGCGACGTCCGCGAGGCCGTCCAGGTGCAGGCCCCGGGTCAGCGCCGCGAGCGCGCCGACGCAGGCCACGGCTGCCAGCAGCGAACCGCCGCGGAGCCGGTCCAGGCCGCCGCCGAGCGCCGCCGCGAGCACCCCGAGGACGATGCCGACCAGCGGCGAGCACAGCATCGCCCGCCCGGCTGTCGGCCGGTCCCAGCGGGTCACCCGCACCGGCAGCACGGACAGGGTGCCGAAGGCGAAGCGCAGTCCCGCCACGGCGGCGGCGCCGGGTTTGCGTCGGACCACCCGTCAGTCCCTGCCGGCCGGCTCTGCCGGCTCTGCCGGTTCGGCCGGTTCGGTCGCTTCGGCGGGTGACAGCGACTCTGACGGTGCCTGCGTTTCGGCGGGTGCCTCCGGCTCGGCGGGTGCCTCCGGCTCGGCGGGTGGCACCGGCTCGGCGGGTGCCACCGGCTCGATCGGGTCGGCCGGCGCCAGCGGCAGTTCCGCGAGCAGCGTGGAGGCGGCCTGGATCAGCGGTAGCGCCAGCAGCGCGCCGGTGCCCTGCCCCAGCCCCACCCGCTGGTCGAGCAGCGGCTCGATGCTCATCCGCTCGTACGCCTTGGCCTGCGCCGGCTCGCCCGTCACCTGGCCGGCCCGCCACCACTCGGGCGCGCGGAACGCGATCCGCTGCGCCACCAGCGCACACGCCGCCGACACCACGCCGTCCAGCAGTACAGGGGTGCGGCGCAGTGCGGACTGCAGCAGGAAGCCGGTCATCGCGGCGAAGTCCGCACCGCCCGTCGCCGCCAACAGGTCGAGCTGGTCCCCGAGCACGGGGCGGGCGCGCCGCAGCGAGTCGCGGATCGCCGCGCACTTCACCATCCACACGCGGTCGTCGATGCCCGATCCGCGCCCGGTGACGGCGGCGGCGTCAGTCCCGCACAGCGCTCCCACCAGCACGGCGGCCACCGTGGTGGAGCCGACGCCGAGATCGCCGAGGACGACCAGGTCGGTGCCCGCGTCGGCCTCCTCGTCGGCGAGGGCGATCCCGGCCCGAAAGGCTGCTTCGGCCTCCTCGCGGGTCAGCGCGTTCTCGACGTCGATGCGGCCGGAGCCCCTGCGGATCCGGTGGCGGGACACCTCACCCGGGAACTCGTCCAGGTCCGCGTCCACCCCCAGGTCGACCACCCGGACCTGCGCGCCGTACTGGTCCGCGAGCAGGCTCACGGCGGCGGTACCGTCCAGCACGGCGTGCACGCGGCGGGCGGTGGTGCCCGGTGGCAGCGCGGACACGCCGAGCGCGGCGATGCCGTGGTCCGCGGCGAACACCAGCACCTTGGCTCGGCGGATCGGCCGCGGCGGGCACTGGCCCTGGACGGCGGCGAGCCAACTGCCCAGCTCCTGGAGCCTGCCCAGAGCGCCGCGCGGCTGGTCGAGCGCGTTCCAGCGCTCCTCGGCGGCCTGCCGGTACTCGTCGTCGGGGCGCGCCACCAGCGCGGAGAACTCGTCGAGGTCGAAGGTACTCACCGGCGGAACGTTACCGCCTCGGCTCAGGCCGCTCCCGCCCCTGTCCTCGGAGCTCTCGGGAGTTCTGCATCCGGTAGCAGAGCTCCGGGCGCCCGACGCTGCCGTAGCGGGGTTCGCGCAGCGCCTCTCCTCGTTCCACCAGATGTTCCAGGTAGCGGCGGGCGGTGACCCGGGAGACTCCCGACTCGGCAGCGACGAGGCTCGCGGAGACTCCTGAATCGGCAGCGCTCAGCACGTCCCGGACGGTAGCCAGGGTCTCCTCGCTCATCCCCTTCGGGAGTCCCGGCGAGCTAGGGGCGCGGAGGTTCGCCAGGGCGCGGTCCACTTCCTCCTGTCCCCGGGCGTCGCCGGACCCGGTCACCGACTCCTGGAACCGGGCGTAGCGCTCCAGCTTGTCGCGCAGGGCGGCGAAGGCGAATGGCTTCAGCAGGTACTGCACCACGCCCACCGAGACGGCCGACCGGACCATCGCCAGGTCGCGTACGGCCGTCACCGCGATCACGTCGGCCTGATGGCCCGCGGCGCGCATCCGGCGGACGATCTGCAGTCCGTGTGCGTCGGGCAGGGTGAGGTCGAGCAGCACCAGGTCCACCGGGTGCCGGTCCAGGAACCGCACCGCCTCGGCGGCCGAACGCGCGGAGCCGGCCACGGTGAACCCGGGGACCCGCTCGACGTACTGGCGGTGGGCGTCGGCGGCGATCGGGTCGTCCTCGACGATCAGCACGGCGATCACCGGGCAGCCACCGTCCGGCCGACAGCGGCAGCCTGCGGCGCAGCGGCACCGGTGGCGGACCCGACGGTGGCGGACCCGGCGTTGGCGGCGACGGCGTTGGCGGCGACCGGCAGCCGCACGGTGAACACCGCGCCGTCCTCGCGTCCCACCTCCACCGTCCCGCCGTGCCTGCGTACCACCTGTCCGACCAGGGCCAGCCCCAGCCCGCGTCCCGACGTCCCGTCAGTCGACGTCCCCTGCGACGACTTCGTGGACCACCCGCGCCGGAACACGTCGGCCACCACCGCGGGGTCGACCCCCGGGCCGGTATCCGACACCCGGAGCAGCAGGCAGCCGTTCTCCTGGCAGGCCAGCACGGTGACGGCGGGCGGCCCGACGTGCTCCGCCGCACCCTCGATCGCCGCGTCGATGGCATTGTCGACCAGGTTGCCGAGGACGGTCACCAGCTCACGCGCCGTCAGCTGCTCGGGCAGCGCACTGTCGTCGACCCTGCTGCCGGGAGCCATCCGCAGCTCCACTCCGCGTTCGGCGGCCTGCGCGGCCTTGCCCAGCAGGAGCGCCGCCAGCACGGGCTCGGTGACCGTGCCCATCACCTGGTCGGTCAGTTGCTGGGCCGCCTCCAACTCGGCCGTGGCGAAGTCGATCGCGGCCTCGCCGCGGCCCAGTTCGATCAGCGAGACCACGGCGTGCAGCCGGTTGGCGGCCTCGTGCGCCTGGGAGCGCAGGGCCTCCGCGAAGCCGCGTACCGAGTCCAACTCGCCGCTCAGCTCCTGCAGCTCGGTGTGGTCCCGGAGGGTGACCACGGTGCCGAGGCTGCGCGGACCGTGGGTCACTGGGGAGCGGCTGACCACCACCACACGCTCGGGCGCCAGGTGCAGTTGGTCCACGCACGGCCCGTCGTCGAGCAGCGCGGCGGTCAGGCGCAGCGGCAGCCCCAGCTCTGCGAGAGCCCTCCCCTCGGCATCCCCGGGCAGCCCGAGCAACGTCCTGGCGCCGTCGTTGCAGAGCAGGATCCTGCCCTGGGCGTCCAGCAGCAGCAGTCCCTCCCGCACGGCGTGCAGCGTGGCCTCGTGGAAGTCGTACATCCGGTTGAGCTCGGCCGCGCCCATCCCCCGGGTGTGCCGCCGCAGCCGGGCGTTGATCAGGTACGTCGCGGTGCCGCTGACGGCGAGCGCCGCCGCGGCCACGAGCAGCAGGGCCCACAGCGAGTGCTGCGCCAGGGCGTCTATGGTGCCGACCTCGATGCCGACGCTGACCAGCCCGGTCACGGTGTGTCCGTCGCTCCCGAAGACGGGCGCGACCGCGCGCACCGAGGGACCGAGCGTGCCCGTGTAGGTCTCCGTGAAGGTGTGCCCGGCCAGGGCCGTGGCCGTGTGGCCGAGGAAACGGCCCCCTATCTGGCTGGGGTCGGGGTGGGTGAAGCGGACCCCCTGCGGGCTCATGATCGTCACAAAGGCGACCCCGGTGTCCCGGGTCACCCGCTGCGCGAACGGTTCGAGGACGGTGCTCGGGTCCGGGGCGCCGACCTGCTGGCGCACCAGCGGAGTGTCGGCGATGGTCTCCGCCTGGGCGGTGACCTGTCGGCGGGCCTGCGCCTCCGCGTTCCCGACCGAGCCGAACCAGCTCAGCAGCGCCCCCGCCAGCACCAGCGCGACCACCAGGGCGACCTGCATCAGGAAGAGCCGCCCGGCGAGGCTGCGCGGCAGCGGAACGCCGGCCCGGAGGCTCGGGCGGCGGCGCCTGCGTTGCGCGGGGACTGGAACCATGCGGACCAGTGTCACCGGCCGGGTGGCTCCAGGGGAGCGCGCGGGAAGAGTAACGCCGATTCGGTATCGGATCGTGGCGAACTCAATGAACACAAGAGTGACCTCCGACACAGCCTGGCGGATAGTCGGCGCACCGGGCAAGGAAGCCCGCCCCCACCCCAGGAGTCCCCATGTCCAGCTTCGTTGGGAACACCAACGCGAACACCGGCGCACCCGGACCGCATGCCCCGGAACCGGCTGCGGCCGGCCGTCGGGAGCGTACCCACTTCCTCTACCTGGCCGTGCTGGTCGCCGTCGTGGCCGGTATCACCGTCGGTCTCACCGCCCCCGGATTCGCCGTCCAGCTCAAGCCGCTGGGCACCGGGTTCGTCTCGCTGATCAAGATGATGATCGCTCCGGTGATCTTCTGCACGATCGTGCTGGGCGTCGGCTCGGTCGCCAGCGCCGCCAAGGTCGGCAAGGTCGGTGGCCTCGCCCTCGGCTACTTCCTGGTCATGTCGACCTTCGCGCTCGCGATCGGCCTGGTCGTCGGCAACCTGCTGCACCCGGGCGCGGGACTGCACCTCAGTGCCGCGGTTCGGCATGCCGGCCACGCCCAGGCGGTGGCCGGCGGAGCCACCGGCGCGTGGGAGTTCGTGCTCGGCGTCATCCCGACCTCGCTGCTGAGCGCGCTGACCGCGGGCTCCGTCCTGCAGACGCTGCTGGTGGCCCTGCTCGTGGGGTTCGCCCTGCAGGCCATGGGCACGTCAGGCGAGCCGGTGCTGCGCGGCATCGGACACCTGCAGAAGCTGGTCTTCCGCATCCTCTCGATGATCATGTGGCTGGCTCCGGTGGGCGCATTCGGTGCGATGGCCGCCGTCGCCGGTGCCGGGGGAGCCGCAGCGCTCAAGAGCCTGGCCGTCCTCATGATCGGCTTCTATGTCACCTGCCTGATCTTCGTACTGGGCGTGTTGGGCGCGGTGCTCTGGTTCACGGCCCGGATCAGCATCTTCTCGCTGCTGCGCTACCTCGGCCGGGAGTTCCTGCTGATCCTGTCCACCTCTTCGTCCGAGTCGGCGCTGCCGCGGCTCGTCGCCAAGATGGAGCACCTGGGCGTGAGCCGCTCCGTCGTCGGCATCACCGTCCCCACCGGCTACTCCTTCAACCTCGACGGCACGGCCATCTACCTCACCATGGCCACGCTGTTCATCGCCCAGGCCATGGGTCAGCCGCTGGCGATCGGTTCGCAGATCTCGCTGCTGCTCTTCATGATCCTCGCCTCCAAGGGGGCGGCCGGGGTCACCGGCGCCGGGCTCGCGACGCTGGCCGGTGGCCTCCAGTCGCACCAGCCGGCCCTGGTCGACGGTGTCGGCCTGATCGTCGGCGTGGACCGCTTCATGTCGGAGGCGCGGGCGCTGACCAACTTCGCCGGCAACGCCGTCGCCACGGTGGTCATCGGCAGCTGGACCAAGGAGTTCGACCGCGAGCGGGCCACCCGGGTGTTCGCGGGCGGGCTCCCGTTCGACGAGAGCGGGCTCGCGCTCGACGGTGCGGAGACGGACGCGGACGCCGGTGCTGAGGCCGGTGCTGACGCCGGGGTCGACGACGCAGGCACGACCGGCGTCCCGGTCCCGGTCCCGGCCCAGCGTCCGGTGTCCGCCTGAGCCGCTCCCCGGCAGCGGGTCAGTTCCGCCGCAGCGGCAGGACCTGACCCGCCACCACCAGCAGCACCTCGTCCGACGCGGCGGCCACGGCGGCGTTCAACCGCCCCAACTCGTCCCGGAAACGGCGCCCCGACGCCGTCGCCGGGACGACGCCGCTGCCGACCTCGTTGCTGACGGCGACCACGCGGCGGGGTGTCTCCCGCCAGGCCGTCACCAGCGCGCCAGTACGGGCCCGCAGCCGCTGCTCGCCCCGGACGGTCCAGGCGTCGTCGTCCCAGGCGTCGCACTCGTCCATGGCCGTGGTCAGCCACAGCGCCAGGCAGTCGATCAGGATCGGGCCGCCGTCCCGCTCCGCCAGCAGCGGTTCCAGCTCGCAGGTCTCGGCCGTGCGCCAGGACGAGGGCCGCCGTTCGCGGTGCAGCGAGACCCGCCGGGCCCAGTCCTCGTCGCCGTCGCGGGTGCCGCCGGTGGCGACGTAGAGCACGCCCTGATCTCCCGTCAGCACTTCCTCCGCCATCATCCGTTCGGCGATCACGGACTTGCCGGAACGGGCGCCGCCGAGGACGAGGGTGCAGCGGGACGGCCGCGCCCTGCGTCCGAACTCGACGCCGAGGCGACGGGTGCCGGTGGGGGACAGTTCCGAGAAGATCCGCATGGGCGTCATTCTGGATCAACGCGGCATAAAAGTCTGATTTGGTGAGTTGTTATCTTCCTGAGACCTTTGGGGGAGGAGCCGCCGGGGCCAGGAATGGGGATCACGATGAATGCCGTCAGCCGTCAGCGCCGTACCAACGCCCGCAGGATCGCCGAGGCCACTGCTGCCGTGCGGACCCCCGCGGGTGTCGGCCCGAAGGCCGCCGTCGCCTCGCTGCCCGTCGGCTGGTTGCCCCTCGCCGCCCAGGACCGCGCGGACGCGGTCTCGGGCACACCCGCCACCATCGACCTGCTGGGCGCGGACCAGCCCGCCGAACACTCCCTGGTCGCGCTGACGGCGTCTCCCGCGCACGGGCGGGCCGTCCTCAACGACGACGCCACCGCCACCTACACCTCGGTCCCCGGTTTCACCGGCGGCGACTCCTTCTCCTACCGCTACACCGACGAACGCGGCCGCGCCGCACGGGTCACCGTGGCTGTCAGCGTCTCCCGGGGTGGCGGACCCACGAGCGCCTACGCCGGGCTGGCGTACGCGGCCTGAGGAACTGGGTAACCTTCGCTGGGATGGACCCGGCGGTGGAAGGAGCCCCAGCATGGTGTGGACGTGGCGTTTCGAGAAGGCGGACGGCTCCACGGTCGCCGCGCCGAACGGGACGGAGGAGTTCCCCACCCAGGGCGACGCCGAATCCTGGATCGGCGAGACCTGGAAGGACCTGGTGGGGGACGGCATCGACCAGGCCGTGCTGCTGGAGGACGGCGAGAAGATCTACGGGCCGATGAGCCTGCACCCGAGCGAGTCCTAGCGGTATCGGCAGTCGCAGCGGTACCGGCGGTAGTAGCCGCAGTTCTGGCCGCGTCACGGCGAAGCGGGCGCCCCCTGGTGAGGGAGCGCCCGCTCGGTCGTGTCAGGGGCGGGTCTTCGGCGCGTTCTCCGCTGTCTTCTCCGGGTCGAACTCGGCGACAGGGGCGAGGATCTCGTCCATCCGCTTCAGCAGTGCCCGGTCCAGCTTCACACCGGCCGCCTTGACGTTCTCGGAGACCTGCTCGGGGCGGGAGGCCCCGATGATCGCCGCCGAGACGTTGTGGTTCTGCAGCACCCAGGCCACCGCGAGTTGGGCGAGGCTCAGCCCGGCCTCTTCCGCGAGCGGCTTCAGCTGCTGCACCCGCTCCAGCACGTCGTCGCGCAGGAAGCGGCCGACGAAGTTGGCGCCGCCCTTCTCGTCCGTGGCGCGCGTGCCCGCCGGGAGCGGTGCGCCGGGCAGGTACTTGCCGGTCAGCACGCCCTGGGCGATGGGGGACCAGACGATCTGGCCGATGCCCAGTTCCTCGGAGGTCGGCACGACCTCGGCCTCGATGACCCGCCACAGCGCGGAGTACTGCGGCTGGTTGGAGATCAACGGGATCTTCAGCTCGTGCGCCAGCGCGTGTCCGTTGCGGATCTGCTCGGCGGTCCACTCGGACACGCCGATGTAGAGCGCCTTGCCGGAGCGCACCACGTCGGCGAACGCCGTCATGGTCTCCTCCAGCGGAGTGGAGGGGTCGTAGCGGTGGGCCTGGTAGAGGTCGACGTAGTCGGTCTGCAGCCGGCGCAAGGAGTTGTCGATCGACTCCATGATGTGCTTGCGGCCGAGTCCACGGTCGTTGCGGCCAGGGCCGGTCGGCCAGAAGACCTTGGTGAAGATCTCCAGGCCCTCGCGCCGCTCGCCCTTGAGCGCGCGGCCCATGACGGCCTCGGCGCGGGTCTCGGCGTAGACGTCCGCCGTGTCGAAGGTGGTGATACCGGCGTCCAGGGCGGCACGGACGCACGCGGTCGCGGCGTCCTCCTCCACCTGGGAGCCGTGGGTGAGCCAGTTGCCGTAGGCGATCTCACTGATGATCAGGCCGCTGCGGCCCAGATGACGAAACTCCATGCGGCCGACACTACGCCGAAGATCGCTGCGACCGCGAGGTCACCCCGCGTGCCCGCCGGGCCGGCCGCCGGGGCGGGTGCCCACCAGGTGCAGCAGGGCCGCCACGGCGCGGTACGGGTCGGTGCGTCCGGCCCGTTCCTCCGCGTCGAGCAGCTGCGCGAGCTGCCGCCCGTCCGCGGGCGGTGGGGCGTGGTCGGGAGCCTGGTCCGTGAACACCCGGACCCCGTACCAGCGGCGCAGCGGCACGTCGATCTCGGCGAGGGTGCGGGTCAGCGGTTCGAGCCGGTCCGCCCGGGTGGGCACGCCCAGCCGGTTCCCGTGCTCGTCGATTGGCCAAGACCGGTCCCCGGAGAACGCTTCGATCGCGCCCGCCCAGTCACCGCCGCAGCCCGGACGCATCGCCAGCGCGTCGCCGTTGCGGACGACGACGGACAGCATCCCGCCCGGGGCGAGCACCCGCGCCAGCGACGCGAGCATCGGCTCCGCCTCGGGCAGGTACATCAGCACGCCGTGGCACAGCACCACGTCGAAGGTGCCGGGGCCGAACCAGCGCCCGCAGTCACCGCCCTCGCCGGTCAGCAGGCTCACCCGCTGCCGCACCTCGGGGGTCTCGGCGTTGAGTGCGGACTGGGCCGCGCCCAGCGTCGCCGGGTCCGGGTCCAGCCCGGTCACCAGGTGGCCGGCCCGGGCCAGCCGCAACGCCTGGGTGCCCTGGCCGCAGCCGACGTCCAGCACCCGCAGGCCGTGACCGACACCGAGGCTGTCGTCGCCCAGGCCGTCGCCACCGAAGTGCTCGACGATCTGCTCGGCGAGCTGCCGGGCGACCAGTTCCTGTCGAACGATGTTGCGTATCCCGCCGAGACCGGAAAGCCAGGCACCGGCGCCCGCGCCGAACGCGGACTGCCGCTGCTCGGGCAGCTGGCCCCGGTACGCGTACGTCTCGATCAGGGCTTCTGCCCTCGCTTGACCTGGGGCTTCGGCAGGCGCAGCCGGCGCATCTGCAGGGTGCGCATCAGCGCGTAGGCCACCGCGCCCTTGGCGTTCTTGTCCGGGAAGCGCTGGGCCAGCTGCTTGCGCAGGCCGAAGGCCAGCACGAAGGAGTGGCCGACGATCAGGACGATGATCACGACCCAGAGCGTCAGCGACAGCAGTTGCAGTCCGGGGTTACGGAGCACGCTCAGCAGCAGGATGATCACGGCGAACGGCAGGAACCACTCGGCGGCGGTCATCCTGGAGTCGACGTAGTCGCGGGCGAACCGGCGCACCGGGCCCTTGTCACGTGGCGGCAGTGCCGACTCGTCGCCGCTCAGCAGAGCTGCGCGCTGGCGGTCGCGGGCGGAACGGTCCCGCGAACGGGCCTCCTTGGCGGCCTCCTTGCGGTCCTTGGGCACATAGGCGCGACCGCGGCGGTTGGCCTCGGCCTCACTGCGCTTGGGCGTGGGGCGGCCCTTCTTGGCCTCGGCGTCGGGGCGCTCGGGTGCGTCGGACTTCTCGAGCGTGACGGCGTCGGCGGGGGCATCCTGGGAGCTTCGTCGGAACACAGGTAAAGACTACGTGGTCAGCAGGTGTATTCCCTAGCCCCGGCGGGCACGCTGCGGTTTCAGGGTGCCCCGGGTACCGGCTCCGGGGTGCGGTCCCTCGTGCGGTCGAGGCGACACCGGCCCGAATCCCTCGCACGGATGACGCAGCTGTCGCCGCGCTGTAGCACTCTTGTTGCAGGCAGGTGCGCTGCGGTGAACGCCCCGCGCCCCGTAGTCTTGGGTACGAGAACCGGCAGGCCGGAGAAGGGGGCGCGCGAGGCCCATGAGCGACGGAATCATGAAGCGGATGTCAATGATCTTCCGCGCCAAGGCCAACAAGGCCTTGGATCGTGCGGAGGACCCACGCGAGACACTCGACTACTCGTACCAGAAGCAGCTTGAACTGCTGCAGAAGGTGCGTCGTGGAGTGGCGGATGTGGCGACATCCCGCAAGCGCCTGGAGCTCCAGCTCCAGCAGCTTCAGAAGCAGTCCTCGACGCTGGAGGAGCAGGGCCGCAAGGCGCTCTCCCTCGGCCGCGAGGACCTGGCCCGCGAGGCGCTCACCCGCCGTTCCGGGATCCAGCAGCAGGTCGCCGACCTGGAGACGCAGTACCAGGCCCTGCAGGGCGAGGAGGAGAAGCTCACGCTGGCCTCCCAGCGGCTGCAGTCCAAGGTGGACGCCTTCCGGACCAAGAAGGAGACCATCAAGGCGACCTACACGGCCGCGCAGGCGCAGACCCGTATCGCCGAGTCCTTCTCCGGGATCTCGGAGGAGATGGGCGACGTCGGCCTGGCGATCCAGCGGGCAGAGGACAAGACCGCGCAGATGCAGGCGCGGGCCGGTGCGATCGACGAGCTGCTCGCGTCGGGTGCGCTCGACGACCCGACCGGGATGCGCAAGGACGACATCACGGCCGAGCTGGAGCGGATGTCCAGCGGCTCGGACGTCGAGCTCGAGCTGGCCAGGATGAAGGCCGAACTGTCCGGCGGAGCAGCCCCGACCCCCGCCATCGAGCAGGGCCAGCCGGGCACCCCGCAGGACCAGCACCCCCACCTCGACAAGTAGGGAGCGCCACATGATCGTCAGGATCATGGGGGAGGGGCAGTTCGAGGTTCCGGACACGCTGGTTGACCGGCTCAACGAGCTGGACAACGCGGTGCTGGCGGCCCTCGAGTCCGGCGACGAAGCCGACTTCCGAGTCAGCCTGGCCGCCCTCCTCGCCGCAGTCCGCGCGGGCGGAACGCCGGTTTCGCACGACGTGCTGGTCCCCTCCGAGGCGACCCTGCCGTTCGAGGAGGCCACGGTCGACGAGGTCAAGGCACTGCTGCACGCGGACGGGCTCATCCCCGGATGAGCAGCGCCGGCTGAGCGCACTGGTCGCACGAGGAAGGGGGCACCCCGAACGGGGTGCCCCTTCCTCGTGCGCGCGCCGGCTACGGCAGGGCCAGCATCTGGTCCAGCGCGGCCTTGGCGTACTTCTCGGTCTGCGGGTCGACGGTGATCACGTTGGGGACGCGCCCCTCGACCAGCGACTCCAGCGTCCACACCAGGTGCGGCAGGTCGATCCGGTTCATCGTGGAGCAGAAGCAGACCGTGCGGTCCAGGAACACGACCTCCTTGTCCGGGTGCGCCTTGGCGAGGCGGCGGACCAGGTTGAGTTCCGTGCCGATGGCCCACTTGGAGCCGGGCTCGGCCGCGTCCAGGGCCTTGATGATGTACTCGGTGGAGCCCACCAGGTCGGCGGCCTCGACGACCTCGTGCTTGCACTCGGGGTGCACCAGCACGGTGACGCCGGGCACGCGCTCGCGGACCTCCTGCACGGAGTCCAGCGAGAAGCGGCCGTGGACCGAGCAGTGGCCGCGCCACAGGATCATCTTGGCGTCCCGCAGCTGCTCGACGGTCAGGCCGCCGTTGGGCTTGTGCGGGTTGTAGAGGACGCAGTCGTCGAGGCTCAGGCCCATCTCGCGGACGGCGGTGTTGCGGCCCAGGTGCTGGTCCGGCAGGAACAGCACCTTCTGCCCCTGCTCGAAGGCCCACTCGAGCGCGCGCTTGGCGTTGGACGAGGTGCAGATGGTTCCGCCGTGCTTGCCGGTGAACGCCTTGATGTCGGCGGAGGAGTTCATGTAGGCGACCGGGACGACGGTGTCGGCGATCCCGGCGTCGCTGAGGGCGTCCCAGCACTCGGCGACCTGCTCCGCGGTGGCCATGTCGGCCATCGAGCAGCCGGCGGCCAGGTCCGGCAGGATCACCTGCTGGTGCGCGGAGGTGAGGATGTCGGCGCTCTCCGCCATGAAGTGCACGCCGCAGAAGACGATGTACTCGGCCTCGGGCTTGTTGGCGGCGTCGCGGGCGAGCTTGAAGGAGTCGCCGGTGACGTCGGCGAACTCGATGACCTCGTCGCGCTGGTAGTGGTGGCCGAGGATGAACACGCGGTCGCCGAGGGCGGCCTTGGCGGCGCGGGCGCGCTCGACCAGGTCCGGGTCGGAGGCGGCGGGCAGGTCACCAGGGCAGTCGACACCGCGCTCGCTCGCCGGGTCGGCCTGGCGGCCGAGCAGCAGCAGGGCCAGCGGGGTGGGTGCGGGCTCTTCGAGGGTGACGTTCAAAGGCGTGGTGGTCACGGGCGGACTGCCCTCCTGTGGGGGTGCGGCTTCGGCGCCGCTCCCTTTTCGTCCATCTGACGTTATCTATCATAACTCGCACCCGCCCCCGTGACGACGGACAGCGTGGCAATGTGATCCACGCCGCTGTCGCCGTTCCGGCACTACCCCGCTGGCGGGTGCGGTTGTAGGGCGACAGGCTCAAGGCGGCGCGACCGGAAGGGTATGCGGAGATGAGCGACAGGTCGAACCCGGGTCCGGCGCTCGGTACGGCGGTGCGCCGGATGGTCCCGCGCAGCCGGGACGAGCAGCACCGCGCGTCCACGCCGCTGGAGCTCTTCTTCGACCTCTGCTTCGTCGTCGCGGTCGCGCAGGCCGGAGGCCAGCTGGCGCACGCGCTCGCCCAGGGTCACGTCTGGACCGGTGTCTCCAGCTACCTCTTCGTGTTCTTCGCGATCTGGTGGGCCTGGATGAACTTCACCTGGTTCGCCTCCGCCTACGACACCGACGACATTCCCTACCGCGTGGCGACCATGCTCCAGATCACCGGTGCGCTGATCCTGGCCGCCGGAGTACCGCAGCTCTTCGCGGGGCACTTCGCCGTCGGGGTCCTCGGCTACGTGGTGATGCGCTGCGTGATGATCGCCCAGTGGCTGCGGGCGGCCGAGAACTGCGGCGGAGCCGAGAGGGCCATGGCCCTCCACTACGCCGTGGGCATCGCCTGCGCCCAGGCCTGCTGGGTGCTGCTGCTCTTCCTGCCGCACTCGGTGAGGACGCCGCTGTTGCTGCTGTTCGTCGCCTTCGAGATAGCCGTCCCGGTGGTCGCCGAGCGGCGTTCGCAGACCAATTGGCACCCCGAGCACATCGCGGA
Organism: Streptacidiphilus sp. MAP12-16; assembly: GCF_041262165.1. Classification (NCBI taxonomy): domain Bacteria; kingdom Bacillati; phylum Actinomycetota; class Actinomycetes; order Kitasatosporales; family Streptomycetaceae; genus Streptacidiphilus; species Streptacidiphilus sp. MAP12-16. The sequence goes on from NZ_JBGCBY010000005.1 coordinate 206,004, forward strand.
ACGCTACGGACTGTTCACCCTGATCGTGCTCGGCGAGACGGTGGCCGCGGCGACCGTCGCCGTGCAGTCGGCGGTGGCCGAACACAACGCACTGGGACGGCTGCTTCCGATCGCCGGTGGCGGCCTGCTGATCTGCTTCTCCGCCTGGTGGATCTACTTCGCCCGGCCGGTGCACGACTACCTGCGGTCGAACCGGCAGGGCTTCCTCTGGGGATACGGGCACTACCTGGTGTTCCTGTCGGCGGCGGCGATAGGAGCGGGTCTGGAGGTCGCTGTGGGGCAGGCGGTGGGCCAGGCGCACCTCTCGGGGCGGGCGGCGGCCGCGGTGGTGACCGTGCCGACGGCGGTCTACCTCTTCACCGTGTGGGCGCTCCACGCCAGATTCGGCAAGCGGGGCCTCGCTCAGATGCTGGTGCTGCCGGTGGCCGCGCTCGGGGTCCTCGCCGTGACGCCGCTGGGCGGACCGGCCGGGGTGCTCGCGGCCGGGCTGGTGTGCGCGGTCGCCGTCGCGGTGGGGCTCACACTGCACCTCAGGTCGGCGCGGCCGGAGCAGCGGCAGCCGAGCGAGGCGCCCTGAACCCGCCGGGTGTGCTACTCCTGTACGCGTGTCTGCACCACTGAACCCGCTCAACCCGCTCAACCCGTCCGCGCGGCTGGACGAGACCGACCGCCGGGTCCTCGAACTGCTCGGACGGGACGGGCGTGCCTCGTACGCGGAGATCGGGCTGCTGGTGAACCTCTCCGCGACGGCGGTGAAGCGGCGGGTGGACCGGCTGCGGGAACGCGGCGTGGTGCGCGGGTTCACCGTGGTCCTGGACCCCGACCTGCTGGGGTGGGGCACCGAGGCGTTCGTGGAGGTCTACTGCCGCGAGCGGACCTCGCCGGAGGAGATCCTCTCGGCCCTGCGCCAGTTCCCCGAGGTCGTCGCCGCCTGGACGGTCACCGGCGACCCGGACGCACTGGTGCACCTGCGGGCCGCCGACACCCGGCATCTGGAGGCGGTGATCGAGCGCATCCGCAAGGAGCGGGGCGTGCAGCGCAGTCGCAGCTCGGTGGTGCTGAGCCAGTTGATCGGCTGATCTGCCCGGCGGGTGGGGATTCCTGCGCGAAGCCGGCCGATCGCGCCGGAATGCTGCGCCGGTGGCACGGTTCCGACATGCCGGGGAGGGGGCCCGCTGCCTAGGGTTGACCACGTCGATTCCGCCGCGAGAGGACCCTCCTGTGACCCAGCGTATGCACCAGTACGACGCCAGGATGGTCGACCTGGTCTTCGACTACATGCGGGAGCGGCTGCAGTACGACCCGGTGCCGCTGGACCACCCCGGGGAGGGCGAGCGGCTCAGCGGCGTCCTTGACGGGCTGCTCAACGCGCGCGGAAACGATCCTGCCGATGTGCTGAAGCTGTACGACCACGAGCTGTCCCGTGCCGTGATCTCAGCTGACAGTCCCCGTTATCTGTCATTCATCCCCTGCGCGCCGACCAAGGCCGCCCTGCTGTTCGACATGGTGGTCTCCTGCGCCTCGCTGCAGGGCATCTCCTGGCTGGAGGCGGCCGGCGCCATCGCCGCCGAGAACCAGGTGCTGCGGCTGATCTCCGACCGGGCCGGACTCCCCGAGTCGGCGGGCGGCTGCTTCGTCTCCGGCGGCTCCGCAGGCAACCTGTCCGCGCTGGTCGTCGCCCGTGACACGGCCAGGCACCGGCTCGGCCTGGCCTCCGGCGCGCGGATGCGGATAGCCGTCAGCGACCAGACCCACTCCTCGGTCACCAACACCCTCAACATCATCGGCGTGGAGAAGCTGCTGGTCCCCACCAGCGACCACCGCCTCACCGGCGCCGCGCTCCGTGCCGCACTCGCGGCAGACACCGACCCGGCCCCGGTCATCGGCGTCGTCGGCACTGCAGGGACCACCAACGCCGGGATCGTCGACGACCTGGCCGGTATCGCCGAGGTCGCCCGCGAGCTGGACCTCTGGTTCCACGTCGACGGCGCCTACGGCGGCGCGGGACTGTTCGCCCCGTCCGTCCGGGCGAAGTACGACGGCATCGAGCACGCCGACTCCTTCGTGGTGGACCCGCACAAGTGGCTCTTCGCGCCCTTCGACTGCGCGGCGCTGATCTATCGCAGGCCCTGGCTGGCCAAGGGCGTGCACACCCAGGACGCCTCCTACCTCGACGTGCTGCACACCGGTGACAACGAGGAGTGGAACCCCACCGACTACGCCTACCACCTCACCCGGCGGGCCCGCGGCCTACCGCTGTGGTTCTCGCTCGCGGTGCACGGCACCGACGCCTACAGCGAGGCGATCGAGACCGGCATCGGGCTGGCCCGCGACACGGCAGCGCTGATCCGCGCCGAGTACCCGGACCTGGAGGTCGTCCGCGATCCCGAGCTCTCCAGCGTGGTCTACCGGCGCCGGGGCTGGGCGGCCCAGGACTACTACGACTGGTCGCAGCGCCTGCTGGCCGACCAGATCGGCTTCGTCACCCCGACGGGCTGGGAGGGCGAGGTCGTCGCCCGCTTCGCGTTCCTGCACCCCGGCACGACCATGGAGATGGTCCGCGAGATCCTCGACACCATGGTCTGACGCCCTGGCGGTCCTACATCGGGGACTGGTCTACAGGTATGCGCCCGACGGCAGATACGGCGTCGGCGGGCGCATGCCGCGCAGCGCGAGGTAGCCGCGGGTGGCGAGGGTGAGCCCCGCGGCCAGGCCCACGTCCACCGCCCAGTCCTGCTCGGCGGTGAGGTTGGTGACCACGGCCTCCTCGGTCGCGGGAACCCGCGCCAGCGCCTCCGCCAGCAGCCGGCCGGCGAGGCGCTTGGACGTGGCCGCCAGCAGCACCACCCGCCGGCCGTTGCGGTAGCAGTAGCCGCTGCCGGTGAGCGTGTCCATCACCAGGAGTTCCTCGCAGGTACGCAGCATCAGCTCATGGTCGGGGCCGTGCGCGCTGCCGCGGGTCCTGCGGTCGACGGAGTCCAGCAGCTGGCGGTGCGTCGCGTCCCCGAGGTGCACCGGGACGTTGCCGAGGACGTCGGGCAGCGACACCCGGTCGACCTTCCCGGTCAGCGACATCGCCGGATGCAGCCGGAATCCCGCCGCGTGGTACCGGCGGGCCGCCCGGGGGTCGGGCGAGGCCACGACGATGCCACGCAGGCAGCCGCGCCCGTAGGCGAGGGCGTGGTCGAGCAGCAGCCTCCCCACGCCCTTGCCCTGCGCGGCCGGCGTCACGCAGAACAGGGACAGTCCCCACAGCCCCTCCCGCCGCAGTGCCAGCGCCACGCCGATCGGCCTACCCTCCTCCTCGGCGAGCCAGCACCCGCCGGGGTCGGTCACGGCCAGATGCCGGGTGCGGATGTCGGCCAACGCGATCCGCTCCGGTGTCCACGGGGTCGGCGGGTCGCCGAGCTCCTGTTCGAGCCCTGCGAAGGCCGCACTCGACACCTCCCGGACCGCGGCAGCGTCTGATGCGGAGTCACGGACCGGTCGCAGGATCATGGCCCAAGTCTTACCCGCGGGCACCGGGCGGGGTGAGCGGTTTTCGGCACCTCGCCCGTCGGTACCTCGTCATTCCCCCGTCGGCACCTCGCCGAGCGGTCGCGACCGTTTGGCCGCAGTGTGCGAGCATGGAGTTCCCGCAGCCCGCGGGGGACAGCCCCGGAATACTTCGGGGGTGCCGCCGGTTTGCCGAGACTGGTAGCAGTACGTCGTCACAACCCGGGAGTATGCAGATGACCGTCCAGGACGAGACCACCGTCGAGAGCGGACTTCTTCTCAGCGATTCCGCCGCGGCCAAGGTCAAGAGCCTGCTGGAGCAGGAGGGCCGTGAGGACCTCGCGCTGCGCGTCGCCGTTCAGCCGGGTGGCTGCTCCGGCCTGCGCTACCAGCTGTTCTTCGACGAGCGCTCGCTCGACGGGGACGTCGTGAAGGACTTCGGCGGCGTGAGCGTCGTCACCGACCGGATGAGCGCGCCCTACCTGGGCGGCGCCACCATCGACTTCGTCGACACCATCGAGAAGCAGGGCTTCACGATCGACAACCCCAACGCCACCGGCTCCTGCGCCTGCGGGGACTCCTTCAGCTAGGCCCGTCGACTTCCGCGACGACTGTGCCCCTGCCCCGATACCGGGCAGGGGCATTCGTCGCGTGCCGGGCTGCGGCGCCGGCGGACCTCAGCCTGACTTGATCGGGCCGTGGGTGACCCTGGCCCCGCTCGGCAGCGGGTTCTCCAGCGGCAGCACCTTGCCCGAAACCGTGTCGACGACGGAGCGCCCGTTCAACGGCGAGCCGAGGTCGGTGCTCACGGCCTGCTGCCGGATCAGGGCCGGGCAGAGCTGGCCCGGCTTGGGCCACTGCGTCACGATCACGGTGACGCGTACTTGTCCCTGCGTCGACTGGTCGGCCTTGAGGCCGAACTTCTGGCAGACCCCGCCGAAGAAGTACACGGTCAGCGTGGTGCCGGCGGTCGAGTACCCATTGGCCTTGAGGTTGGCCGGTCCCGGCGTGCGCCCGGGCGGCGCGGCCGAGGAGGAGCCTCCGGCCGGGAACGTCGCCGACGGGTTGGTCATCACCGGCCCGCCGGGCTGAACGCTGGGGACCGGGGTCACCATCGGAGTCGTCGACACCTGACCGCTCGGCTTTCCCCCCGCGGTCGTGCTCGAAGCGCAGGCCGACGCGCTGCCGAGAGCCATGACCATGACTCCGAGGGCCGCGAGTGCGGTCGTCGTCCCCCGCGCCGTCGTCTTCTGAGTCACTGTGCCTCCTGTGCTGTCCCTAGTCCGAACGACGATGGGACGTGGAGGGCACGTTGTTGGTTCCTTCCCCCAGGGGGGCGGATCGGGCGCGGCTCAGTCGCCGTACTCCGAGAGGTCCTTCACCAGCGAGGCCGAGCGCGAGCTGACCTGGAATCCGGTGCGTCGACCGGGCGTGGTGTGCGGCTCGTCGACCGCGAGCAGCGGCCAGAACTTCCGCATCCGCCGGGACGTGTGCACCAAGCCGGCGAGCGTTTCCGCGTCGGCGTCCCCCCGGAGATAGGAGGGGACCTTGACCGGATTGCTCCTGGGCATCATGCGAGGCTCCGAGGGTGAGGGGGCGGCCCGAACGCTGCCCTCTTCCGACCCTAGATCCGGATGCTGGCGCATTCCAGTCCTACCGCAGAGTAGTCGTCCGAGCCTGAGCGGTGACCAGACGTGAGCGGCCGGTATGGTAGGGCCGTTACCTCTCAGTCCTGCCCCCTTCCGAGGAGCCCTTCCCGTGCGCATCGCTGTCACCGGATCGATCGCCACCGACCACCTCATGACCTTCCCGGGTCGCTTCGCGGAGCAGTTCATGGCGGATCAGCTGCACACCGTGTCGCTGTCCTTCCTGGTGGACACCCTGGACGTGCGTCGCGGCGGGGTGGGCCCGAACATCTGCTTCGGCATGGGCCTGCTCGGTCTCCGGCCGATCCTGGTCGGCGCGGCCGGGGCCGACTTCGCCGAGTACCGGTCCTGGCTGGACCGGCACCACGTGGACACCAGTGCGGTGCGGATCTCGGAGACCCGGCACACCGCCCGCTTCGTGTGCACCACCGACACCGACCACAACCAGATCGCGTCCTTCTACACGGGTGCGATGAGCGAGGCCCGCAACATCGAGCTGCGGCCCATCGCGGAGCGGGCGGGCGGCCTGGACCTGGTGCTGATCGGCGCGGACGACCCCGAGGCGATGGTGCGGCACACCCAGGAGTGCCGCACCCGCGGTTACGCCTTCGCCGCGGACCCCTCGCAGCAGCTGGCCCGCCTGGACGGCGAGGACATCCGGGCACTGGTCGACGGTGCGGCGTACCTGTTCTCCAACGAGTACGAGAAGGCACTGATCGAGAGCAAGACCGGCTGGTCCGAGGACGAGATCCTGGACCGGGTCGGCGTCTGGGTCACCACACTGGGCGCGAAGGGCGCGCGGATCGACCGCAAGGGCGAGCCGCCGATCGTCGTCGGCTGCCCGGCGGAGAACGTGAAGGCGGACCCGACCGGTGTCGGCGACGCGTTCCGAGCCGGCTTCCTGGCCGGCCTGACCTGGGGCCTGGGGCTGGAGCGCTGCGCCCAGATCGGCTCCATGCTCGCGACGCTGGTGATCGAGACCGTCGGCACCCAGGAGTACGAGCTGCGTCGCGGCCACTTCGTGGAGCGCTTCGCCGTGGCTTACGGCGAGGAGGCGGCGGCGGAGGTGCGTGACCACCTCGCGTGACGGGGGCGGGGTGCTGCCGGGGGTCCGGGGGTTGCTCCCCGGGCTGGCACAGTGCCGTGGCTTGTGGCGAGGAGGCGGCGGGGGAGGTGCGTGACCACCTCGCGTGACGGGGGCGTGCTGCTGCCGGGGGTCCGGGGGTTGCTCCCCGGGCTGGCACAGTGCCGTGGCTTACGGCGAGGAGGCGGCGGGGGAGGTGCGTGACCACCTCGCGTGACGGCGGTGGGGTGCTGCCGGGCGTCCGGGGGTTGCTCCCCGGGACGGGCGTTCAGCTGAGGCGGCGGACCAGGTAGGCGCGGCCGGGGCGGTCGGCGCCCGCCGAGTATTCGGCGGCGGCGGCCTCGCCCGCGTACTCCTGCTCCCGCATCTCGCACCAGGCGGGGATGTCGAGGCGGGCCGCCTCGTCGTCGGAGAGGACCACGACCAACCCGCCGACGGGGACCTCGCCGAAGTGCTTGGCCAGCTCGATGACCGGGATCGGACAGCGGCGGCCCAATGTGTCCAGCACCAGCGTGCCCTGCTTGACCGGCCCCGCGGACGGTGCGTCCAGGTGCGAGCGCACGGCGGCGACGGCCGCCGGCAGCACCTCCAGGAACCCGTCGATGTCGGCGTCCGTGCAGTCCGGCGGCAGTGACACTCGGATGTTGCCCTCGGTGAGCACGCCCATCGCCGCCAGCACATGGCTGGGCGTCAGCGTGCTGGACGTGCAGGAGGAGCCGGAGGAGACCGCGAAACCCGCCCGGTCCAGCTCGCCGAGCAGCGCCTCCCCGTCCACGTACAGGCAGGAGAAGGTCAGCAGGTGCGGCAGCCGTCGGTCCGGGTCACCGAGGACGGTCAGGTCGGGGACCAGGCCCGGCAGTTGGTCCCGGAGCCGGGCGATCCGGGCGCTCAGCACCGGGTTGAGCCGCTTCGCCTCCTGCCGGACGGCCCGCAGCGCGACCGCCGCGGCGATGGCCCCCGGTACGTTGACGTACCCGGGCACCCGCCCGCCCTCGCGGTCGTCGGCCGGCAGCGGCGAGCGGTAGCGGACGCCCTTGCGCACGGCGAGCACGCCGACCCCCGCCGGTCCGCCCCACTTGTGCGCGGAGGCCGTCAGCAGCGACCAGCCCTCCGGCAGGTCCAGCCGCCCGGCCGACTGCGCGGCGTCGACCAGCAGCGGCACCCCCGCCTCCGCGCACAGCGTGCCGACCTCGGCGACCGGCTGCAGCGTCCCCACCTCGTGGTTGGCCGACTGCAGGCAGGCCAGCGCGGTGTCGGCGCGCAGCGCGGCGGCGAAGTCCGGAGCCGAGACCCGTCCGAGGCGGTCCACAGGCACGGCGCTGACGCCGCCCCCTGACGCCTCGTGCTGTTCCGCCGCGTGCAGCACGGACGAGTGTTCTACGGCGGAGTGTGCGAGATGACGCCCTTTCCGGTGATTCCCGGCGAGCGCTCCCAGTACCGCGAGCTGGTTGGCCTGGGTGCCCGACGTGGTGAACGACACTTCGTCGGGCCGCGCGCCCAGCTCGGCGGCGACGGTCTCCCTGGCCGCGTCCAGCAGCATCCGCGCCTGCCGTGCGTCCCGGTAGAGCCGGGCCGGGTCGGCCCAGCCCTCGTCCAGCGCCGAGAGCAGCGCCTGCCGGGCGAGCGGGTGCAGCGGGGCCGTGGAGGCTACGTCGAAGTACGGCACCCCACCACGGTAGCCACCGGGAGGCTGTCGAGTCGTCAGGGGGCCGTCGACGGGGTGATCCTTTGGGTGCCTTATGGTGTGTCAGCCGGGTGGTTCCGGTGCGTCGCCGGGATGGTCCACGGGAGTGCGAAGTGCCCGTCTGACCAGGGATTCCACCCGTTCGGGGGCCATCCGGGGGCCAGTTCGGCGCGTTAGCCGGACCTGCCCGCGAAGCTCCGATACGCCTGGAGTAGGGTTTGGCCCGCATAAACATCCAAACCCTGCCCGCTGACCGGGCCACCGGGACCACAGACACCCGAGTGGCGCGTGAGCGGGCGAGACTTCGGGAAGGCGCTACGTGAGTCCCAACGGCTCCGACCGCTCGCCGCGGCGCTCGATGCGGCGGAAGCTGCTCTCTGCGCTGACGCTGGGCCTCGTCCTTGCCACCGCCACCGGCTGCTCGTCCTCGCAACTGCCCCGGCTCGGTATGCCTGTTCCTCGTGACGAGCAGGGCAAGACCGTCCTCTTCATCTGGCAGAGCTCATGGATCGCGGCGCTGGCGGTCGGCGCCCTCGTCTGGGGACTGATCCTGTGGAGCGTGTACTTCCACCGGCGCAGCCGCTCCAAGATCGAGGTGCCGCCGCAGTTCCGCTACAACATGCCGGTCGAGGCACTCTTCACGGTCGTTCCGCTGATCATGGTGTCGGTGTTCTTCTTCTACACCGCGCGTGACGAGAACTACCTGCTGAAGATCGACAAGCCGCAGCACGTGATCAATGTTGTCGGGTTCCAGTGGAGCTGGGCCTTCAACTACGAACACCAGGTCGACAAGAAGAACCAGGCGGACACCGCCGGAGACCAGAGCGGCGCCTACGACGTCGGCAGCCCCGGCCAGCCGCCCACGCTGTGGCTGCCCCAGGGCGAGACGGTCGAGTTCCAGTTGACCTCGCGCGACGTGATCCACGGCTTCTGGCCGGTCGACTTCCTGATGAAGATGGACGTCATCCCGGGTGTCGTGAACAGGTTCGAGGTGACGCCCACCGCCCTGGGCACCTTCCGTGGCAAGTGCACGGAGCTCTGCGGCGTCGACCACTCCCAGATGCTGTTCAACGTCACCGTGGTCACCCCGGCGGAGTACCAAGCCCACCTCGCCAGTCTGCGCGCGAAGGGCCAGACCGGTTTTGTGCCCGCGGGCATCACGACCACGGGAGTGAACAACTCACAATGACGATCCTCAACGAACCCCAGGGGCTGAGCGGCGGCGCTCCCGCCGTGGTCCGGAAGAGCGCCCTCGAGCGCAAGTCCGGGACCCAGGTCATCAAGTGGATGACCACCACCGACCACAAGACGATCGGCACCCTCTACCTGGTGACGTCGTTCGCGTTCTTCATCGTCGGTGGAATCCTGGCGCTGACGATGCGCGCCCAGCTCGCCCAGCCCGACGGCGGCGTGCTGACGAACGAGCAGTTCAACCAGGCGTTCACCATGCATGGCACGATCATGCTGCTGATGTTCGCCACCCCGCTCTTCGCCGGCTTCACGAACTGGATCATGCCGCTGCAGATCGGCGCGCCCGACGTGGCGTTCCCGCGGCTGAACATGTTCGCGTACTGGCTGTACCTCTTCGGCTCGCTGATCGCCGTGGGCGGCTTCCTCACCCCGCAGGGCGCGGCCGACTTCGGCTGGTTCGCCTACTCGCCGCTGTCGGACGCGATCCACTCGCCGAGCGTCGGCGCTGACATGTGGATCATGGGTCTGGCGCTGTCCGGTTTCGGCACGATCCTCGGCTCGGTCAACTTCATCACCACCATCCTCTGCATGCGTGCCCCAGGCATGACCATGTTCCGGATGCCGATCTTCTGCTGGAACGTGCTGCTCACCGCCGTCCTGGTGCTGCTCGCGTTCCCCGTGCTCGCGGCGGCCCTGCTGGCGCTGGAGGCGGACCGGAAGTTCGGGGCGCACGTCTTCGACCCGGCCAACGGCGGGCCGATCCTCTGGCAGCACCTCTTCTGGTTTTTTGGCCACCCAGAGGTGTACATCATCGCGCTGCCGTTCTTCGGCATCATCTCGGAGGTCATTCCGGTCTTCTCGCGGAAGCCGATGTTCGGCTACCAGAGCCTGATCGCGGCGACCATCGCCATCGCGGGCCTCTCGGTGACCGTGTGGGCCCACCACATGTACGTCACCGGCGCGGTCCTGCTGCCGTTCTTCTCCTTCATGACGTTCCTCATCGCCGTACCCACCGGCGTGAAGTTCTTCAACTGGATCGGCACCATGTGGCGGGGCTCGCTGAGCTTCGAGACACCCATGCTGTGGAGCGTCGGCTTCCTGGTGACCTTCCTGTTCGGCGGCCTGACGGGCGTTCTGCTCGCCTCCCCGCCGATCGACTTCCACGTCTCGGACTCCTACTTCGTGGTGGCGCACTTCCACTACGTGGTGTTCGGCACGGTCGTCTTCGCGATGTTCGCGGGCTTCCACTTCTGGTGGCCCAAGATGACCGGCAAGATGCTGGACGAGCGCCTGGGCAAGATCACCTTCTGGATGCTGTTCGTCGGCTTCCACACCACCTTCCTGGTGCAGCACTGGCTCGGCGCCGAGGGCATGCCGCGTCGCTACGCGACGTACCTGCCGACCGACGGCTTCACCACGCTGAACCTGATCTCCACCATCGGCTCGTTCATCCTGGGCGCCTCGATGATTCCCTTCTTCTACAACGTGTGGAAGACCGCGAAGTACGGCGAGAAGGTCGACGTCGACGACCCGTGGGGCTACGGCCGCTCGCTGGAGTGGGCGACCTCCTGCCCGCCGCCGCGTCACAACTTCCTGACGCTGCCGCGGATCCGCTCGGAATCCCCGGCGTTCGACCTGCACCACCCGGAGATCGCCGCGCAGGACTACCTGGAGAACCACGGCGAGGTGCCCTCGCACCTGACCGCGGCCCTGGAGGCCCGGACCACCGAGCTCAAGAAGGAGGAGGGTGACCGATGAGGGAACAGGGCAAGATCTTCGCTGGTTTCGCCGTCTTCGTCCTCGGCATCGCGATCTGGTACGGCGTCTGGTCGAAGGACCCGACCGGCACCACCGCGCTGTTCATGGCCTTTGCGCTGGGCGGGTTCATCGCCTTCTACCTGCTGTTCACCGCGAGGCGGGTGGACACCGGCGCGGGCGACAACCCGCAGGCCGAGGTCTCCGACGACGCCGGTGTGATGGGCTTCTTCAGCCCGCACAGCTGGCAGCCGCTGTCCCTGGGCATCGGTGGCGCGATGGCGTTCATGGGCGTCATCTTCGGCTGGTGGCTGCTCTACTTCTCGATCCCGATCATCCTGATCGGCCTCTTCGGTTGGGTGTTTGAGTACTACCGGGGCGAGAACCAGACGCAGTGATCTGATGCGCGGCGATCTGACGCGCAGCGAGGGCCGGACTCCGTTCTGAACGGAGTCCGGCCCTTCTGCTGTTCACTCTTCCGAGTGTTCCGGAATGTACGTTATGCCGGTTCTTTCTAGGATGTGGCGGTACGTCGGTACTCGGCGGCGTCGCCTTGGAAGGACAGCGGATGAGGGCTTGGATTCTGACGTCGGCGGCGCTGGTCGCGGGGGCGCTGGGGTTGTGCGGCTGCGGCGGGCAGACGTCCGTGGACGCGGCGTCGCTGGTCAGCGTCAGCCCCGGGGGGAAGGCGGCGGCGGATCCCGGCGCGGCGATCGTGGTCGACGCGCTGCGCGGACGGCTCACCGATGTGACGGTCGTGTCCGCCGACGGCCGTCACGTACCCGGGACCGTCGCCGCCGACGGCCGCAGCTGGCGCTCCAGCGGCCCGCTGGGGGCCGGCCGGCAGTACACCGTGCGGGTCAGCGCCGACGACGGCGAAGGAGGGCGCGGGAGCACCGTCCAGGAGTTCGCCACCCGGCCCGCGCCCAAGTCGCTGACGGCGCAGCTCACCCCGGGCGACAAGGCCGTGTACGGGGTCGGCGAGCCGATCACGGTGGCGCTCAGCCAGCCGGTCCACGACCGCGCGGCGCGGCAGATCGTGGAGCGCGGACTGACCGTCAACTCCACGCCCTCGGTGCGCGGCGGCTGGTACTGGGTGAACGACCGCATGCTGCACTTCCGCCCGCAGGGCTACTGGCCGACTCACGCCGGCGTCAGCGCCGCGTTCGACATCCAGGGCCGCCAGGTCGCCGGGGACGTGTACGGCGGTGCACCGAGCCGGATCTCCTTCCGTACCGGCGACAGGCTCCTCGCGGTCACTGACGCCGGCAGCGACTACATGACGGTCTACCGCAACGGCCAGGTCATCAACACGCTGGCGGTGACCACGGGCAAGCCCGGCTTCTCCACCCGCAACGGCATCAAGGTCGTGCTCGAGCAGCAGGCCCAGGTACTGATGGACTCGGCCACCGTCGGCATCGCCGACGGCAGCTCGGACGCCTACCGCAAGGACGTCTACTGGGACACCCGGGTCACCTGGAGCGGCGAGTACGTCCACGCCGCGCCCTGGTCCGTCGCGTCGCAGGGCGTCGCCAACGTCAGCCACGGCTGCACCGGCATGAGCACCGGCAACGCCCACTGGTTCTACGACACCTTCCACCGGGGGGACCTGGTGCAGGTGGTCAACAGCCTCGGCGGCCGGATGGAGCCCTTCGGCAACGGCTTCGGGGACTGGAACCTGTCCTGGGCCGACTGGCAGAAGGGCAGCGCGCTGGGCAAGGTCGTCGACACGGCCGGCACCGGCGCCGTGAACCCGGCGCCCGTCGGATTCCTCCGCCCGGCCGCGTGAAGCCTTTCCGTACCCGGAGTTCGCCGCCCGCTCGGAGCGGTTCCTGCACCGGACCGGCGAGCGACTGGAGTCCTTGACGACGAAGCCTGACGACGAAGCCTGACGACGAAGCCTGACGACGAAGCCTGACGACGAAGAGGGCCCCTCCCCGCGTGGCGTGGGGAGGGGCCCTCTTCGTGGAAGGAGCTGAGATCAGTGGTGGCCGTGGCCGCTGGTGATCTCGGCGTGCTCGGCGGCGGTCGGCTTGGGGATCTGCGCCGCCTCACCGAAGTAGCTCTGCGACAGCTTCGCGCGGAGCTTGGTGGTGGCCTTCACCTTGCGCTTGACGCCGTTCTCGTCCACCTCGGCGGGCAGCTCGATCGGCTGCAGCTGCTCGTGCGCGGTGAGCGTGTGCAGGGCCTCGGCCGGGAGCGGCTCGTGGACCTCGACGAACTCGCCGTGCGGCAGGCGCTTGATGGTGCCCGACTCGCGGCCGTGCAGCACCTTCTCCCGGTCGTTGCGCTGGAGGCCGATGCACCAGCGCTTGGTGATCGTGAAGGCGATCACCGGGCCGACGAAGAAGAGGATCCGGCAGACCCAGGTGATGGTGTCGATCGAGAGGTGGAAGTGCGTGGCGAACAGGTCGTTGCCACCCGCCACCAGCAGGATCATGTACTCGGTGATCCAGGCCACGCCGAACGCGGTCCGCATCGGGGCGTTGCGCGGGCGGTCCAGGATGTGGTGCTCGCGCTTGTCGCCGGTGATCCAGCCCTCCAGGAAGGGGTAGACCGCGATGACGATCATCACCAGGCCGAAGATCATCAGCGGGATGAACACGCCCAGTTCCAGGGTGTGGCCCCAGGCGCGGATCTCCCAGCCCGGCATGATCCGGATCAGACCCTCGGAGAAGCCCATGTACCAGTCCGGCTGGGCGTCGGTGGACACCTGGTCGGGGCGGTACGGGCCGTACTCCCAGATCGGGTTGACCGAGGCGATGGCGGAGACCATCGCGATGACACCGAACACCAGGAAGAAGAACCCGCCGGCCTTGGCCATGTAGACCGGCATCAGCGGCATGCCGATGACGTTCTTCTCGGTCCGGCCCGGGCCCGCGAACTGGGTGTGCTTGTGGTAGAAGACCAGGATCAGGTGGGCCACCAGCAGGCCCAGCATGATGCCCGGGATCAGCAGCACGTGGATGGTGTAGAAGCGCGGAATGATGTCGTTGCCCGGGAACTGACCCCCGTACAGGAACATCGCGATGTAGGTGCCGACCACCGGCATCGACAGGATCGCGCCCTCCATGAACCGGATGCCCGTACCGGACAGCAGGTCGTCGGGGAGCGAGTAACCCATGAAGCCGTCGAACATGCCGAGGAAGAGCAGCAGGAAGCCGAACAGCCAGTTGATCTCGCGCGGCTTGCGGAAGGCGCCGGTGAAGAAGACGCGCATCATGTGGACGAGCATGGCCGCCACGAAGACGATGGCCGCCCAGTGGTGGATCTGACGGATCAGCAGGCCGCCGCGGACGTCGAAGCTGATGTTGACGGTGGACTCGTAGGCCTCCGACATGCGGATGCCGTTCAGCGGGGTGTAGGTGCCGTGGTAGACGACCTCACCCATGCTGGGCTGGAAGAACAGCGTCAGATAGACGCCGGTCAGGATGATGATGATGAAGGTGTAGAGGCAGATCTCGCCGAGCATGAAGGACCAGTGGTCCGGGAAGATCTTCCGCAGGTTGGCCTTGGCCAGCCCGTAGATGCCCAGACGGCCGTCGACCCAGTCAGCGGCCTTCTCGCCGAGGTGGGCCTGCTCGACGCCGGCCTCGCTGTGGCCGATCTGTTCGTCGTGGCCGTCGTCGCTCACTGCGTGGGTAGTCATTAGCTGCGCTCCCAGAAGCCGGGGCCGACAGGCTGGCTGAAGTCGCCGAGTGCCTCGAGGTAGCCCTCGCCGTTGACCGAGACCTGCAACTGCGGCAGGGGGTGCCCGGCGGGGCCGAAGATGACGCGGCCGCCGTCGGAGAGGTCGAAGGTCGACTGGTGGCACGGGCAGAGGACGTGGTGCGTCTGCTGCTCGTAGAGGCTGATCGGGCAGCCGACGTGGGTGCAGATCTTCGAGTAGACGAGGACGCCCTGGTAGCCCCAGTCCGCGGACTGCTTGTCCTTGATGTCATCGGGCTGCATCCGGACCAGCATGACCGCGGCCTTGGCGATGACCTCCTGGAAGTCCGCGTCGCTCTCGTGCACGCCTTCCGGCATGGCGAAGGTCAGCGAGCCCACCGTGATGTCCGACGCCTTCATCGGCTCGTTGGTGTTCATGTTCACCAGGCGCTTGCCGGCCGCCCACGCGGTGTTGTCGAGCTTCTTCTCCGGCAGCGGGCCCAGGTCGCGGAACAGCACGACCGCGGAGAGCGGGACCATCGCCATGGCGCCGATCATCGTGTTGCGGATCAGCTTGCGGCGGCCGAACGTGCTCTCCTTGGCCCCCTGGCGGAAGTCCGCGAAGACCTGCTCGCGGACCTCGGGGGAGGCCTCGATCGGGTGCCGCTCGGCGATGTGCTCCTCGTCCGACATCAGCGTGCGGGCCCAGTGGACCGCGCCGGCGCCGATGGCGAACAGGGAGACGCCGAGGGTCATGCCGAGCGCGAAGTTCAGCGCGCTGACGTGGCCCAGCGTGAAGATGTAGACGACCTTGTCGGGCTTGATCGCCACGTAGGCGGCGATGAAACCGACGGTCGCCAGCATCGACAGCACGAACCACAGCGCGACCTGGCGCTCCGCGCGGGCCGCGGCCCGCTCGTCGATGTCGGTACGGCGGTGCTCGTGGGGCGGCAGTCCCGGGTCGGCGAAGGAGTCGCCGGTGACGGCGACCGCTCCGCCGTGGGACCCAGCGGCCTCCGGCAGGTGTTCTTCAGACATGTTGTCCTGGCTCGTCATGACTTCTTGGCCTTGGGGGTGCGGGCGGCAATCCAGATCGCGACGGCGATCAGGGCGCCCAGCGCGAAGATCCAGCCGAAGAGACCCTCAGTCACCGGACCGAGGGCGCCCAGGGTCAGACCGCCGTAGTTGGGGTTCTTCGCCGGGTTGTTCACGTGCTCGACGTAGGCGATGATGTCCTGCTTGTTCTGCTGCGACATCGTGCTGTCCGGGAAGGACGGCATGTTCTGCGGGCCGGTCAGCATGGCCTCGTAGATGTGCTTCGCGCTGACGTTGTCCAGCGAGGGCGCGTACTTGCCCTCGGACAGAGCGCCGCCTGCGCCCGCGAAGTTGTGGCACTGCGCGCAGTTGGTGCGGAACAGCTCCCCGCCCCGGGCGACGTCACCCGCGGCGTACTGGTCGGCCGTCGGCACGGCCGGGCCCGCGCCCAGCGAGGCGACGTAGTCGGCCAGCTGGTCGATCTCGGCCTGGGTGTAGATGACCTTCTTGCCGGGGACCTGCGGGCCGGGCTGCTGGGCCGGCATGCGGCCGGTGCCCACCTGGAAGTCCACAGCCGCGCCGCCGACGCCCACCAGGCTCGGGCCGAGCTTGGTGCCTTCGCCGGACAGGCCGTGACAGCTGGAGCAGCCGACGGCGTACAACTTCTTGCCCTGCTCGACCGAGAGGGTCTGGCTGCTGTCAGCCTGCGCGCTGTTCGCGGGCGCGAACGCGGCATACAGCCCCCCGGTTGTCGCCAGCGCAAAGAGTAGGACGACGAGCGCTGCCAGCGGGTGGCGCCGTCGTGCGGAGAGCTTTTTCACGGATTAACCCCGGTGTGAGGATCAGGAGCGTCTGGAGTCTGGTTGACCGTCAGGTCGGTCTGCTGGGACCGCCCGGCGGTTGCCGAGGGGACGGTCCGACCCTGCCTACTTGATCAGATAGATGGTCGCGAAGAGGCCGATCCAGACCACGTCGACGAAGTGCCAGTAGTACGAGACCACGATCGCCGCCGTGGCCTGCTCGTGCGTGAACCGCTTGGCGGCGTACGTACGGCCCAGGACCATCAGGAAGGCGATCAGACCACCTGTCACGTGCATTCCGTGGAAGCCGGTGGTCAGGTAGAACACCGAGCCGTAGGGGGACGAGGACAGGGAGAGGTGGTCGTCCTTCACCAGGCTCGTGTACTCGTAGATCTGACCGCCGATGAACATCGCACCCATGATGAAGGTGACGATGAACCAGGCCCGGAGCTTCTTCACGTCGCCGCGCTCGGCGGCGAAGACACCCATCTGGCAGGTGAAGGAGGAGAGCACCAGAACGGTGGTGTTCACCGACGAGAAGGGAACGTTGAGCGCATCGTTGTGCGCGTGCCAGTACGCCGTTCCGGTAACCGAACGGAGTGTGAAGTACATCGCGAAGAGGGCCGCGAAGAACATCAGCTCGGAAGCCAGCCAGACGATGGTTCCGACGCTGGTGAGGTTCGGCCGGTTGACCGATCCGTGTGCGTGCCCGGTTTCTACTGCAGTTGCTGTCGCCACGACCGACATTATGTCGGTCGCTTATTCCGTCTTCACCCCGGGGGGTGTCCCTCGGTGTGTCCGCGTGGTGACGTACCCTCCGCCGGGCCGGGGACGGCTGACGACCTCGCAGGTAGCCCGGATGGCAGGGGGTCCGGTTGGGTGACTCCCGTGCGCGACTGGCCGGGGGGTCGCCCGAAATGGTGAACCGGGAACCGCCGGACGGCTGCCCCGCGTCCGCCGCGGCGGTCTACCGGGTACGTCCTGGCGATCTACCGGTACGTCCTGGTGCCAGGGCCGGTGCTTCCGGAGTAGCATCCGCGGCAGACGCCGAAGTGGTCCCGATCACACCCCAGGGGGATAGCGGACGATGGCACTCAACGTTCTTGTCTACAGCGACGACCGGAACACGCGCGAGCAGGTCCGGCTGGCGCTCGGACGGCGGCCGGCCGCGGACCTGGAGGAACTCCAGTACCTGGAGTGCGCGACCGCGCCCGCGGTGATCAAGGCCCTGGATGCGCACGCGAAGGGCACCCGGCGGCTGGACCTGCTGGTGCTGGACGGCGAGGCGAACCCGGTCGGCGGGATGGGACTGTGCCGCCAGCTCAAGGACGAGATCTACGGCTGCCCGCCGGTGCTGCTGCTGATCGGCCGACCGCAGGACTCCTGGCTCGCGGCCTGGAGCCGCGCGGACGCTGCCGTCCCCGCACCGGTCGACCCGGCGGTGCTGGCGGAGACGGCGAGCACGCTGCTGCGCAGCGGGCACGCGCATCTCGTCGGCTGAGATCCTCCCTCTGGGCGCCGTCCCCGGTCGCTAGGCTGGCCTCTCCCTACTTACCCAGTGAGAGGCCATGGCCATGGCGGCTGCGCTGAACAACGGCGTGAACCCTGCGAACGGCGGCGGCGACCCCGTGCAGGCGCGGTCCTGGCCGGATGTCCTCACGGCTCTCGTCTCCGGTGCCGACCTGTCGGCGGGCGAGACCGCGTGGGCGATGGACCAGATCATGAGCGGGGAGGCGACGCTCGCCCAGGTTGCCGGGTTCATGGTGGCGCTGCGCGCCAAGGGCGAGACGGTGGAAGAGATCGTCGGCCTGGTCGACGCCATGTACGCGCACGCCACCGTCATCGAGGTGCCCGGGCGGGCCGTGGACATCGTCGGCACGGGTGGCGACCGGGCGAAGACCGTCAACATCTCCACCATGTCGGCGGTCGTCGCGGCAGGCGCCGGCGCGCTGGTTGTCAAGCACGGCAACCGCGCCGCCTCCTCCGCGAGCGGGGCCACCGACGTGCTGGAGCAGCTCGGCGTCAACCTGGAGCTGTCGCCCCGGCGGGTCGCCGAGGTCGCGGTCGAGGCCGGGATCACCTACTGCCCGGCGCCGGTGTTCCACCCGGCGATGCGCCACGCCGGACCCGCCCGCCGGGATCTCGGCATCGCGACCTTCTTCAACCTGCTCGGCCCGCTCACCAACCCGGCGCGGGTGACCGCGAACGCGGTCGGCTGCTTCGACACCCGGATGGCCGGGCTGATCGCGGGCGTGCTCGCCCGGCGCGGGTCCTCGGCCCTGGTGTTCCGGGGCGACGACGGACTCGACGAGCTCACCGTCACCGGCACCTCCACGGTGTGGCAGGTGCGCGACGGCGAGGTGCGGCGGACCAGCTTCGACCCCCGCGAGGTCGGCATCGAGTACGTCGGCATCGAGGCGCTGCGCGGCGCCGACGCCGCCTACAACGCGCAGGTCGCGCGCCGGGTCTTCACGGGGGAGCAGGGTCCGGTCAGGGACGCGGTGCTACTCAACTCGGCGTCGGCGCTGGTCGCGCTGGACCAGACGGACGCGCCGCTGGCGGAGCAGCTGGCGGTGGCGATGAAGCGCACGGCGGAGTCGATCGACTCGGGTGCGGCGCAGGCGGTTCTCGCCCGCTGGTCTGCGGCGACGCGGCGCTGACAGCACCCTCCTCGTCAGCGTCTGCGTCTCGGATGGCGGTCAGGGGTTCGCCCGAGGGGCGGACCTCTGACATACTCCTTCCCAGGTCACGAGTGACAGCGCATTGGCCCCGGCTTGCTGTCCGGCAACCCTCCTTCCGTGGCGGGGTGCTTCCGGGTGACGACCAGGCCCTACGGCAACAACGCCGCAGGGCAAGCGCGGATCCCTCCCTTTTTTGAGGCTGCCGGCCTGAGGCTGCCAGCGGCCTTGCCAGGGATCCACTGGACTCCCTGGAGGGGTAGTCATGTCCGCATACCCGAACTCTGTTTCCGTGTGCCGACCGCTCGCGGTTCTCGGTCGTGACGTCGAGGTCCCCCTCGTCAGCGGGGCGAAGGTCAGCTACGCCGCGCTTGACTACGCCGCCAGCGCCCCCGCCCTGCAGCGCGTCTGGGACGACGTCGCCGCGTACGCCCCTTACTACGGCAGCGTGCACCGGGGCGCCGGGTACCTCTCGCAGCTCTCGACGGACCTGTTCGAGCAGAGCAGGGTCACCGTCGCCGAGTTTCTCGACCTGCGCGAGGGCGACCAGGTCGTCTTCACCCGCGCCACCACCGACTCGCTGAACCTGCTGGCGAGCGTGCTGCCGGCCGGCACCCGGGTGTACGCCTTCGAGACCGAGCACCACGCCTCGCTGCTGCCCTGGCGCCGCGAGGACCTGTCTGTCACCTACCTGCGGGCGCCGCGCTCCCCGCAGGAGGCCGTCGCGGCGCTGGAGTCGGCGCTGGCCGAGGGAACGGCGGGGCCGCGTCTGGTGTGCGTCACCGGCGCGTCCAACGTCACCGGGGAGATCTGGCCGGTCCGCGAGCTGGCCGAGGCCGCCCACCGCCACGGCGCCCGGATCGTCCTGGACGCGGCGCAGTTCGCCCCGCACCACCCGGTGTCGGTCCGCGAGTTGGACGTCGACTGGGTCGCTTTCTCCGGCCACAAGCTCTACGCGCCCTTCGGCGCGGGCGTCCTCGCCGGGCGCGCCGACTGGCTGGACGCCGCCGAGCCGTACCTCGCCGGCGGCGGCGCGAGCCGCACCGTGGCGCGGGAGACCGACGGCTCGGTCGCGGTGGAGTGGCACCAGGGTCCCTCGCGGCACGAGGCGGGGTCGCCCAACGTCATCGGCGCCTACGCGATCGCCTCCGCCTGCCGGGCCTTGGCCGAGGCCGGGTTCGAGCAGTTGGTCGCGCGCGAGCAGTATCTGATCGACCGGCTGCGCGCGGGGCTTGCCGAGATCCCGCAGGTGAAGGTGCTGACCCTGTTCGGCGAGGACCACCCGAGGGTGGGCGTGCTGTCCTTCGTGGTCCAGGACTGGAACAGCTCGCACTTCTCGGCCGCACTGTCCGCCGAGTACGGCATCGGTGTCCGCGACGGCCTGTTCTGTGCGCACCCGCTGGTGCGCACGCTGCTGGGCGGCCAGGAGACGACGCCGTCCGAGTGCGGGGCGCCGGAGGCGTCGCTGCCGGGGGAGCGGAGCCTCAACGCCATCCGGGTCAGTTTCGGCGCCGGCACCCCGGAGGAGCACGTGGACCGCTTCGTCGCGGCCGTGCGGGAGCTTGTCACCGAGGGCGCGCAGTGGGCCTACCGTACCGAGGGCGGCCGCTGCGTGCCGGACACCCGCCGGACCGGCTGAGACCGGTCGGTCCAGGCCTCCGAGCGACGGGTCCTACTCGTCCAGGCCGAGGGCGAAGGCGGCGTCCAGGTCGACCTTGGAGTAGGTGCGGAACGCGATGTGCGTCTCCGTGTGCTCCACCCCGGGCACCTTGTTGACCTGGCCGGGGATGACGTCGGCCAGGTCGTCGTGGGCGCGCACGCGGATCATCGCCACCAGGTCGAAGGCGCCGGAGACGGAGTACACCTCGCTGACGCCGTCCAGGGCCGCGATCGTCTCGGCGATCTCGGGGATCCGGTCGACGTTGGTCTTGATGAGCACGATCGCGGTGATCAAGGGAGGTCTCCTGGAAGGACAGCGGCACTGTTGCGGCCAGAGTATCCGCGCCTGCGGCAGTAGAGCAGCCAGGCGAAGAGGAAGCCGCCGAGGAAGCCGATGAGATGGGCCACGTACGCCACGCCGGTGACGGCGGCCGAGGCGGCGTGCACCGACCTCCACTGGATGGCGAACCACACCCCCAGCACCAGCCACGCGGGGAAGCGCAGCGGGAGGAACAGCAGGAAGGGGAGCAGGCTGGTCACCCGCGCCCGCGGGTACAGCCGCAGGTACGCGCCCAACACGCCTGCGATCGCGCCCGACGCCCCCACCAGGGTCTGGCCCGCGCTGTTGGCATGGGCCTCGAACAGCGCGTAGCCGTAGGTCGCGAAGTAGCCGAGGGCGACGTAGCTGAGCAGGAACGGCAACCGTCCCATGCGCTCCTCGACCATCGCGCCGAAGACATAGAGGAAGAGCATGTTGCCGAACAGGTGCAGCCAGCCGCCGTGCACGAACATCGCCGTGAGCACGGACAGCGCCGGGACCTTGGGGAAGTGGGCGGGCGCGGGGCAGCCGGCGGTCCGGAAGGACCGCAGCGGCTGGTTGTCCAGCAGTTCGCTCGGAATCACGCCCCAGTGCTGGTAGTACGTCAGTTCCGCGCAGGCGCGTCCGGCCCCGGTGCCGTACAGCGGGTCGAGGCCGGACACCGGGCCGACCAGGAAGACCACCACGCACGCGGCGATCAGCGTGAAGGTCACCACGGGGACGTATGGCAGCGAGACGTACGGATCTGGCTTATCGTCACGAACCAGGGTCACCATCTACCAAGCATTCCTTGGCGGGACAAATCTGACACTGCGGAGCTGGGACGGATGGGGACGGTGTCCCGGGATATCAGCGAGGCCATAGGGTTCTGGGGTAGGCGTAGCCGAGAACCGCGCTGCTCCGGGCGGCTCCGGGCTCCAGAGCCCGATGCCGGACCCGGTGCCCCGAGCCGAGAGGACCACCCATGTCTGTCCCCCTGCCCACCGAGGGGACCCGGTGGCGCTGCACCCAGTGCGGCAACCTGACCCGCTTCGACGTGACCCGTTCCTCGCGCGTGGTCGAGTTCGTCCACCTGGACCTGGCGGGGGAACCGCGCGTGGAGGAGCGTGAGGTGCTCAGCGAGACGGTGGAGTCCGTACGCTGCCGCTGGTGCAACGCCGTGGACCAGGTGGAGCTGGTCGACCGGCCCGGCGCTGAGGCCGAGGCGGCGGCGCAGGTGGGACGCGCCGACGGCTGACGGCTGGGGCGGTGTGTGTGGCGTAGTGACGAGTAGGGGGCGCAGCGGGCGAGAATGGTCTTCCGGGCGGTAGGGCCTGGGGCCGGATCGGAGCACAGGACGTGGTGGAGAGAGACAGGGCGGACGCCGCCGAGGACCCGCTGGGGTCCGACGACGCGGCGGTGTCCGCGGTGCCCGCTTCCACCGCGCCCGTCTCCCAGCCCGAGCCTTTCTCCCTGCGCGAGGCTGAGGCAGAGCCCGAGCCCGCCTCCGGGTCCGAGCCCGTTCCCGTTCCCGGGTCTGCGCCCGCCCCCGGGTCTGAGTCCGCCTCCAGGTCTGCGCCCGCCCCCGGGTCTGAGCCTGAGTCCGCCCCCGGGTCTGAGCCTGAGCTCGTTTCTGGGTCTGAGCCCGAGTCCGTTTCCGGGTCTGAGCCTGAGTCCGTTTCCGGGTCTGAGCCTGAGCTCGTTTCCGGGTCTGAGTCCGTCTCCGGGTCTGAGCCCGAGTCCGTTTCTGGGTCTGAGCCTGAGCTCGTTTCCGGGCCTGAGTCCGTCTCCGGGTCTGAGCCTGAGTCCGTCTCCGGGTCTGAGCCCGAGTCCGTCTCTGGGTCTGAGCCCGAGTCCGTCTCTGGGTCTGAGCCTGAGCTCGATTCTGGGCCTGAGCCTGAGTCCGTCTCCGGGCCTGAGCCCGGGTCCGGGCTCGTCGCGGAGGAGTCCGCCGAGTGGCTGGACCGGCCGCTGCCGGAAGGGGTCCGGCGGCGGGTCGTCGGCATCGCCGCCGACGCCCTGACTGCCATGCCCGCCGCCGAGCTCCCGCACCGGCTCCGCCCGTATGCCAAGTTCACCCCGGTCCAGCGGGCCCGGCGGGGTGCCACGGCCATCGCGGCCGCGCTGGAGACCGAGCCGGGTTTCCGGGCGCGGATAGCGGAGCGGGTCCGACAGGGCCAACCTGACCTGGTCAGCGCGCTGGAAGCCGGGCGGGTGCCGGCTGCCGCCGACCCCCAGGACGTCGCCGCGGTGGCGTACCTGCTGCGTCCCGCCGGCTGGAGCAAGCTGGTCGGCGACGCGGGCGAGGAGGTGGAGCGGGCCGAGTCCGAGGGCGCGGCCGCAGAGGCCACCAGGCTCGTCGAGAAGCTGCAGGTGGAGCTGGCCGCGCTACGCGACTCCACCCGGGCCGACGCCGAGCGGGGCCGGATCGAGCTGGACACGGTCAAGAAGGAGCGGGACTCGCTGCGCCGCAAGCTGCGCAGCCTGGAGGCCGACACCAAGCGCGCCGAGGCGGCCACCCGCAAGGTCGCCGCCGAACTCGAGGCGCTGCGCTCGACCGGGGCCACCGAGCGAGGTGCGGTCGACAGCGAGGTCCGCAGGCTGAAGCACCGGCTCGCCGAGGCCGAGTCCGCCGTGGAGGCGTCCAAGCGCGCCTCCCGGGAGGGGCGCAGTGCTGAGGAGATCCGGCTGCGGCTGCTGCTGGACGTGGTGGTCCAGGGGGCGCAGGGGCTGCAGCGGGAGCTTGGCCTGCCGCCGCTGTCGGGCCGTCCGGCCGACACCGTGGAGGCGGTCTCGCCGACCACCGCGTCGCCGCACGACGTGGCCAGGCGGGCGCTGGACGCCGACGACCCGGCGCTGCTGGACCAGCTGCTGGCGCTGCCGCAGGCGCATCTGGTGGTCGACGGCTACAACGTGACCAAGAGCGGCTATCCGACGCTGCCGTTGGAGAAGCAGCGAGCGCGGCTGCTGAACGGGCTGTCGATGCTGGCCGCGCACAGCGGCGCGGAGATCACCTGCGTCTTCGACGGCAAGGATCTGGACGCACCGGTGCCGATGGCCCCGCCGCGCGGGGTGCGGGTGCTGTTCAGCCGGTCGGGGGAGACCGCGGACGAGCTGATCCGCCGTCTGGTGCGGGCGGAGCCCGAGGGCCGTCCGGTGGTCGTGGTGTCGACGGACCGGGAGGTGGCGGAGGGCGTGCGGAAGGCGGGTGCGCGTCCGGTGCCGTCGGCGATGCTGCTGAAGCGGCTCATCCGCACTTGAGCGGCCACACCCGAGCATCCGCACCCGAGTTGAAGCGCAAACTCGACATTGCGCTCAAATCTGCTCGGACTTCTCCGCGAGGGCGACAAGTTCACATCACTCTCACTAGTCTCTGCCTTCGAACCTCTGTCCTGCTGATCGCCCGTCCGGGCGATACGGAGGTTTCCGCTGTCTCCAGGGCCGCGCAATTCGGGGGTGCCGCCTGTTGGACGGCGGCCGCCCGAAGGGAACTCAGCCCCTGTGGTCTCGCACCGTCGCCTCAAGCAGCCCAGCCGTGCCCGCGTGTCGATTCTCACCGCGGCCGCCGCGACGGCCGTCGCGCTCTCGGCGCAGTCCGCTGCCCACGCGGACCCCAAGCTGACCACCGATCAGGCCAAGTCCCAGGTGGACGCGGACCGCAAGGCGGCCGCCGCGGCGACGGAGCAGTACAACGGCGCGCAGCTCCAGCAGCAGGCGCTGCAGCGGAAGGTGAACCTCCTGCAGGACGAGATAGCCCGCCAGCAGGGCCAGGTCAACAAGGAGGTCTCGCAGCTCGGCGCCATGGCGAGCGCCCAGTACCGGGAGGGCGGGGTGGACCCGACGGTGGCCCTGATGCTTGCTTCCGACCCCACTGACTACCTCACCCAAGCGTCCACCCAGAGCGAGCTCAACAGCAGCGAGGCGACCGTTCTGGCGCAGCTCCAGGTGCAGGAGCAGACGCTGGCCCGGGAGAAGGCCCAGGCCGCACAGGAGCTCGGCGCCCAGCAGGCGCTGCTGACCCAGATGCAGAAGGCCAAGGCCTCAGCTCAGGCCCGGCTCAACCACGCGCAGTCCGTGCTGAACGCGCTGACCCCGGCCCAGCAGAAGCAGGTGAACGCCGGCGGCGGCGGGGGTAACAACTACGGCTCCGCCGGAACCGTCGACAACCACATGACCGTGAGTCAGATCAACCTGTCCGGCATCTCGTCGGCGGCCCGCACCGCGATGCTGGCGGCGATGAGCAAGGTCGGCATAGCCCCCTACTCGATGGGCGGAGCGGGCCCGAACGAGTTCGACTGCTCGGGCCTGGTGATGTGGTCCTACGCCCACGCGGGTGTGAGTCTGCCGCACTACTCGTACTCGGACGAGACGGTGGGCAGCCCGGTGGCGTCGCTGGCGGACGCGAAGGTCGGCGACATCATCGTGCTCGAGGGCGGTGCCCATGTGGGGCTCTACGCGGGCAACGGGATGCTGCTGAACGCTCCCCAGTACGGCTACACGGTCTCGATTCAGCCGCTGAGCTACTTCGGCTCGATCGTGGCCATCCGCAGGTTCTGACGAACCGAAGGGAAAGAGCTGACCTCGTGTTGTGACTCACGTCACTCGCGTCTCAGTCCTCCAGGGGCGATGACCGTTTTGACCGCCATGTCGTCGTCAGATGGTCATACTCCAACTACGTTCGGTTGATGTTCTGACACGGCATCGCAACCTTAGAGAGTTTTTACTTACAAGGATTTGAACGGATCACGGTTGGGTCACTAGTGTCAGCCACCGAACCACCGCGAAGTCGATCACCCAACCGGGTGGCAGCGGGGGTTTCCGCCGAGTCCGACCGCACGGCAGGACGTCCCCAACCGGGGGGCGCCCACAGGGGATAGCCGTCAGTCTCGGAGCCGGGGAACCATGTTCCTCGGGGTGAATCGACGCCAGGCCGGTCCGCCGGTGAAGCGTTGTAGGGCACGTCTTCCAGCCCGAACCCGTCAGCTCACCCGGTAGGCGGCCGTAGGAAGAAGGAGCTCGCCTTCGTGGCGTCCCATCGTCGTCCCAAAGCCCCCAGCCGCGCTCGGATATCCGTGCTGACCGCAGCTGCCGCCACCACCGTCGCACTCACCGCGACGGCGACCCAGTCGGCCCAGGCGGCGCCGCAGCAGACCACCGCTCAGCTCAAGGCGCAGATCGACCAGCTGAACCAGGACGCCGACACCGCCGTCCAGAAGTACGACGCCGCGCAGGCCCAGCAGCAGCAGCTGCAGAGGCAGACCAGCACCCTGCAGGACCAGGTGGCGCGCCAGCAGGCCGCGGTGAACGCCAAGGCGTCCGCCCTCGGCGCCATAGCCAGCGCCCAGTACCGCGCCGGCACGATCGACCCCACGGTCGCGCTGATGCTCGCGTCGAACCCCACGGACTACCTGAACAAGGCGTCCGCGGCGCAGCAGGTCGGCAGCAGCCAGGCGAGCCTGCTGGCTCAGCTGCAGAGCGAGCAGACCCAGCTCGGCAAGGAGAAGGCCGAGGCAGAGAGCAAGCTCCAGGCCCTCGACGCCACCAGCAAGCAGCTGGCCGCGTCCAAGAGCGCCGTGCAGCAGAAGCTCGCCGCCGCCAAGGCCAAGCTGGACTCCCTCACCGCCTCGCAGCAGGCAGCCCTCGCCGCCGCGAACAACGCCAGCTCGAACAGTGGTAGCGGCACTGCCAGCCGTGGCAGCAGCGGCCGGGTGAACCTCGGTTCGTCCAAGGCCGGCGACTCGGCCGAGGCGACCGCTTTCGCCGCCGCGCAGACCAAGCTCGGCGACACCTATGTCTACGGCGCCACCGGCCCCAACGAGTTCGACTGCTCGGGTCTGACCGAGTGGGCCTACGCGCAGGCCGGCATCTCGATCGGGCGTACCACCTACGACCAGATCAACGCGGGCACCGCGGTCGCCTCCACGGCCGACCTGCAGGTCGGCGACCTGGTCTTCTTCAACGGTGACTCGCACGTCGGCTTCTATGCCGGCAACAACATGATCCTGCACGCGCCGCACACCGGCACCGTGGTCAAGTACGAGCCCATGGGCCAGATCGGCTCGATCTACGCGATGCGCCACATCTGAGCCGCAGCTGACTCCCAGTGAGCCGCCGACAGCGGGCTGGGAACCGCTGAGGCCACCCGGACGGCCGTACGGGCCCGACCCCTAACGAGGGGTCGGGCCCTTCGCGTTGTCCGGGATGACCCCCGGCGACATGGCGTTTCATCAGCACATGCGTCATTCGATCGCATTTTCGCCATGCTGGGTGTTTGGACTCGATGTGTCCGACTCGCTAACGTCTGCTGCTCGGCCCTCCGCGTCGTCGACCGCCCTCCTGGGCGGCAACGGAGGACCGCCGGACCGCCGGGCCCGGCAACGGACGAATGGAGCTCGCCCACGTGGCGTCCCACCGACGAGCCCGACCCCTGGGCCAGTACTCCGCCATGGCGGCGCTCTCCCGGACGGCCGCGAGCGTCGCGGCCGCGACGGCTGCCGTCCTCGCGGCCGGAGGCAGCGCCCTCGCCGACCCCGGCGGGCCCGGCACCGGCGCCCCGGTCACCGCCGACGGCGTACGGCAGCAGCTCGACACCCTCTACGCGCAGGCGGAGGTCGCCGGACAGCAGTACGACGGCGCACGCGAGCAGGAGCGTGCGCTGCTGCACCAGGCCGCCCTGCTGCAGCAGCGGGTCGCGGACGAGCAGCAGCATGTCAACACGCTGGTCCAGTCGGTGGGTTCGCTCGCCGGGGCCGAGTACCGGCAGGGCGGCGGTCTCGACCCGCTGATGCAGATGCTGTTCAGCGCCCGCCCGGACCAGTACCTGGACCGGGCCACCACGCTCGACCAGGCGAACTCCTCGGCGGCCCTGACCCTGAACGAGATCCGGTCGGACCAGCGGCAGCTCACCCAGGACCGGGCCGAAGCCCTGTCGGAGCTGTCCCAGTTGGAGACCGTGCGACGGACCATCGCCGGCAGCAAGGCCCAGGTCCAGCAGCGCCTCGGCCACGCCCAGGCCCTGCTCGGCGGGCTCACCGCGCGGCAGCGCGACACGCTGAGCCGGGACGAGAGCGACGCCGCAGGTGCCGCGGCCCAGCTCGCGGACGCGGCGCTCCCGCCCGACCAGGGCCCCGCGTCGAGCCGGGCCGCCGCCGCGCTCGCCGCCGCCCGAAGCGTCCTGGGAAAGCCCTACGTCTACGGAGCGACCGGCCCGGGCGCGTTCGACTGCTCGGGCCTGATGTACTGGTCCTGGCGGCACGCCGGGGTCGACCTGCCCCGAACCTCGCAGGAGCAGGCGTACGCGGGGCGTCGGATCCCGCTCGGCGAGGCCAGGCCGGGGGATCTTGTGATCTACTACGGCGACATGCACCACGTCGGGATGTACGCGGGCAACGACATGGTCATCCACGCCCCCTACCCGGGGGCCAGGGTCCGCTACGAGCGGGTCGGTTCCATGCCCGTCGCCGAGGTGGTCCGGATCTGACGCCTAGGAGGGTGCGAGCCCGGCCTAGATCTTCAGCACCCTCCGGGTGCGGGATGTCTGACATGACGGTGGCTCTGAACTAATGGATGCGGGCAGAAGAGGTGTCCTCGCGGCCGGGGCCGCCCTGGTCGCGGCGGGCGGCCTCGGCGGCGCGGTCTGGCGCGGCGGTCACCACCACGCGCCGGGGACTGCCTCAGCCGGGGCTGACGCAGAGGTGCGGCGAGCGATCCAGGACGCCCTGGACCGCCGCGCCGCCGC
Organism: Streptacidiphilus sp. MAP12-16; assembly: GCF_041262165.1. Lineage (NCBI taxonomy): Bacteria > Bacillati > Actinomycetota > Actinomycetes > Kitasatosporales > Streptomycetaceae > Streptacidiphilus > Streptacidiphilus sp. MAP12-16. The sequence continues at coordinate 234,715 of NZ_JBGCBY010000005.1, forward strand.
TGTCCGCGCCCGCGACCAGGGCGCACTGGCGGCAACCCTGCTACCCGGCGCACAGGCCCTGCGCAGCAGCCAGTCCACCATGCTGCGGAACCTCGCCCAGGTACCGACAGCCGCCTGGGACTACCAACTGCAGGCCCTGGACGCTTTCCCGCTGCCGCCCACGCTCGACCCGGCCGAGCGCCGCGCGGTCCGGGTCCAGCTGGCCTACCGCCTCGCGGGCTTCGACACCCAGCCGGTCACGGCGACCCAGTACCTGACCTTCACCCGCCAGGGCGGCAGCTGGCTGCTCAGCTCGGACAGCGACCGCGCCGGGGATGCGGAGCTGTGGGACCTCGGCCCCGTGAACGCCGTGCACGGCCGCTACTGCCTGGTCCTCGGCCTGCGCGGGGCGGACGCGCTGCGGGCCTTCGCCGTCGAGGCCGACCGCGCCGTGCCCGCCGTGAGCGCCGTGTGGGGCGACTCCTGGGGACAGCGGACGGTCCTGCAGGTCCCGCTGGGCCTGGACCAGTTCGGCCGCCTGTTGGGCGCGGACCCGCTCGGCTACGCCTCCATCGCCGCCGTCACCACTGGTGAACTCGGCCCCGCCGAGGCCGGCCGCACCGAGCGGATCACCGTGAACCCGCAGGTCTGGGACGGGCTCAACGCCCTCGGCCGACGGGTTGTCACCACGCACGAGACCACCCATGTGGCCACCCGCGCGGTCACCGAGCAGTGGACGCCGCGCTGGCTGTCCGAGGGCGTCGCGAACTGGACCGGCTACCTGGGCACCGGTCGCTCGCCGCAGCAGATCGCGCCGGAGTTGATCGTCGACCTCGCGGCGGGGCGCGTCCCCGACCACCTGCCCGCCGACGACGCTTTCGACGGCTCGGCCCCCGGGCTGCCGCAGGCGTACGAGCAGGCATGGTTCGCGTGCCGCAGCGTCGTCCTCAGGCACGGCCAGCCCCGGCTGGTGGCGCTCTACCACGCGCTCGCCGCCACTGGCGGGCGCGGCGGGCCGGACGCCGCCGTCGACTCGGCTCTGCGGCAGACCATCGGCACCGGCCTGACTGCCTTCACCGCCCAGTGGCGGTCCGACCTGTCCGGAATGGTCAGGGCCGGGGCAGCCGTCACGGGCCCCGGCTGACCGTCTGCAGCCAGAGCCTGCGGCAGGAGACCACCGCTGCCGCCAGCAGCAGCAGGTTCCGGGCGAACAGCACGCAGACGCCCAGCGGCCGGAACGCCGCGAGGTCGCCGAAGCACAGCGGGAACTCCAGCACGGTGAACACGCTCGCTGCGGCTACCAGCCAGGCCACCGGCCGCTGCGTCGTCCGACGCGACGTCAGACACACCGCGGCCGTGCCGATCAGCCACACCAGGTACTGCGGGCTGATCACCCTGCTGGTCACCGTGAACAGCAGCAGCGCCGCCAGCGCCGCGTCGAACGGTGTCGCCGCGCTCCAGCGCCGCGACCGTACCCGCCACAGCAGCAGCCAGCCGAACGCGCCCAGCGACAGCGCCAGCAGCAGCCCGCCCGCGAGCCGGACACCCGAGCCCAGGAACTCCATCGAGCCGTAGTGCATCTCGGCGTGGCCGCCCCAGCCCAGCAGGTGCGCGAGGTAGAACGGCAGCGCCCCCAGCGACTCGACCTCCACCCCCCGGTTCTGCTGGAAGTCCAGGAAGGAGAAGGCCCCGACCATGGTCACGGCGCAGCAGAAGGACAGCGCCAGCGCCGAGAGCACCAGGGCGGTCCAGACGTCCCTGGTCCGGTGTCCGCGCGGCGTGCCGAGGACGGTCAGCACCGGCCACACCTTCAGCAGCGCACCCAGCCCGGCGAGCGCTCCGCCCAGCCTGGGCCTGGCCGTCGTCGCCAGCAGCCCGGTGACGGCGACGGTAGTGACCACCAGGTCGAAACGGCAGTAGACGGTCGGTCCGAGCAGCGGAACCGCGAGCACCCACAGCCAGGCGCCCGACCGGCTGCCGTCGCTTCGCCGCGAGGCCGCCCGCAACAGCAGGCCCAGCACCAGCGCGTCACCGCATGCGACGAGGACCAGGAAACCGGTGAAGTAGGACCACGGCAGCCAGCTCGGCAGCACCATCACCAGTGCGGCCAGGGGAGGATACTGCCAGGTCACGTCGTCGAGAGGGAACGTCCCGGTCTGCAGGACCTGCGCCCAGCCCTGGTAGATGACCTTCACGTCGCTGCTCACCGCCTGGCTGCCGAGCGGCACCAGGCCGAGCACTCCGAGCAGCAGGAGCGTGCGCGTCGCCGCCCAGCACAGTCCGAGGACCGCCGGCGCGCGCCAGGCTTCGCGCGACCCCGCCGCCCAGCCGCCGGACCGCAGGTCGGACCCCGGATCGGACCCCGGATCAGCCCCCACGTCGGACGGCCGGGCAGGCCGTACCGAGGATCGGGCGAGCGGGCTCGGCGGAGTGGTGATGGAATCCTCGCCCGTGAACTGAGAGGGAAACGGGACAGCGCGCGCCGGAACACACCATGGCCGTCCGGATGCCCGTGCCGTCGCAGCGCTGCCCTATCGTACGGATCAAGCACCGCCGTACCGAGGACGCCGTACCGAGGACGTCGCGCCGAACCTGGAAGGGCCAGTCGCAGGACCATGAACAAGACGCTCGTCGTCACCAACGACTTCCCGCCGCGCCCCGGCGGGATCCAGACCTTCGTCCACAACATGGCCGTTCGGATGCCCGCTGAGCAGATCGTCGTCTACGCCTCCACCTGGCGGGACGGCAGTGAGGTCGCCCGGTTCGACGCCGAGCAGCCGTTCCAGGTGATCCGTGACCGCACCACGATGCTGCTGCCCACGCCCAGGGTCAGCCGGCGGGCCGCCGAGATCCTCAAGGCCGAGGGCTGCGGCTCGGTCTGGTTCGGCGCGGCGGCCCCGCTGGGGCTGATGGCGCCCGCGCTTCGCAGGGCCGGGGCGTCCCGCCTGCTCGGCATGACGCACGGTCACGAGGCCGCGTGGGCCCAGCTCCCCGCCTCCCGGCAACTGCTGCGGCGCATCGGCGCGGGCACGGACACCCTCACCTACCTGGGCGAGTACACCCGCTCGCGGATCGCCGCCGCCGTCGGACCCGAGGCGGCGGCCCGGATGGCGCAGGTCCCTCCGGGCGTGGACGAGAAGACCTTCCACCCCGACTCGGGGGGCGCGGAGGTCCGCGCCCGGCTCGGACTCAGCTCGCGCCCGGTCATCGTCTGCGTCTCGCGGCTGGTGCGCCGCAAGGGCCAGGACACGCTGATCCGCGCGCTGCCCCGGATCCTCGCTGCGGAGCCGGACACCGTGCTGCTGATCGTCGGCGGCGGCCCGTACCGCGCGGACCTGGAGCGGCTGGCGGCCGACACCGGCGTCGCCGCCTCGGTCCGCTTCACCGGCGCCGTCCCCTGGGCCGAGCTCCCCGCCCACTACGGCGCGGGCGACGTCTACGCGATGCCCTGCCGGACCCGGCGCGGTGGCCTGGACGTGGAGGGGCTCGGCATCGTCTACCTGGAGGCCTCCGCCACCGGACTGCCTGTCGTCGCGGGCGACTCCGGCGGTGCCCCCGACGCCGTCCTGGAGGGCGAGACCGGCTTTGTTGTCCCAGGCCACGGCCTGGACGCCCTCACCGACCGTCTGCTGACGCTGCTCCAGGACCCGGCCCTGCGCGCCCGCCTGGGCGCGCGGGGCAGGGCCTGGGTCGAGCAGAGCTGGCGCTGGGACCTGCTGGCCGACCGCTTGGCCGCGCTGCTCTGAGGCTGCGCCGGCAAAGGAAGGGCGGAGGAACTGAGCTGCCGACCGTGCACCTCGTGGGCCGTTGGTCGCGCACGCGTTCAATCAAGCGGAGCCTCGCGCCCCTTGCTGTGGTGCCGCTAGCGGGAGGTGTAGAGGGCTTCTATCTCCGCCGAGAAGTCCTTGAGGACCATGGCGCGCTTGAGCTTCAGGGAGGGGGTGAGGTGGCCCGAGTCCTCGGAGAGGACGGTGTCGAGGATGTGGAACTTCTTCACGGCCTCGGCGTGGGAGACCGCCGCGTTGCCGTCGTCCACCGCGGACTGGACGGCGGCGATCAGGTCGGCGTCCCCGAGCAGGTCGGTCACGGTGGCCGAGTCCGGCTTGTTGTTGAGCTTCTTCCAGGTGGGGAAGAACTCCGGGTCGACGGTGATCAGACAGGCGATGAAGGGCTTGCGGTCGCCGACCACCATGCACTCGCCGATCAGCGGGTGGGCCCGGATCCGGTCCTCGATCACGGCCGGGGCGACGTTCTTGCCGCCGGCGGTGACGATGATCTCCTTCTTGCGGCCGGTGATGGTGAGGTAGCCGTCGGCATCCAGCTGGCCGATATCGCCGGTGGCGAACCAACCGTCCTTCAGGGCCTCGGCGGTGGCGTCGGGGTTCTGCCAGTAGCCGGTGAACACCTGCGGGCCCTTGAGCAGCACCTCGCCGTCGTCGGCGATGCGGATCGCGGAGCCGGGCAGGGGCTGGCCGACGCTGCCGATGCGCGGCTCGTCGTGCGGGTTGAAGGCGGTGGCCGCACAGGTCTCGGTGAGGCCGTAGCCCTCCAGGACGGTGAAGCCGATGCCGCGGTAGAAGTGCCCCAGGCGCTCGCCGAGCGGCGCGCCGCCGGAGATCGCGTGGGTGGCCCGGCCACCGAGGGCCGCGCGGAGCTTGCTGTAGACGAGGGCGTCGAACATCCTGTGCCGCAGCTTGAGGCCGATCGAGGCGCCTCCGTTGTCCAGGGCGCGGCTGTACGCGATGGCGGTGTCAGCGGCCCGGTCGAAGATCTTGACCTTGCCCTCGGCCTGGGCCTTGGCACGAGCCGAGTTGTAGACCTTCTCGAAGACCCGCGGGACGCCGAGGATCAGCGTCGGCTTGAACGCGCTGAGCTCGGCCACGACCTCCTTGATGTCCGGGAGGTGCCCGATCTTGATCGGCGCGAGCACGGCGGAGATCTCCGCGATCCGGCCCAGGACGTGCGCCTCCGGGAGGAAGAGCAGGACGGAGGAGTCGCCGGTGCGGAACAGCGGCTGCAGCCGGGCGACGATGTTGCCCAGCTCGCTCATGAAGTTGGAGTGGGTGAGCTGGCAGCCCTTGGGGCGTCCGGTGGTACCCGAGGTGTAGACGATGGTGGCGAGGGTGTCGGGGCCGAGGGCGGAGCGGCGCTCGTCCACGGTCTCGTCGGGGACGTCCTTGCCGGATCTCGCCAGGTCCCCAAGTGCTCCGGACTCGATCTGCCACACCTGCTTGAGCTCCGGGAGTCGCTCGCGCACCTCGCCGATCACCCGCTCGTGGCGGGGCAGCTCCGCGATGCACGCGACCGCGCCGGAGTTGCCGAGTATCCATTCGACCTGCTCGGCGGACGAGGTCTCGTAGACCGGGACGGTGACCGCTCCGGCGCACCAGATCGCGAAGTCGAGCAGCGTCCACTCGTAGCGGGTGCGGGACATCAGCCCGACCCGGTCGCCGGGGCCGACGCCGGAGGCGATCAGGCCCTTGGCGGCGGCGCGCACCTCGGCCAGGAACTCAACGGCCGTGAGGTCCTCCCACTGCCCGTCGACCTTGCGGCTCACCACGGCGACCGCCGGATGCCGCTCGGCGTTGCGGTGGATCAGGTCGGTGAGGTTTGCGCCGCTCGGCACCTCGTAAAGAGCCGGAAGGCTGAACTCGCGCAAGACTGCTCCTCGGTCTGCGACGCTGCGGGACGCCAGGACGTTACTGCTCAGTAGCAGGGGTCCGGTAGGGGCGGAGGCGAATATGTTTCCTGTGTCACATTCCCGTGAGCGGCAGGTTTCCGGATTGTGGCGTGTCGTCAGACCCGGATCGGCCGCACATTCCTCACGTATCCCTTCGGCCGAAGACTACGCCAGCGCAGGCATGACCCGCCGGTAACCAGCTGGTCGATAGGGTGACTGCATGCGGGTGCATGTGGTCAGTGACGTACACGGCAACGGCGAGGCGCTGGCTCGGGCCGGGGACGGGGCGGACGCCCTGCTCTGTCTCGGCGACCTCATCCTCTTCCTTGACTACGCGGACCACTCACGCGGAATCTTCCCGGACCTGTTCGGCGCCGAGAACGCGACGAAGATCGTCGCGCTGCGCAACGCCCGGCGCTTCCAGGAGGCGAAGGAGTTCTCCCGGACCCTGTGGGCGAACCTGGACGTCGACCGCGAGCAGGCCACCGAGCAGGCCGTGCGCCGCCAGTACGCGGAGCTCTTCGCGGCCTTCCCCACCCCCACCTACGCCACCTACGGCAATGTCGACATGCCGAGGCTGTGGCCGGAGTACGCGAGGGACGGTGTGAGCGTCCTCGACGGCCAGGTCGTCGAAATCGGCGGACGCACCTTCGGCTTCGTCGGCGGCGGGCTGCCCACTCCGATGCGCACCCCGTACGAGATCGACGAGGAGACCTACGCCGCCAAGGTCGCTGCCCTCGGCCGGGTCGACGTGCTGTGCAGCCACATCCCGCCCGCCGTCCCCGAGCTCACCTACGACACGGTGGCCCGGCGCTTCGAGCGCGGCAGCGAGGCGATCCTCGACGCGATCCACGCGACCAGGCCCGGACACGTCCTCTTCGGACACGTCCACCAGCCGCTCGCGCGGCGGATGCGGATCGGTCGCAGCGAGTGCGTCAACGTCGGTCACTTCCGTTCCACCGGGCGGCCCTGGGTGCTTGAGTGGTGAGGCGATAGCCTTCCTGCTGTCAGCTGCAAGTCGAGACGCGGAGGCCACCCCGATGGCGGAGCACACCAGGTCGAGCACCACGATCGAGGCGACCCCGACCCAGATCATGGCGGTGATCGCGGACTTCGCCGCCTATCCGGCGTGGACCGGCGAGGTCAAGGAGATCGAGGTGCTGGCGCCGGGCGTGGACGGCCGCGCCGAGCAGGTGCGCCTCCTCCTGGACGCGGGCGCCATCAAGGACGAGCACGTCCTCGCCTACACCTGGGACGGCGACCGGCAGGTCAGCTGGACCCTGGTGAAGAGCCAGATGCTGAAGGCCCTGGACGGCTCCTACACACTGGCCGCGACCAGCGGCGGAACCGAGGTCACCTACCAGCTGGCCGTGGACGTCAAGATCCCGATGCTCGGAATGATCAAGCGCAAGGCCGAGAAGGTCATCATCGACCGGGCCCTGGCCGGGCTGAAGAAGCGCGTCGAGTCCCAGCCGGAGGTCACCGGCGGGGCGCAGAGCGACTCCGGCGTAGAGGTCTGATGACCGTCGAGGCGCCGCGCGTCGTGCTGGTCAGTGGCAACGGCGGCGGTGGGCGCACCACGCTCGCCGCCGCGACCGCCCGGCACGCCGCCGCGACCGGCAGGCGCACCCTGCTGCTCGCAGCCGACGACCCGCACCGCACGCTCGACCGGCTGCTGGAGGCCGAGCTCGAACCCGCTCCGCAGGAGCTGCATCCCGGCCTCTCCGTCGCACGGCTCGACCAGCAGAGCGCGTTCAGGGACGCCGCCGCCCGCCTGCTCGGTCGCGCGAAGCCGCTGTTCGACCTGCTCGGCGTGGACCCGCTGGAGCGCGACGAGCTCAGCGCCCTGCCCGGCTCCGCCCACCTCGCCCTGCTGGACGCGCTGCGCACCTACGGGGCGTCGGGCCGCTGGGACGTGGTGGTGGTGGACGCGCCCCCGGTCGCCGAGCTGCTCGCCGCGCTCGCGCTGCCCGAACAGCTGGACCGTTACCTGGGACGGCTCGTCCCCGAAAATCGCCAGGCCGCCCGCGCGCTTCGCCCGGTGCTGGCGGCCGTCGCCGGAGTGCCGATGCCCGCCGACTGGATCTTCGAGGCGCGAGGCTGGGCCGCCGCCGAGCTCGCCGAGGTCCGCGCGATCACCGGTGCGCCCGGCACCACGGTTCGGCTGGTGGTCGACGCCCCGGCCGGACCGCTGGCCGTGGCCGCGCTGCGGCACGCCCGCGCCGGCCTGGCGCTGCACGGCCAGCGGGTGGAGTCCGTGCTGGTCAATCGCCTGGTTCCGGACGGTGCCACCCCCTTCCTCGCCTCGCTGCACCGGGAGCAGCGACACCAGCTCGCCGCCCTCCGCGCGGACTGGGACGCACCGGTGCACGGGGTGCCGCACGCCGGTCGGGAGCCGCACGGATACGCGGACCTGGCCGAGCTCGCCGACGGAGACGCGCTCACGGTGGGAGCGGCCGAGGCACCGTCCGCGGGCTGGGTCGTGGACGACCTGCTGGACACCGACGAGCGCGTGCTGGTGTGGCGGATCCCGCTGCCCGGAGCGCAGCGCCGCGATCTGGACCTGGTCCGGCGCGGCGACGACCTGGTGCTCGGCGTCGGCCCCTACCGGCGCACGCTGACCCTGCCCTCGGCCCTGCGCCGCTGCTCGGTCGCCGGCGCGGCGCTGCGCGAGGGCGTGCTCGCGGTGCGGTTCGCACCCGACCCGCAGCTCTGGCCCCGCCGTTAGGCACCCTCCTTAGCGCGTTGCGTCAGAACACCGACGTACCAGGCAGCTTCGGGTAGCGTCGGTGAAGTCCCCTCGGAGCTTGTAGAAGGAGCAGCACCATGACGACTGCCGACGATCGCCACGACGAGGACGTCTGGGCCGAGGCCGTGGCGGAGGACGCCAAGGAGCAGGCGAAGGGCGAGCAGGTCAAGGCCGAGCCGTCCTCGCCGGCGGACCTCTTCGGTCCCGAACTGACGCCCCTGGTCGAGGAGGTCCGCAAGTTCGCGACCAGCCTCGGTGAGAAGGTGACCGCGGCCTCCTCCGCGGTGAGCGGCGGCGACAGCCTCGGCGCGCTGCAGAACCTCGCCGCCCCGCTGCGCAGCAAGCACCCCGAGGTGTACGGGCACCTCATCGCGGCCGGCGGCGAGTTGCTCGCCGCGTACCGTGCGGCGGTGTCCGCCTCGGAGCGCCGATGGACGGCCGAGAAGCCGGCGTCCACGGAGCACATCGACCTCGACTGACTACGACTTCTGAAGGGTCGGCGCCCTCACTCAAACACCTTGTCTTCGGCTAATGTACGCACAGGTGTGTACCTGACCCTGCGCGGGCGGGTACGGTACCGGCCAACGGGGAAGCCAGCGGAGACTGAGGGACACATGGGACTGACCATCGGCGTCGACGTCGGGGGTACCAAGATCGCGGCCGGGGTCGTCGATGAGAACGGCGAGATCCTGGCCCGCACCCGGGTACCCACCCCCGCCGATCCGCAATGGGCGGTCGGCGCCATCGCGGACGCCATCAAGGAGTTGCAGGCGCAGCACGAGATCACGGCGGTGGGCGTGGGCGCGCCCGGCTACATCGACCGCGCTCGCTCCACCGTGCTCATGGCTCCCAACATCAACTGGGAGAACGAGCCGCTCAAGGCCCGGATCGAGGACCTGGTCCTGCTGCCCACGGTCATCGAGAACGACGCGAACGCCGCCGCCTGGGGCGAGTTCCGCTTCGGCGCGGCGGCCCCGCACAACGACATGATCATGATCACGGTGGGCACCGGCATCGGCGGCGGCATCGTCCTCGACGGCCGGATGTACCGGGGCAGCTTCGGCGTGGCCGGGGAGATCGGCCACCTCAATATGGTTCCGGACGGCCTTCCCTGCGGCTGCGGATCCAAGGGCTGCTGGGAGCAGTACGCCTCGGGCCGCGCGCTGCGCCGCTACGGCCGCGAGCGCGCCGCCGTCGAACCCGTCCTCGCCAAGCGCCTGCTGGAGCTCAACGAGGGCATCGCCGACACCATCACCGGCAGCCAGATCACCCAGGCGGCGGAGGAGGGCGACCCGCTCGCCCTGGAGGTCTACGACGAGCTCGCGGACTGGCTCGGACGCGGCATGAGCGACCTCGCCTCGCTGTTCGACCCGGCCGTGTTCGTGCTCGGCGGCGGGGTCTCCGACTCCGGCAGCCTGCTGCTCGACCCGGTGGCCAAGGCGTTCGAGAAGTTTCTGATCGGCGGGGTCCACCGGCCGCGCGCCGAGGTGGTACTCGCGTCGCTCGGATCGGCGGCCGGCATCGTCGGCGCGGGCGACCTGGCCCGCCAGGTCTGAGCCTGCGGGTTCGCGGAGTCGTCGGCCCGCTCGGGGCATGCCCATCACCCGCCACGTCGGGCCGGCCGGCCCCGGCATCCTGTCCGCGGCCGGGTCGCGATGCCAGACTCGGCCCATGGACGCCGACGATCTCCCCGCCTCAGGACCGCAGCCCGACGGCTCCGAAGTGGTCCGGTTGCTCAGCTACAACATCCGTTCACTCCGTGACGACCGTACGGCGCTGGTCCGCGTGATCCGCGCCTGTGCGCCCGACCTGGTGTGCGTGCAGGAGTCGCCGCGCTTCTGGTTCCCCCGGCAGCAGGCCGCCTGGTTGGCGCGGTCCACCGGACTGATGGTGCTCTCGGGGGGCCCGAGCGCCTCGGGTCCGCTGCTGCTCGGGCGGCTGCGGGTGATGCCGTTGTCGGTCCACGACGTGCTGCTGCCCCGGATGCCCGGACTGCACCAGCGGGGGTTCGCGACCGCGGTCGTGCGCATCGGCGGGGCCGCGCCGTTCTCGCTGACGAGTTGTCATCTCTCGCTGAAGGCGGAGGAGCGGTACCTGGAGTGCCGGCTGCTGCTGGAGCAGTTGGACGGGCTGGCCGAACACCCGGAGGCGAACGGCGGGGTGAAGGGCGGGGCGAACGGCGCAGCGGTCGGCGCGGTGGTCGGCGGGGACTTCAATGAGCACCCCGGCGATCCCGGCTGGGAACTGCTGGCCGGACGTCTCCAGGACGGCTGGGCCACCGCCCCCTGGGGGTCCCAGTTCACGGCGGGGCCCGGGAAGCCGTACCAGCGGATCGACGCGGTCTTCGCCACACCGAACGTGCAGGTGCTGGCCTGCGGGGTCCCGGACCGGCTGCCGGGCGTTCGGGAGGCCGACCTCGCCGTCGCGACGGACCATCTGCCGGTGCTCGCGGTGCTGCGGATTCCTCAGGCCGGAGGGCCCCGGACCGGTGGGTCCGGGATCGGTGGGTCCGGGATCGACGGCTCCCAGCCCCTCTCCTAGACCACCGCGCCGTTGTGCGGGTCGTCGTCGTCCTCCTCGTCGTCCCGCATTCGGGAGATCAGGGTGGCGACCCCGCCCACGAACAGGCCCACGCCCAGGAACGCGGCCATGCCCGGCAGTTGGCCGATGCCAGCTACCAGGGTCAGGATCACGCCGCCCACCACGGCGGCGACGGCCAGCCGGGTGGCGGTCTCGGTGCGGGGCAGCGGCGGTGGCGGCGGCGGGACGAAGTGGTCGTCGTCCGGGTCCTCCTCCGGTGTCCAGGCGCGCGGGTCCACCGGCGGGATGGCCCGCACCACCGGCAGCGGGTTGATCATCGGTCGCGGACGCGGCTGCGGCGCGAGATCGGCCACGTCCTCGGCCGCCGGCCAGGACCGCGAATCGGCGTCGACCGGAGTGTCGAAGTCCGCGACGAGCCGCGCGAACAGCTCGTCGTCGCTGGCACGCTCCATCGCCGGGCCGCTCTGGACCGTATCGGACTGCGCGGAGTCGGCCTGGGCGGGATCGCCCTGCCCCGGGCGCTCCTCGGGAACGTCCGGGCGCTCGGGGACCTCCGGCAGCTCGGGCACGGCGGTCACCCCTTCGCCGCGGGCGCGAGACGCCGAACGAAGTCGAGGCTGCCCTCGAAGATCATCTCGGCGTCGTGGTCCAGGGTCGCCACGTGGAAGCTCTGCTCGCACAACCGCTCCTCCACGTCCGTGGAGGAGACTCTGGAGAGCAGCAGCCGGGAGCTGTCCGGCGGGACCACATGGTCCTGCGGGCTGCGGAACAGCAGCAGTGGTTGGGTGACCTGCGGCAGTTCGGACTGGACCATGCGGGCCAGCTGCGCCATGGAGTGCGCCGCGTGCAGCGGCGTGCGGTCGTAGCCGCCCTCGCTGACCCCCGGCTTGGCGATGTCGTTGGCGATCCCCGGCAGGCTGGGCACCAGGTGCCGCGCCAGCGGCAGCGCGTGGTGCGAGCGTCCGGGCATCTTCACCAGCGGGTTCACCAGGACGAGGCCGGACACGGCCGTCCCCTTCTGTGCTGCGAGGTGCAGGCAGAGGGCGCCGCCCATCGAGAGGGCGAAGAGGAAGACCTGATCGCACTCCTTCGCCAGTAGATCGAACTCGCGCTCGACCGTGGCGTACCAGTCCTGCCAGCGGGTGATGTTGAGGTCACGCCACTGCGTACCGTGGCCGGGAAGCAGCGGCAGGGACACGCTGAGGCCCTCCGCGGCGGCGGCCTCGGCCCAGGGCCGCATCGAGACCGGTGAGCCGGTGAACCCGTGGCACACCAGGACTCCGACCGGTCCGCCGTGGTGGCGGTACGGCTCGGCACCGGGCATGAGCGGCATCGCGGCTCCTTCCGAACGGCAACGCAAGACAAGGGGGTGACCGGCATCGTCCCATGCGCCCCCGGCAGCCGTACAGTTTCGGGAGGTCGGGGTCGCCCCCTGGCAAGCACAGTAGTCGAGCACGAGCGGCTAAGGTTCTGGGTGGTTCGTGAATCTGGAGGCCAGGGTTGTTCTACCGACTGATGAAGATGATCGTCGCTCCACTGCTGAAGATCTTCTTCCGTCCGTGGGTCGAGGGGATGGACAACATCCCCGCAGACGGCCCTGCCATCCTGGCCAGCAACCACCTCTCCTTCTCCGACTCGTTCTTCCTGCCCGCGCTGATGAAGCGCCGGGTGACCTTCATCGCGAAGTCGGAGTACTTCACCGGCACGGGCGTGAAAGGCAAGTTGACGGCCGCGTTCTTCCGCGGCGTCGGCCAGCTCCCGGTGGACCGGTCCGGCGTGCGCGGCGCGGGTGAGGCGGCGATCCGCAGCGGTATCGAGGTGATCGAGCGGGGCGAGCTGTTCGGTGTGTACCCGGAGGGGACGCGCTCGCCCGACGGCAAGCTCTATCGCGGCAAGGTCGGCGGGCTGGCCCGGATCGCCCTGGCCACCGGCGCGCCGGTGATCCCGGTCGCCATGATCGACACCGAGAAGCTGCAGCCGCCCGGCCAGGTCAAGCCGAACTTCGGCGTCCGGCCCGGCATCCGCATCGGCACGCCGATGGACTTCTCCCGCTACCACGGCATGGAGAACGACCGCTTCATCCTGCGCTCGGTGACCGACGAGGTCATGTACGAGATCATGCGGCTCTCCGGCCAGGAGTACGTGGACATCTACGCGACGGCGGCCAAGCGCCAGATCCAGGACGCGAAGAAGCAGGCCGACGCCGAGCGCAGGGCTGCCGCGAGGCAGCTGGCGCAGAAGCAGGCCGAAGAGAAGAAGCAGGCCGAAGAGAAGAAGCAGAGCGAAGACAAGTAGACCGACCGGGGCAGGGGGGTCAGGGTGGGGACGAAGGAACGATCCGCCGCGGGGGTGTTCTCCGTGGAGCAGCCGCTGTGGCGGGCCGTGTCGGCGTTCCGCCTGCTCACCATGCTGTACGCGGTCGGCCGCTACGCCGGTGACGCGCACTACTACCGCTACCCGCTCGGGGCCTGGCTCTACATGGGCGTGCTCGCCGCGTGGACCCTGGCGACGATGCGGCAGTTCTCCACCAAGGCGCGTTGCGACTGGCGCTGGCTGTACGGCGACCTGGTGCTGATCGTCATCGGAATCCTGCTGACCAGGGCGTTCGACTCGACCGTGAACGTCGACTCGGGCGCCGTGACGCTGCCGACCATCCGCGCAGCCGCCACCGTGCTGGGTTTCGCCGTGATGGGCGGCTGGCGCCCCGCCGCCCTGTCGGGGCTCGTGGTCGGCCTCGCCAACATCGGCGAACGCGGCGCGGTCACCTCGGGCAACGTCCACAACATCGTGCTGCTGATGCTCGCCGGCATTGCCATCGGCTACGTCGTCGAGCTGGCCCGCGCCAGCGAGCAGGCCCTCGCCAGGGCTCTGGAGATCCAGGCCGCAACCCGCGAGCGGGAGCGGCTGGCCCGCGACATCCACGACGGGGTGCTGCAGGTCCTGGCGATGGTCCAGCGGCGCGGAACCGAACTCGGTGGGGAGGCGGAGGAGATCGGCCGGATGGCGGGGGAGCAGGAGATCGCGCTGCGGGCCCTGATCGCCGAAGGCCTGGTGCCCAACCCCTCCTACGAGGCCCCGCGTCGTGCCGTCAGCGCTCCCGAGCCGGGCACCCCGCAGGATCTGCGTTCGCTGCTGGCGCCGTTCGCCGGTTCCCGGGTGACGGTGTCCGCTCCGGGCACCCCGGTGCTGCTTCCCGGACGTGCCGCTTCCGAGCTGAGCGCCGCTGTCGGTGCCGCGTTGGACAATGTGCGCAAGCACGCGGGGGAGCAGGCGCAGACCTGGATCCTGGTCGAGGAGGAGCCGGACGCGGTGGTGGTGAGCGTCCGCGACGACGGTCCCGGGTTCGGGAAGGAGCGGTTGGGCGAGGCCGAGCGGGAGGGACGCCTCGGCGTGTCCCAGTCCATCCGGGGGCGGCTGCGGGATCTGGGCGGCAGTGCGGAGATCAGCTCGGCGGCGGGTCAGGGCACCGAGGTGGAACTGCGCGTGCCGAGGCTGCCCGGGCAACGAGAGGCCGGGTAGACGGAAATGGCGGAGAGGGAGCCGGATGTGACGGCCGATCAGCAGGTGATCAGAGTAATGGTGGTGGACGACCACCCGATGTGGCGGGAGGCCGTGGCCCGTGACCTCGCCGACGCGGGCTGCCATGTCGTCGCCACAGCCGGCGACGGCAGGGAGGCGGTGCGCCGCGCACCGGCGGCTGCCGCGCAGGTCGTGGTCCTGGACCTGAACCTGCCCGACCTGCCGGGCGTGGAGGTCTGCCGGCAGCTGATGGCGCACCAGCCCACGCCCCGGGTGCTGGTGCTCTCCGCGAGCGGCGAGCACGCGGACGTCCTGGAGGCGGTGAAGTCCGGCGCCACCGGCTACCTGGTCAAGTCCGCCAGCCGCGAGGAACTGCTGGACGCGGTGCGCCGGACCGCCGTCGGCGACCCGGTGTTCACGCCGGGACTGGCCGGACTGGTGCTCGGGGAGTACCGCCGCCTGGCGGCCGAGCCCGCGCCGACCGACGCGCGGACCCCGGCCGCCCCGCAGCTGACCGAGCGGGAGACGGAGGTGCTGCGGCTGGTGGCCAAGGGCCTGTCCTACAAGCAGATCGCCGACCGCCTGGTGCTGTCCCACCGCACCGTGCAGAACCACGTCCAGAACACTCTCGGCAAGCTCCAGCTGCACAACCGGGTGGAGCTGGTCCGCTACGCCATAGAGAGCGGGCTGGACGAGGAGCAGTAGGTCCCGCAACGCACGCCGGGGTGCAGCCGTCCCGCACGCCGCTACCGTGAACTGACAGTTCGTCACGCTCATGGGAGGGGACGGATATGCGGATCGGAGTGCTCACCGGCGGGGGAGACTGCCCCGGGCTCAACGCGGTGATCAGGGGGATCGTTCGCAAGGGAGTGCAGGTCTACGACTACGAGTTCACCGGCTTCAGGGACGGCTGGCGCGGGCCGCTCGAAGGAGCCACCAGCACCCTCGGCATTCCCGAGGTGCGTGGCATCCTGCCCCGCGGCGGCACCATCCTCGGCTCGTCGCGGACCAATCCGCTCAAGGTCGTCGACGGCATCCGCAAGGTCAAGGAGAACCTCGACAAGTACGAGGTGGACGCGCTCATCGCGATCGGCGGCGAGGACACCCTCGGCGTCGCGTCCACCCTGCACGAGCACGGCGTCAACATCGTCGGCGTACCCAAGACCATTGACAACGACCTCAACGCGACCGACTACACCTTCGGCTTCGACACCGCCGTCAACATCGCGACCGAGGCGATCGACCGCCTGCACACGACCGCCGAATCCCACCGCCGGGTCCTCGTCATCGAGGTGATGGGCCGCCATGCCGGGTGGATAGCACTGCACTCGGGCATCGCCGGCGGTGCCAACGTCATCCTCATCCCCGAGCAGCGCTTCGACATGGCCAAGGTCTGCGCCTGGGTCGAGCAGCGCTTTCGGATCAACTACGCCCCCATCGTCGTCGTCGCCGAGGGCGCGATGCCAATCGAGGGCCAGATGGTGGTCAAGGACGACTCCACCGACGCCTTCGGGCACGTGCGGCTGTCCGGCATCGGCGAGTGGCTGGCCCATGAGATCGAGGCCCGTACCGGCAAGGAGGCCAGGACCACGGTCCTCGGCCACATCCAGCGCGGCGGCACCCCCAGTGCCTTCGACCGCTGGCTGGCCACCCGTTTCGGCCTGCACGCCGTCGACGCTGTCCACGACGGCGCGTACGGGACGATGGTGGCCCTGCGCGGCACCGACATCGTGCGGGTGCCGTTGGCGGAGGCGACCGTCCGGATCAAGACCGTCCATCCCGGCCTCTACTCCGAGTTCGACGTCTTCTTCGGCTGAGCTGAGCTGAGCTGAACTGCGCCGGCGCGGGGGTGGGAGGTTGAACCGGTCCCCGCGCATGGCGTCGCGAGCCCGGCCTAGACCTTCAGCGCCCTCCTACGCCACCGGGTCCGTGTCCGCCACCTGGTCGGACTGCTCTGAGCGGGCCGGCACGCCGGACCGGCCTCCCGGTTCGGACGGCAGTTCCATGCTGAACTCGGTGTGGCCCGGGCGGCTCCGCACCGTCAGGCTCCCCGCGTGCGCGGAGACCACGGCGTGGGCGATGGCCAGTCCCAGGCCGCTGCCGCCGTCCGCCCGCGAGCGACCGCCGCCGCCGCGGGTGAAGCGCTCGAACAGCTCGCCGCGGAGCTGCTCGGGGATGCCCGGGCCGTCGTCGGTGACGGTCAGCCGGACCAGGTCCTGGGAGCTGGACAGACGCACCGTCACCGTGGTGCCTGCAGGAGTGTGGATGCGTGCGTTGGCGAGAAGGTTGCCCAGCACCTGGTGCAGCCGGTCCCGGTCGCCGGTGACGGTGACCGGGACCTCGGGCAGCTCCAGCGCCCACCGGTGGTCCGGCCCGGCGACCCGGGCGTCGGAGGCGGCGTCGATCACCAGCACGGTGAGGTCCACCTCCTGCCGGTCCAGCGGGCGGCCCGCGTCCAGCCGCGCCAGCAGCAGCAGGTCGTCCACGATCGCGCCCATCCGCACCGACTCCGCCTGCACCCGCTCCAGGGCCCGCGCCACCTCGGGGGCCTGCGGCTGCGGATGCAGCCGGGCCAGCTCGGCGTGGCCGCGGACCGCGGCCAGCGGGGTCCGCAGCTCGTGCCCGGCGTCGGCGGCGAAGCGCCGCAGCCGCTCCTCCGAGGCGTGGCGGCGGGCCAGAGCGTCCTCGACATGGCCCAGCATCCGGTTGAAAGCCGCGCCGACCTGGCCCACCTCGGTGCCCGGATCGGTGTCCGGCACCCGCGTCGGCAGGGCCACCGCTCCGCTCGCCAACGGCAGTTCGGTGACCCGTACGGCCGTGGCGGCCACCCGGTCGAGCGGGCGCAGTGCGAGCCGGACCCACAGCGCCCCGGCGACACCCGTGGCGACCATGGCCACCCCGAAGACCGTCAGCTCGACCATCACCAGGCGGTGGACCGCGTCCTCCACCCCGGCCAGCGGCATCCCCGTGACCAGGACGTCGCCGTCCAGGCCCGGCTCGGCCCGCACCCGGTAGCCACCGAATCCGCTCAGTTCGAGGTCGTGGACGCTACCGTCCACCGGCAGGGCCCTCAGCTTGCGCTGCTCGTCGGCGGAAAGGTGGACGGTGTCAGCGGTGCTGTTCACGTCGTCCGCGTCACCGTCGACGACGGCGGACTGGGTCACCACGCCGCCGGCCAGACGGGCACCGAAGGTTCCGACGGACTGGCCCCGGGTGTCCGCGGGCATGGCGCCCGACCCGCCGTGCTCCAGGCTCGCCGCGTAGCGGCTACCCGACTGCACCAGCTGCTGGTCCACCTTGGAGACCAGGAAGCCGTGCAACGCCACCGTCGTCGCCGTCCCCACCGCCGCGCACGCCAGCGCGAGCAGCAGGAGCAGCCCGGCGATCAACCGGGCCCGCAGAGTGCGGGGCAGGAACCGCCTCATCGGAACCGCCTCATCGCGGTTCCCGGATCACGTAGCCGACCCCGCGCACGGTGTGGATCAGCGGTGCCCGCCCGGCGTCGACCTTCTTCCGCAGATAGCTGATGTACAGCTCCACCACATGCGCCTGTACGCCGAAGTCGTAGGACCACACGGCCTCCAGGATCTGCGCCTTGCTCAGCACCCGGCGCGGGTTGCGCATCAGGTAGCGGAGCAGTTCGAACTCGGTCCGGCTGAGCTCCACCGGACTGCCCGCCCGGAGCACCTCCCGGCTGGCCTCGAACAGCTCCAGGTCGCCCAGCGCCAGCCGCGGGCCGCGCTCGGCATCGTCGTCGGCGGCCGGGCCCAGACCCGCCCGCCGCAGCAGCCCGCGCAGCCGGGCGGCGACCTCCTCCAGGCTGAAGGGCTTGGTCACGTAGTCGTCGCCGCCTGCGGTGATCCCTGCGATCCGGTCCTCGACCGCGTCCCTGGCTGTGAGGAAGAGCACACAGATGGTGGGTTGGTCAGCCCGGAGCAGCCGCAGCACCTCGAAGCCGTCGATGTCCGGCAGCATCACGTCCAGTACCACCGCGTCCGGGCGGAACTCGCGGGCCGTCGCGACCGCCGCCGCACCGTCCGCCGCCGTCCGTACCTCCCAACCGTCGTAGGTCAGGGCCTGCGCCAGCACCTCGGTCAGATCGGGTTCGTCGTCGACCACGAGCGCACGCGGAACGCCGCCGGGTGTCTCCGGCTGTGGGTCCTGGGGCGTGCCGCCGGGGTTCGCAGTAGGCATGGCTTCCCATGATGCACCAGGAGGTACGCCGCTCCGGCCGTTGATTCACAGGGAATCCACTGAGAGGCGACACATTCAGAGGGAACTCAGAGGAGCCGATGGCAGGGTGTGTGTGCGGGGCATTCCGCCCGTTGCCCAGAACCCGCCGGGACATCCCCCGCCGAGACATCCCGAGGAGACGCATGACGAGCACGGTCGGAGCGCGCCCCGGCGCCACCGCGCGCCATGGCGCGCCGCCTCCGGAAACCCGCAACGGCGCCCCGCTGCTCGCCGGAGCGCTGCTGGCCGCCATCGGCCTGGGGGCGGCCGTGGTGATGCTGCTGTGGTGGAACAACACCGGGTCCGTGGTCACCCAGGCCGCCTGGATCACCAACGCGGGACGGCTCTGCGGCCTGCTGGCCGGATACGCCGCCCCCGTACTGGTGCTGCTGATGGCCCGGATACCCGTCCTCGACCGCACCCTCGGCAGCGACCGCCTGGCCCGCTGGCACGCGATGGGCGGACGCTACATGGTCGGGCTGGTCATCGCGCACGTCCTGCTCATCATCTGGGGCTACGCCCTCACCGACCACAACGGCCTGGTCCACCAGACCGCCCAACTGGTCTTCCACTACCCGGACATGCTCAAGGCCACCATCGGCACGGTGCTGCTGCTCGGCGTCGGCGCGGTGTCCGCGCGCGCCGCGCGGCGCAGGCTCAGCTACGAGACCTGGTACTACCTGCACCTCGCCACCTATGTCGCGATCTTCCTCACCTTCTTCCACCAGCTCAGCAACGGCGCGGAGTTCGTCCTGGACAAGAAGGCCCAGCTGCTCTGGTACGGCCTCTACCTCGGTTCCGCGGCGCTGATCCTCTGGTTCCGCTTCCTGGTCCCGGCCCTGCTGGCGCTCCGGCACCGGCTGAAGGTCGTCGAGGTGCGGCCCGAGGGCCCGGGAGTCTTCTCGGTGTTCATCACCGGTCGGCGCCTGGACGAACTGGCGACGGCGACCGAGCCCGGCCAGTTCTTCCGCTGGCGCTTCCTGGAACGCGGACTGCTGCTCGCGGGCAACCCCTACTCGCTGTCCGCGCCGCCGAACTCCTCGTACCTCCGCATCACGGTCAAGGACCTGGGCGGCCACAGCAGGGCGCTCGCCCGGTTGCGTCCCGGCACCCGGGTGTTCGCCGAGGGCCCGTACGGCGCGTTCACCGCCGCGAGGCGCAGCCGGCGCAAGGTGCTGCTGCTCGCGGCAGGCGTCGGGATCACCCCGCTGCGCGCGCTGTTCGAGTCCCTTCCCGCCCGGCGGGGCGAGCTCACCCTGATGTACCGGGCCAGCCGCGCCGAGGACCTGATCTTCCGCAAGGAACTGGAGTCCATCGCGGCCCGGCGCGGCGCCAAGCTGTACTACCTGGTCGGATCGCGTGCGGAGGTCGGCGAGCCGCTGCAGGCCAGGACGCTTCTGGGGATGCTCCCCGATCTGCGCGAGCACGACGTCTACCTCTGCGGCCCCGACGGCATGACCCGCACCGCGCGCGAGGTACTGGAAGCGGTGGGTGTGCCGCGGAGCCGGGTCCACCACGAGTCCTTCGAGTTCTGAGAGAAGCTGCCCCGATGCGTCGCATAGCCCTGACCGCAGGAGGCACCGCCCTGGGTGTCGTGCTGCTGCTGGCCGCCAAACCGCACCACACGGTCTCGGTGGCGGTCCCGGTCGTCGCCGCGCCCAACCCGTCCGGGTCGGCTCCGGCGGCTTCCGGCTCGGGCGGCGGTTCGAGTTCCACACCGGCCAAGACCGGGGTCCGTTCGATCACCGGTGGCGCGGTGGACACCCGCTGGGGCCCGGTGCAGGTCAAGGTCACCTTCAACGGCTCGAAGATCACCGCCGTCGACGTGGTGCAGCAGCCCGACGGCAACCCCAGGGACCAGGAGATCAACTCCCAGGCCATCCCGATCCTGACGCAGGAGGCGCTGGCCGCGCAGAGCGCGAAGATCGACGCCGTCTCCGGTGCCAGCTACACCAGCGAGGGCTACATCAGCTCCCTCCAGAGCGCGCTGGACGCCGCCGCGAAGTGACCCCGGCGGCGTGGGTCCGTGGGCGGGCGTTGGTGGGCGGGGTCAGGCGTTCTGCGGGGTGAGGGCGCGGAGTGGGTCGGCGACGATGATGTGTCTGTTCCGGGGGCCACCCCCGGACCCCGGGTGCGTGGGGGTCCGTGGGGGGCTGGCGTTGGTGGGCGGGGTCAGGCGTTCTGGGGGGCGAGGGCGCGGAGTAGGTCGGCGACGATCGTGACGCCGTCGAGTGTCAGCACGGACTCCGGGTGGAACTGGACGCCGGCGAAGCCTGGGCCGGCGAGGGCGAAGACGTCGCCCGTCGCCGGGTCGCGGCTGACCTCGACGCCGCGGGCGGCGAGGCGCAGGGCGTCCGCGTCGTCGCAGACGGCGGTGAAGGTGTTGTAGAAGCCCACCGTCTCCGCGCGCCCGAACAGGTCGATCCGCTCCTGCGCGCCCTGGTACGGAGTGGCCTTGCGCCGCAGCGGCAACCCCAGCGCCGCACACAGGAACTGGTGGCTGAGGCACACCGCGAGCAGCCCGCCGGGCCGCCCGGTGGCCATCAGCTCGCCGACGACCCCCTGCATCCTGCGCATCTTCGGATCGGTCAGGTCGGCCGGGTCACCGGGGCCCGGGCCCAGCACCAGCGGGCCCTCGTGTCCGGCGACCGCCTCGGCCAGACCGGGGAGGTCGTAACGTCGGACGGTGACCCGGTGGCCGAGCGAGCGCAGCAGATGCGCCAGCATCGAGGTGAAGGTGTCCTCGCAGTCGATCACCAGGACGTGCGGCTGCTGCTCCGCCGCCGGCGTCTGCGCCGCCGTCTGCAGCCGCAGCCAGAACGGCGCGAGGTTGCTGCGGCGGGCGTCCAGGGCCGCCTGGACCCGGTGGTTCTCGGCGAGCCGCGGGCGCGCTTCGGGCCGCTCGGAGCGCGGGCGTGACGGCAGCGCGCCGATCGCGGTGAGCACCCCGGCAGCCTTGGCATGCGTCTCGGCCACCTCGGCGGCCGGATCGGAGTGGCGCACCAGCGTCGCGCCGACCCGGACCGCGAGCCGGCCGGTCGCCGGGTCGATGTCGGCGGTGCGGATCAGGATGGGGGAGTCGAGCGTCTGGCCGCCGCCCGCCGTGCGGCCGACCAGCGCCAGCGCGCCGGCGTAGTAGCCGCGCCCGCTGGCCTCGTAGCGGGAGATCACGCGGGTGGCGTTCTGCAGCGGGCTGCCGGTCACGGTCGCGGCGAACATGGTCTCCCGCAGCACCTCCCGTACGTCCATCGTGGTGCGCCCGCGCAGCTCGTACTCGGTGTGCGCGAGGTGCGCCATCTCCTTCAGCCGGGGCCCCAGCACTTGGCCGCCCAGATCTCCGACCGCGCACATCATCTTGAGCTCCTCGTCGACGACCATGGTGAGCTCCTCCAGCTCCTTGGGGTCGTTGAGGAACGCCAGCAGCGAGTCCAAGGTCGGACCGGACGCGGGATAGCGGTAAGTGCCCGAGATCGGGTTCATCACCACGGTTCCGCCGGTCTGCCGCACATGGACCTCGGGACTGGCCCCGACCAGCACCCTCTCCCCGGTGTGCACGAGGAAGGTCCAGTACGCGCCGCGCTCCTGCTCCAGCAGGCGGCGGAACAGCGTCAGCGCCAGCGCGGGGGAGAAGTCCCGCAGCGTCCCGGTGAAGTCGCGGCGGATCACGAAGTTGGCGCCCTCGCCACGGCCGATCTCGTCCTCGATCACCCGCCGGACGATCTCCGCGTACTGCTCGTCGTCGATGTCGAAGCTGCCGCCGTCGAGCCGCACCGGCAGCAGCGGCAGTGCCGCCCGCAGCTCGGCCAGTGGCAGCGCGTGCGACTCGCGCACCCGCAGCGCCTGCAGCGGGGTGCCGTCGTCGCGGGCGTCGAATCCCCGCTCGCGCAGCTGCCGGTACGGGACGAGCGCGAGCAGGTCGTGCACGGGCCGGCCCGCAGCGCCCTCCTGCACCGGCAGTTCGGCCAGCGTCTCGTACGTGCCGACCTCGCCGAAGAGCACCTCGACGGTGTCCGGGGCCAGGCGTGGGGCACGGCGGTGTAGCAGCGCGAAGGGCTCGCGGGCCTCGGCGAGCCGGGCGATCAGTGCGGTGGTGTCGGTCACAGCGGTGGACCTTCCAGGGAGCGGGGAGCGGAGCGGCGGGAGGGCGGTGCCGGTCGGCTCGGGGCGGTCTCCGCTGGAAACGCAGAACGGCCGCCCCGAGGGGCGGCCGTTGAGTCTGCGTGGGAACGCGCGATCAATGGGCCGCCTCGGGGACGGTCCACCACCAGGAGCTGGCGTGCTGCATGGTCTGCGGGTTCGGAGTCACGGGGCAGACCCTAGCGGATCCGCACGCCGCGTGGCGGCAGGTCCACCACGTGTCTCACCCACCGGGCGTCCGGGACATTTCGTTTGCGTGACCCCGTAGCCTTGGCTGCGTGACCGTGAACGTTGAAACCCCGATCGAGGGCAACTCCAGCCAGGAGTACTCCTGGCAGTCCCTTCCCGCGGCGCAGCAGCCCGAATGGCCGGACCCCGAGGCTCTGCGCAAGTCCCTTGCCGACCTCGCGTCGTATCCGCCTCTCGTCTTCGCCGGCGAGTGCGACCAGCTGCGTACCCGGCTTGCCGCCGTGGCCCGGGGTGAGGCGTTCCTGCTCCAGGGCGGCGACTGCGCCGAGGCGTTCGACGGCGTGTCCGCGGACCAGATCCGCAACAAGCTGAAGACGCTGCTGCAGATGGCCGTGGTGCTCACCTACGCGGCGTCCGTCCCCGTGGTCAAGATCGGCCGGATCGCCGGGCAGTACTCCAAGCCCCGCTCCAAGTCGACCGAGACCCGTGACGGTGTGACCCTGCCGGTCTACCGGGGCGACTCGGTGAACGGTTTCGCGTTCACGCCCGAGTCCCGCATCCCGGACCCGGAGCGGCTCAAGCGGATGTACAACGCGTCCGCGTCGACGCTCAACCTGGTCCGCGCCTTCACCACCGGTGGTTACGCCGACCTGCGCCAGGTCCACGCCTGGAACCAGGACTTCGTCCGCAACTCGCCCTCCGGCCAGCGCTACGAGCGACTCGCCAAGGAGATCGACAGTGCGCTGTCCTTCATGAACGCCTGCGGGGTGGACCCGGAGGAGTTCCGGACGGTCGAGTTCTACGCGTCGCACGAGGCGCTGGTGCTGGACTACGAGACGGCGATGACCCGCACCGACTCCCGTACCGGCCACCTGTACGACGTGTCGGGCCACATGGTCTGGATCGGCGAGCGCACGCGGCAGCTGGACCACGCGCACATCGAGTTCGCGTCCCAGATCCGCAACCCCATCGGGGTGAAGCTCGGCCCGACCACGACCGTGGACGAGGCGCTGACGCTGATCGACCGGCTGGACCCGGACCGCGAGCCCGGACGGCTCACCTTCATCACCCGGATGGGTGCAGGCAAGGTCCGCGACCGGCTGCCGGAGCTGGTGGAGAAGGTCACCGCGAGCGGTGCGAAGGTCGTGTGGATCTGCGACCCCATGCACGGCAACACCTACGAGGCGGAGACCGGGCACAAGACCCGTCGCTTCGACGATGTCCTGGACGAGGTCAAGGGCTTCTTCGAGGTGCACCGCGCGCTGGGCACCCACCCGGGCGGCATCCATGTGGAGCTGACCGGCGACGACGTCACCGAGTGCGTCGGCGGCGGCGACGAGGTCTTCGTGGACGACCTGCACCAGCGCTACGAGACGGCCTGCGACCCGCGGCTCAACCGCAGCCAGTCGCTGGACCTGGCGTTCCTGGTCGCAGAGATGTACCGAGGCGTGTGACTCGGGCAGTCTGACCCCGGCAGTGTGACGAACGCCCCTCTCGGATCCAGCAAACGGAACCGAGGGGGGCTTTTCGCGTTCGCCTGCGATTCGGTAAGGTTAGCCTTAGCTGAACCCGACCCCGCCGAACCGACCCCGAGGCCAGGAGCGACCGCCATGTACGTGTGTCTGTGCCATGCGGTCACCGAGGAGCGCGTCCGCGAGGAGATCGCCGCCGGCGCGACCACGCCCCGCCAGGTCGCGGGCGGCTGCAAGGCCGGCACCGACTGCGGGTCCTGCGTCCGCCGGATACAGGCGCTGCTCGGGCACGAGGGGGCGCGCCCGTGCCCGACCGCCCGCCTCGCCGCGCGGCTGGGCCTCGCCGACGCCGCTTAGGGGCGTTGAGCAACCACAAAGCAACCACAGCAGGGGCGCGGGGAACCGCGCTGCCAGCCGTATGCCTCCGTAGCTGGTTGGCAGCGCAGTTCCCCGCGCCCCTGGCTGTGCATGGTCGCTCGCTTGCCTCTGCTGCCGGCGCAGCCTAGCTCTCCGGCTGCTCGATCAGCTGCGCGATGTACAGCGGCTCCCCCAGCTTCGCCAGCAGTTCCAGCTGCGTGTCGAGGTAGTCGATGTGGTGCTCCTCGTCCTCCAGGATGTGCTCGAAGATGTTCGCCGAGGTGACGTCCCCCTTGGCGCGCATCACCACGATGCCGCGCCGCAGCCGGTCGATGGCCTCGACCTCGATCTGCCGGTCGGCCTGGAACATCTCCCCGACGGTCTGCCCGATCCGCAGGTGGAAGAGCCGCTGGTAGTTCGGCAGCCCGTCCAGGAAGAGGATGCGGTCGGTGAGGACTTCGGCGTGCTTCATCTCGTCGATGGACTCCGAGCGGGTGAACTTCGCCAGCTTCGTCCAGCCGAAGTTCTCCTGCATCTTGTAGTGCAGGAAATACTGGTTGATCGCGGTCAGCTCGGCGGTCAGCTGCTCGTTGAGGAACTCGAGGACCTCGGGGTCGCCCTGCATGAGTCGCGCCCTTTCTGTGCCGTTCAGTACGGTTTTGCGAATCGTTCCACCGGCGCCGAACGAGATCCAGTAAGGTCACACTCGCCTGCGCCCTCGGGCTGCGCTCCCCGAGATACCCCGTGCGCGCTGCTGCGGGGACGATCTGTCACCATGGACACATGGGTCAGTCCGAGAACGAGCAGGCCACGGCCCAGGCTGAAGCACCGGAGCCACAGTCAGGAGCCCTCCCGCCCGGCCAGCGACTGCAACGTGGATGGCCCGTGCTCCACTACGGCCCGGTCCCCCGGTTCAAGCCGCAGACCTGGGAGTTCCAGGTGTTCGGCGCAACCGCCTCCGGCGACAAGCAGAGCTGGGACCACCAGGGCTTCATGACCCTCCCGCGCACCACCGTCACGGCCGACCTGCACTGCGTCACCCGCTTCAGCATGCTCGGCAGCCGTTGGGGCGGAGTCGCCACCACCACCATCCTGGAACTGGCACCTCCCGCGCCCGAGGTCACCCATGTGATGGTCTGGGCCGAGTACGGCTTCAGCTCCAACCTCCGCCTCGCGGACTTCGCCGACCCCTCCTGCCTCTTCGCCACCGACCGCAACGGCGACCCGCTCACGGTCGAGCACGGCTTCCCGGTCCGCCTCGTCGTCCCCCACCTCTACGCCTGGAAGGGCCCCAAGTGGGTCCGCGGCGTCGAGTACATGACCGCCGACCGCCGTGGCTTCTGGGAGGAGCGCGGCTACCACAACGTCGGCGACCCCTGGTCCGAGCAGCGCTACTCCTACCAGGAACAGCCCGGCGACGGCCCCGAACTCTGACGACCGGGGAAGCGACCTGGGCGCGTGCCGCCTACCAGCGGTCGCGGTGGAGCACGTCGGCGACGGGTCGGCGGCGGACCGGGCCGAAGTTGCCGAGCGGCCAGCCGATCGGGATGACGGCGAAGGTGTGGACGTCCGAGGGGATGCCCAGGGCGGCCTTCCACTCGCGCTCCAGCATCAGGTGCCAGATCGTCAGATTGGCGCCCAGGCCGAGAGCTCGGGCGGCCAGCAGCAGGTTCTGGACGCCCGGGTAGACGCTGGACGCCTCTCCCAGGAGGCTGAACCGGCCGCCCCGAGCCGCGAGCCGTCCCAGCCCGGCGGTGCCCAGCTGGGCGACCATGCCGCGCAGGCCGTCCAGGTCCGCGTTGACCTTCGGGGCCCGGTAGCAGGGGATGACCAGCGCCGGGGTCTCGGCGAAGTGGTCCCGCTGGTACTCGATCGCGGCGCGCATCCGCTCGAACGCGGCGTCGTCCATCGCCGCCGGGGTGGTGCGGCCTGCCGAGGCCAGATAGGCGTCCACGCAGCGGGTCCACAGCGGCGCGAGCGTCGCGACCACCTGGCGGTCCGTCACCAGGACGTACTGGTAGTCCTGCGCGTTGGACCCGCTCGGCCCGTACACGGCGGCCTGGACGAGCCGTTCGAGCAGCTCGTCCGGCACCGGGTCGGCGCTGAGCCGCCGCATGGCCCGCATGGTGGCCATGGTGTCGAAAAGGTCCGCTGACACAGGTGGGGTCATGCGCAAGGAGTGTACGGAGCACTCCCTGAACGCACGGCGGCGGGTGCCTCCTGGAAGGGGGGCGCCCCGCTCCGGGCTGTCAGCTGTCAGAGCAGGGTGATGGTCACCGTGCTGCCCTGCGGGGCCTGCTGGCCGCCATTGGGGCTCTCGATGTGGACGGTGGGGTTGCCGAACGGATTGAGCTTGATCGCCTGCACCTTGAAGCCGGCAGCCTGCAGGATCTTCTTGGCCTCGCGTTCGTTCTTGCCCGTCACATCCGGCACGGACAGCAGTTGCTGGCCCTTGGACACGGTCAGCGTCACCGTCGATCCCTGCCCGGCCTTCGCCCCGTTGGGGCTCTGGTTGACCACGGAGCCGGCGTCGATGGTGGACGAGAACACCTGGTCGGGGTTCACCTGGACGGTGAAGCCCGCATCCCTCAGGTCCGAGGTGGCCTGGTCCACCGGCTCCCCGACGACGTTGGGCAGGTCGGTGGGCGCCTGACCGTTGCTGACGACCAGGTCGACCGGGGTGTTCGGCTGCTGCTGGGTGCCGCTGCCGGGGTTCGTGCTGATCACGTCGCCCTGCGGCACGGTGTCGCTGCCGGCCTGGGTGACCTGACCGATCGCCAGGCCCGCGTCCTTGATCGCCTGTTCGGCGTCCGCCTGCGACTTGCCCGACACGTCCGGCACGGTCGGCCGGTTCGGTCCCTTGGACACGTCCAGGGTGACCGTCGCGTCCTTGCGGATCCGCGCGCCCGCACCGGGATCACTGCTGATCACTTTGCCCTTGCCGACGGTCGCGCTGAAGTCCTGCTGCAGGGCGACGGTCAGACCGTCGCCCTGCAGTGTCTGCACCGCGGTGCCCTGCGGCTGGCCGAGCACACTCGGCATCTGCATGTACAGGCCGTTGAGCGCCCAGGTCGCGCCGGCGGCGACCAGGCCGATGACCAGCAGCACGGTGACCGGGAGCAGCCACCCCCGGCGGCGGCGACGCGGACGCCCGGCGGCGGTGCGCGGCTGCGGCTGGAACTGCCGCTCGTCGGGTTCCGCTCGGCGCGGCATGACCAGGTCGGGGGGCAACTGCATCACGCTGGTGCGCTCGACCGGCGGACCGGACGGCATCGCCGTCGTCGGGTCCGCGCCGGGGAACGCCGCCGACTGCGCGGCGGCGGCCGGCTCCGCGTCCAGTTGCGCGGGGGCCAGCCCCCGTCGGATCTGCTGGAGCGTCGCCAGCAGTTCGACGGCGTCCGCGGGGCGGCGGTTGGCGTCACGCGCGGTCGCGGCGACCGTTATGGCGTCGAGCTGCGGGGCCAGGCCCGGCACCAGCGTCGACGGCGGCGGCACGTCGGTGCTGAGGTGCTGGAAGATGACCTGCATCGGGCTCTCGCCGGTGTGCGGCTTGCGGCCGGTCAGCATCTCGAACATCAGGACGCCGCACGCGTACACGTCCGTGCGGGGGTCGGTCGCGCCCTGCTCGATCTGCTCCGGGGCCAAGTACGAGACCGTGCCCATGACCTGCCCGGTCGTCACCTGGCTCTCCCCGCTGACGGCCCGCACCAGGCCGAAGTCGGTGACCTTGACCCGGCCGTCCTCGGTGAGCAGGACGTTCTCCGGCTTCACGTCCCGGTGCACCAGACCGGCGCGGTGGGCGGCGCCCAGGCCGGCGAGGATCGGCTCCAGGATGTCCAGGACGGTGCGCGGGGTCAGCGCGCCCCGGTCCCGCATCAGGTCGCGCAGCGTCCAGCCGGGCACGTACTCCATGGCCAGGAAGACGGCGTCACCGTCCGCACCCTGGTCGAAGACGTTGACGACGTTGGGGTGCGACAACCGGGCGACGGCCTTGGCCTCGCGGATGAAGCGGGCGGTGAAGTCGGGGTCGCTCGCCAGCCCCGGATGCATGACCTTGAGTGCGACGACCCGGTCCAGGCGGGTGTCCAGGCCCCGGTAGACCGTGGCCATGCCGCCGACGGCGATGCGCTGCTCGACCCGGTAGCGGGCGTCGAGCATCCGCCCGAGAAGGGGGTCGTGCAGGGTCGTGTCCATCCAACGCAGTTTACGGTGCGGTGGCGGCCCTGCGGGTGCAGCGACGGCGCGGTCGTTGCGCGATGGTAAGAATCGTCACGCCGTCGTCACATCGTGCGCGCCCCGCGCGCCGTCAGCCCCGCGCGCCGTCAGAACGCCGGCGCCTCCGGATCGAACTGCGCCCGTCCGGCCATCGGTGAGGACGCCTCGGCGTGGAAGCGCCGCGGGATCCGCCCGGCCCGGTAGGCCAGCCGCCCCGCCTCGACGGCGTGCCGCATCGCCTCCGCCATGAGCGCGGGCTCCTGCGCGCGGGTCACCGCTGTGGCGAGCATCACGGCCGCGCAGCCGAGCTCCATCGCGAACGCCGCGTCGGAGGCGGTGCCCGCGCCCGCGTCCAGGATCACCGGGACGCCGGCCCGCTCGACGATCAGCTGGAAGTTGTGCGGATTGCGGATGCCCAGGCCGGAGCCGATGGGGGAGCCGAGCGGCATCACCGCCGCGCACCCGGCGTCCTCCAGCTTGCGGGCCAGGACCGGGTCGTCGTTGGTGTAGGGGAGGACGACGAAGCCGTCGTCGACGAGGGTCTCGGCGGCGTCAAGGAGTTCGATCGGGTCGGGGAGCAGGGTGCGCTCGTCCGCGACGACCTCGAGCTTCACCCAGTTCGTCCCCAACGCCTCGCGGGCCAGCCGGGCGGTGAGCACGGCCTCTCCGGCGGTGAAGCAGCCCGCGGTGTTGGGGAGTACCTGGATGTCGTTGCGCTGCAGGACCTCCAGCACGGAGCCGCGGGCGGAGGGGTTGATACGGCGCATGGCGACGGTGGTCAGCTCGGTGCCGGACAGGCGCAGCGCCTGCTCCAGCACGTCCAGGCTGGGTGCGCCGCCGGTTCCCATGATCAGACGGGAGCCGAAGCTGCGGTCGGCGATGGTGAGGATGTCGTCGGACATGGCTCCGGATCAGCCTCCTTGGACTGCGGTGAGGATCTCGACGCGGTCGTCGGCGGCGAGGGGGGTGGCGGACCAGGCGCTGCGGGGCACGACGGCCTCGTTGACGGCGGCCGCGACACCCGAGGGCGCGGCGCTGAGGCCGGCGACGACCTCGGCGAGCGTGGTGCCGGGCGGGACCTCGCGGGCGTCGCCGTTGACGCGGATGGGCAGAGTCGTCGTCATAGGGAGGCCTCCGAGAGGGCACTGTGCCGGTCGAAGCGGGTCGGGGCGAACGGGGCGGCCTCCGGCGGCAGGTTGCCGGTGGCCAGGTACGCGGCGACGGCGTCGGCCGTGACCGGGGTCAGCAGCACGCCGTTGCGATGGTGGCCGGTGGCGGCGACCAGCCCCGGCAGTGCGGTCGGGCCCAGCAGCGGGGCGTTGTCCGGAGTGCCGGGGCGCAGGCCCGCGCCGGTCTCGACCAGAGGGAGTTCGGTGATGCCGGGGACCAGCTCGTGAGCGTCCCTGAGCAGCTCGTACACGCCCCCTGCGGTGACGGTGGTGTCGAAGCCCTGCTCCTCCATGGTCGCGCCGACGACCAGCTCGCCGTCCTCGCGCGGGACCAGGTAGAGGTGGCAACCGCGCACGACGGCGCGGAGGTTGCGGGAGAGGAAGGGCACGCCGAAGGCCGAGGTCATCCGCAGACGCAGGATCTGGCCCTTGACCGGGCGAACCGGAAGCCGGGCCTCCGGCGGCAGGCCGGGTATCTCGCCGGACCAGCAGCCGGCGGCCAGCACGGTCTGATCGGCGGTGAGGACGGCGCCGCCCTCGGCGAGGGCGCCGGTGGCGCGGTCCTGGCGGGTCGTCACGCGAGCCGCGCGGGAACGGTGGATCCGGACGCCCGCGCGGAGGCAGGCCTCGACCAGGGCCGCGCCGAGGCGGCGGCCGTCCACCTGGTGGTCGCCGGTCACCAGCAGGCCGCCCTGTACGGACGGCGCGAGCATGGGTTCGAGCTTGCGGCACTCGCGGCCGGTCAGCCAGGACACGTCCAGGCCGAGGCGCTGCTGGAAGGCGTACAGCTCGCGCAGCTCGGCGCGGTCGTCGGCGTCGAGGGCGGTGGCGAGGGTGCCGCAGACCCGGTAGCCGGTGGACAGGCCGGTCGCCTCGGTGAGCTCGGCGGCGAAGGCGGCGTAGCGCTGGTTGGAGGCGATGCCGAGCCGCAGCAGCTCCTCCTCGCCGTACTGGAGCTCGGTGACGGGGGCGAGCATGCCGGCAGCGACCTGGTTGGCGCCCTGGCCCGGGGCCGGGTCGAGAACGGTGACCGAGAGCCCGCGTTGGGCGGTGCGCCAGGCGACGCCGAGACCGATGACGCCGCCGCCGACGACCAGCACGTCGGAGTGGCCGCCCGCGGTGTCGTCGCCGTCTGCTCGGCCGCCGTCTGTTCGACGGCTCTCTGTTCGACCGCTGTCGATATGGGCGCGTGACACGGTGCTGCGCTCCCTTCGCCGGCATGACCCGGATCAGGTTCGGACGGTCGGAGGCCTGCCGCCTCCCTCTCAGCCCGGTACGCCGGGCTCCCGTGGTTTCCCGTCCACTGTAGTCGCGCGCATGCGGCTTGGACCGACCGGCACATGGTGGCTGGCGTCACGGGGCGATGGCCGTCGCCTGGACGGCTTGTCGTCGGTCGACCGATGCTCCGCATCGACTCCCTCCTCCGCACCCCCGCCCGTCGCCCGACCACCACCCCCAAGGGAAGCGCTTCGCGCCCCGCTCTTGGCCCGCGCCCCGCTCCTTCATCCAGCCACCATGTGCCGGTCGGTCCTACAGTGGCGGGATGTCTGAGCGGGAGAGCGTGCGGCAGAACGTGCAGCGCATCGTCGTGGCGGGCGCGGGGATGGCCGGGGTGCAGACCGTCGTCGCGCTGCGCGAGCAGGGCTATCCGGGCGAACTCGTGCTGGTCGGGGCGGAGCACCACCCCCCGTACGACCGGCCGCCGCTGTCCAAGGACATCCTGCTGGGCCGGGCCGAGCACTCGCGCTTCGAGGTCGACTACACCGAGCTGGGCGTCGAACTGCTGCTCGGCCGTCGGGCCGTCGGCCTCGACACCGAACGGCGGCTGCTCCACATCGAGGGCGGAGACCTGCCCTACGACCGGCTGGTGCTCGCCACCGGCGCGACGCCGGTCGTCCTGCCCGGCCAGCCCGCGAGCGCCTACCTGCTGCGGACGCACGATGACGCCGTCGCACTCAAGGGCGTGCTGCGCCCCGGCGCGCGGATCGTCGTCGTCGGCGCGGGCTGGATCGGCGCGGAGGCCGCGACCGTGGCGCGGCTGCTGGGCTGCGAGGTGACCGTGCTGGAGGCGGCGCCGGTGCCGCTCGCCGGTGCGCTGCCCGCGGAGGTCGGCGAGCGGATGCGCGACTGGTACGCCGAGGCGGGCATCGAGCTGCGGACCAGCACCGGGGTGGGCGGCGTCGTGGCCGGGGACGAGCGACTGGAGGGCGACGCCCGCACCGCCGTCCTGCTGACCGACGGCAGCGAACTCGTGGCGGACGCCGTCGTGGTGGGGATCGGGGCCCGGCCGGACACCGGGTGGCTGGACGGATCCGGCATCGCCCTGGACGACACCGGCGCCGTCGCCGCCGACGCCTGGCTGCGGACCTCGGCCGAGGGCGTGTTCGCGGTCGGCGACTGCGCCTCGTTCCCTTCCGCGCGCTACCGGACGCGGCTGCGGGTGCACCACTGGGACAACGCCCTGCAGGGCGCGCGGGTGGCGGCGACCAACGCACTCCGGCTGGAGGAACTGGGCCCGGAGCAGGTGTACGACCCGGTGCCGTACTTCTGGTCGGAGCAGTTCGGCCGCATGGTCCAGTACGCGGGGCACCACGGCGCCGGCGACGAACTCCTCTGGCGCGGCGACCCGGCGGGCGGCGGAGGCTGGGGCGCGCTGTGGCTGCGCGGCGACGTGCCGGTGGCGTTGCTCGCCGTCGACCGGCCCCGCGACCTGGCCCAGGGACGGCGGCTGATCGAGCGCGGCAGGCCGGTCGACCGGGTGTCGGCGGCCGATCCCTCGGTCCAGTTGAAGGCGGCCGTTCGGCCCGAACTCTGCTGAGTTCGGGGGGCGTGCGGGGGCGTGGTGGTGCGCGGGGGCGGCCAGGGATGGCAGGCTGGGGGGCGTGAGCCAGATTGATCCCAAGATTGACGCCCTGATCCCCGCGTGGATGTACGTCCCCGACATCGCCGAGCAGTGGGGCCTGGTCGTGACCAAGGTCCGCCGGATGGTGGACGACGGCACGCTGATCGCCGTACGCCGAGGCGAGAACAACTCGCTGCAGGTCCCCGCCGCGTTCATCGGCCCCGACGGACCCGTGAAGGGTATCGTCGGCCTGCTGACGGTGCTCCGTGACAACGGGTACTCCGACGCCGAGGCGCTGGAGTGGCTGTTCACCGACGACCCCTCGCTGCCCGGCACCCCCGCGCAGGCACTGAACGAGAACCGCGGCACCGAGGTCAAGCGCCGGGCGCAGGCGCTGCTCCTGTGAGCGCCGCCGTGGGCGCGGGCGCACGGGCCCGTCTCGCCGACGCCCGGCTCTACCTGTGCACGGACGGGCGCCGGGAGCAGGGCGACCTCGCCGAGTTCCTCGACGCCGTGCTCGCGGGCGGTGTGGACGTCGTGCAGCTTCGTGACAAGGGCCTGGAGGCCCGGCAGGAGCTGGAGCAGCTGGAGGTGTTCGCCGACGCCTGCCGGCGCCACGGCAGGCTGCTGTCGGTGAACGACCGCGCCGACGTCGCCCATGCGGCACGGCCGGAGGTACTGCACCTCGGGCAGGACGACCTTCCGGTCCTGGCAGCCCGCGCGATCCTCGGCGACGACATGGTGATCGGCCGCTCCTGCCACGCCGAGTCGGAGGTGGACGCGGCGCTGGTCGAGCCGGGTGTCGACTACTTCTGCACCGGTCCGGTCTGGCCGACGCCGACCAAGCCGGGGCGCCATGCGCCCGGACTCGGCCTGGTCGAGTACGCGGCGAAGCGGCAGCCCGAGGTGGCCCCGGACCGGCCCTGGTTCGCCATCGGCGGCATCGACGCCGGGAACCTGGACCAGGTGCTGGACGCGGGCGCGCGGCGGATCGTCGTCGTCCGTGCCCTCACGGCTGCGGCCGACCCGCACGCCGCCGCCGCGGATCTCGCCCGAAGGGTGCGCGAGCGGGCCTGACGCCTCGCCGTTGCCGTCCGGACGGCGCGGCTCCCCAGGTCGTAAGACCTGGTCGTCAGTACCGCCGCGCCGTCGCCGCGTCCGCGAGGCGCCGCAGCACCCGGCGGGCCTGCGGCTCGACGATCGGCGCCGAGTCCAGTGCGGTCAGGGACTCGCGCATCAGCGACTCGATCCGGGCCTCGACCCGTTCCGG
This sequence comes from Streptacidiphilus sp. MAP12-16, assembly GCF_041262165.1. NCBI lineage: Bacteria > Bacillati > Actinomycetota > Actinomycetes > Kitasatosporales > Streptomycetaceae > Streptacidiphilus > Streptacidiphilus sp. MAP12-16. Next base: position 269,067 of record NZ_JBGCBY010000005.1, read on the forward strand.
AGCGCCGCTGCGGGTGATCGCCCGGCGCAGCAGTTCGACCTCGGGCTCGGCGAGGCCCGGCGCGCCCAGCAGGTCGTCCAGCAGCCGGGCGTCCGCCCGGGAGCAGGTCGCCAGGGCCTCGGCGACGAGGAGGGTGCGCTTCCCCTCGCGCAGGTCGTCCCCGGCGGGCTTTCCGGTGAGGGAGGGGTCCCCGTAGACGCCGAGCAGGTCGTCGCGGAGCTGGAACGCCTCGCCCAGTGGCAGTCCATAGGCCCCGTAGGCGGTGGTCAGCGCCGGGTCGGCACCGGCGAGCAGACCGCCGATCTGCAGCGGGCGCTCGATGGTGTATTTCGCCGACTTGTAGTGGATCACGGTGCGAGCCCGTTCGATCGGGTCGCTGCCGTCGTCCTCGGCCCAGGCGGCGGCGGGCCCCAGCATGTCCAGGTACTGACCCGCCATCACCTCCGTCCGCATCAGGTCGAACAGCGGCTTGGCGCGTCGGACCGCGTCCCGATCCAGCCCGCAGTCCCAGAGCAGCTCGTCGCACCAGGCCAGCAGCAGGTCGCCGAGCAGCACGGCACCGGCCGCGCCGTACCGGGCACTGTCGCCGCGCCAGCCCCGGGCGGTGTGCTGGGCCTCGAAGCGGCGGTGCACGGAGGGCAGGCCCCGGCGGGTGTCGCTGCCGTCTATCAGGTCGTCGTGCACCAGCGCACTGGCCTGCAGCAGTTCCAACGCGGCGCAGGCCGCCACCGCGCCGCTGTCGCGGGCGCTGCCGCCCGCTCCGCGCCAGCCCCAGTAGCAGAAGGCCGGGCGCAGCCGCTTGCCGCCGCTCTGCAGAAAGTCCCGCAGGACGGCCGCGAGCGGCGTGAGTTGCGGGGAGATGGAGGCGAGGACGGCGTCCTGCCGGTCGAGGAACCGGGTCAGCGCATCGTTCACCCGCAGACGCAGCCGCTCCTCGTCGACGGGGTTGCCCGGCGGAAGGGCAGCGTCGAGTGGGGCGGCGGGGTGGGTGAGGGACACCGGTGAGCTCCGAGCGGTTTCGTGGACGGCCAGCCTAACGCGAGGGACCCGCGGGGCCGGAGAGCACGCCCCCGCGCGGCCCGTATCAGCAGGCGGACTGCGGTTTCAGAATCTGTCCGGATGGCGGATAACCTGCTGTCATGGCCCTCGGCACCCCCAGCACCCGGAACGACGGTGCGTTCTCCATCCGCGAGCTCCTGGCGGCGGGGACCCGCTCCTACTCGTTCGAGTTCATGCCGCCCCGCAGCGCAGAGGCGGAGGTCGGGCTGTGGAAGGCGATCCGCAGGCTGGAGTCGCTGTCGCCGACCTTCGTCTCGGTGACCTACGGCGCCGGCGGCTCCACACGTGGCCGCACCGTCAACATCACCGGCCGGATCACCCAGGAGACCACGCTCACTCCGGTGGCCCATCTCACTGCGGTGGACCACAGCATCGCCGAGCTGCGCAACATCCTCGGCCACTACGCCGACCAGGGCGTGCGCAATGTGCTGGCCCTGCGCGGCGACCCGCCCGGCGACCCGCTGGGCCCCTGGGTGAAGCACCCCCAGGGCGTGGCCTACGCCAGCGAACTGGTGCAGCTGATCAGGGAGTCGGGTGACTTCTGCGTCGGCGTCGCCGCCTTCCCCGAGATGCACCCCAGGTCGCCCGACTGGGACAGCGACATCCGGCACTTCGTCAACAAGTGCCGGGCCGGGGCCGACTACGCCATCACCCAGATGTTCTTCGACGTGGAGGACTACCTGCGGTTTCGCGACCGGGTCGCGGCGGCCGGCTGCGAGGTGCCGATCATCCCGGAGATCATGCCGGTCACCACGATCCGCTCGATGCGACGGATCGCCGAGCTGAGCACGGCCGTGTTCCCCGAGGAGCTGGCGGGGCGAATGCTCGCGGCCGAGGAGGACCCCAAGGCGGTGCGGGCGATCGGCATCGAGTTCGCCACCGAGATGTGCCGTCGGCTGATCGCCGAGGAGACCCCGGGGCTGCACTTCATGACGATGAACTTCTCCACGGTCACCTCGGAGATCTACCAGAACCTGGGGCTGCACCAGAGAGGCTGAGCTGCTTCACGGGTCGAGCCGGTACGGTGTCCGTCACGTGCGACGGGCCGTTCGCGCGGCCGGCACTACAGCACAGAGGTAGGTACGCCGATGAACGTCGGACTCGCGGTGCTGTACGCCGCGTTCGCGGTGGTGGCGTTGTGGCTGCTCGGAGAGGCGCTGTTGCAGCACAGGGCGGCGCCGCACTGGCGGGTGCTGGCGCTGGCCGGCTTCCTCGGCCTGGTGGCGGGCGTCGTGACGGGCTCGCTGCCGCTGGTCGTCGGTGGGGTGGCGGCTTTCGGGGCCGGGCAGTTCCTGGTGACCCGTGCGGTCAAGCGGGGCGACGGGCGGCACTGGTCGTTGCGTTCCGCCGACGGCGCGCTGCCGGGGCCGCTGGCGCGGGTGCCGCTGCTGGGCAGCGTCCTCGGGGCCGGAGCGGTGGCGGCAGGTGCGGTGGCGATGCCGGAACCGGTGCTGGTCGGCGAGGTCGGGCCGGTCGAGGAGGCGCCGGCGGCGCAGCCGGACTATCTGTCGCTGGACCCCGGCGGGCAGGAGTACGCGCAGGCCGAGTACGTGCAGTCGGAGTACGTTCAGCCCGAGTACGCGGAGACGCAGTACGCGGAGACCCAGTACGCGCAAGCCCAGTACGCGCAAGCCCAGTACGCGGAGCCCCCGTACGCCGAGGCTCAGTACGCGCCGTCGGGGTATTCGGCGTACGACGGGTACCAGGCGGGCGGCGAGTCGGCCGCGTACTACCAGCCGCAGGCCGACGGCGGGTACGACCCGTATGCGCAGACCGCCGGTTACGGCGGCTACGGATACGAGCAGCAGCAGCCGCAACAGCAGCAGACGCAACAGCAGCAGTCCTACGAGCAGTCCGGGCAGTACGTCCCGCAGCAGGCCTACGCCTATCCGCTGGAGTTCCCGCAGGCGGAGCCATACCAGGAGTACCAGTACCAGCCCGAACCGGCCGCCGAGCCCGAGCCCCACCAGGAGCCCGAGCCCTGGCAGCAGTACCGCTGACGTTCCGCCGGTCGGCCCGGCCGGGCCGGGCCGCTCACTCCGAGCCGTTCACGGAGTGCCGATGAGCTCCGCCGTGACCGCCGCGGACATGCCCACCCGGGCCAGCCCGCCGCCGGGGTGCGCCGCGCCACCGACCCGGTACAGGCCGGGAAACGCGGTCCGGTTGGGGATGCTCAGGTAGACGCCGTGCGCGCCGGCGAGGGCAGGGCCGGGGACGGAGCCGCTGTCGGCGCCGGTCTCCCGCGCGGTGTCGGCGGGGGTGCGCACCTCGCGCCACAGCACCCGGTTACGCAGCTCCGGCGCGGCATGGGCGAGCACCGCGTCGGCGTACGCTTCCGCCTCCCGGTCCGCCTGTCCGCTGGTGCTCCAGGGCACCCGGTCCGCGCCGGAGCCCGCCGCCGGAACGGTCACCGTGAGTACGGCGGCCTCGTGCCCGTCCGGGGCGAGTGTCGCGTCATCAGGCCGCAGCACCTGCACGGTCGGCCGGGCACACAGCCGCGCCGTGGGGGAGAACAACGCGTCCAGCTCGTCCTGCCGGTCTGCGGCATGGACGACGGTACGGTGCGGCGTACCGTCGGGGCGCCCGCCGCGCAGGGCGAGCAGCACCGTGAAGCGGCCCGGAGCACCCGTGCCGGCCGGGACGTGCTCCTGGCGTCCGTGCTCCTGGCGTCCGCCCGGGTCGAGCGCGGCCGCGTTCGGGACCGTGTCCGCGACCACCACGTCAGCGTCCAGCTTGCTGCCGTCCGCGAGCAGCACCCCGGTGACCCGGCCCTCGCCGAGCACCTCCTCGATCCGGGTGTCGAACCGCAGCTCCACCCGCCGCTGCTCACAACGCCGCAGCACGGCGTCGGCCAGGGCGCGTATCCCGCCGGTCACGTACCAGACGCCGAAGCTCTGCTCCATGTACGGCAGCGCGGTCAGCGATGCCGGTGCGCGGCGCGGGTCGAAGCCGAAGCGCAGGGCGTACTCGTCGAGCAGGGCGGTCAGGCCGGGGTGCCGCAGTTCGCGTGAGGCGACCTCGGCGAGGGTACGCGGGGCGCGCGAGAGGAGCCCGCGCTTCGCCGGGAGGTACGGGTCCTGGTGCAGGACGGACGGGTCGTCCGGCAGCGGCTCCTCCAGCAGCGGGCGCCTGGTCGCCTCCCAGACGCCACGCCCCCGCTCCAGCAGGTCGCCCCAGCGCCCGCCGGCTCCCGCCCCCAGGGCGGAGTCCAGCGACCGGACGACCTTGGCGAGGGAGGCGTTGGCGAGTTCCACCCGCGTCCCGCCCGGCAGCAGGTGCACGCTGCCGGGGTCGACCGGGCGCAGCTCGACCTCGTCCTCCAGGCGGGTGCGGCCGGTCTTCAGCATCAGGTCCCGGTAGACGGCGGGGAGCGTGAGCAGCGTCGGTCCGGTGTCGAAGCGGAAACCGTCGCGCTGGTACTGCCCGACCATGCCGCCGTGGGTGCCGCTCGCCTCGCACACGGTGACCTGGTGGCCCACCGTGGCCAGCCGTGCCGCTGCCGCGAGCCCGCCCATGCCTGCGCCGATGACGACGATTCGTGCCATGGGGAAAGATCCTATGCGGCCGGTGTCTCAGCCCTGCACCCGGAGACCGTCCATGATCAGGCCCACCAGCCGGTCGGTGTCGACCACCTTGCCGCTGTCGCTGGCCCAGGTGATGCCGCCGACCAGGATCAGCACGTCCTTGATGGTGATGTCGGTCCGGATCTGGCCGCTCTCCTGGGCGCGTGCCAGGAGTTCCCCGGCGGTGGTGTGCAGGACGCGGCCCGGGGACTCCTTCTTGGCCTCCTGCGGCAGCAGTGCTGCGGCCAGCCCGCGGAAGACGGCGACATGGGACACGAGCTTCCGCAGCCAGGTGCCCAGGGCCTCGGCCGGGTCGGGGGCGTCGCGCAGCGGCTCGGCGTCCGCGAGGACCGACTCGATCCACTGCTCCACGACCGCTTCGAGCAGGGCCTGGCGGGTCGGGAAGTGCCGGTAGAGGGTGCCCGGGCCGACCTCGGCGCGCTTGGCGATCTCGTCCAGGGAGGCGTTGGCGCCGTTCTCGATGAAGGACCGGGTGGCGACCACCAGCAGCCGCTCGTAGTTGCGGCGGGCGTCGGCGCGCATGGGGCGTGGAGGTCGCGGCGCCGGCGGGGGGGCGCTGCTGCGCGCGGACTCGGTCATGCGTCATCCCAGGGTTGATAAACGGAGACTATCTCCGTATCGTCGTTTGTGGAACCGGAGGATCTCTCCGCTTGCGTTCCACTCCTTCGTCATGACCCAGCAGGAGAGCCATGTCCGAGAACATCATCGCCCCGAGCCGCACCCGGAGCGAAGCCGCACGCACCGCTCAACGCGGCCGAGAACCGGTGCGACCGCCAGGGGCGCCACGCCCGCCGCGTGCCGGTGCCGCTCTCGCCGTGATCCTGGCCTGCCAGCTCATGGTGATCCTCGACGCCACCGTGGTCTCCATCGCCCTCCCGGGCATCCAGCACTCCCTGCACTTCTCCGCCGCGGGGCTCTCCTGGGTGCAGAACATCTACCTGCTCGCCTTCGGCGGTCTACTGCTGCTGGGCGGCCGGGCCGGCGACATCCTCGGCCGGCGCCGCCTGCTCGTCGCGGGCATCGCGCTGTTCACCCTCGCCTCGCTCCTCGGCGGTCTGGCCGACTCGCCCGGCCTGCTGCTCGCGTCCCGCGCCGCCCAGGGGATCGGTGCCGCCATCGCGGCGCCGAACACCCTCTCCCTCATCGTCAGCACCTACCAGGAGCCGACCCAACGGGCCCGCGCCATCGGCCTGTTCTCCAGCATGTCCGCCGGTGGGGCAGCCGTGGGCATGATTCTCGGCGGGGTCCTGACCTCGTACTTCTCCTGGCGCTCGGTGATGTTCATCAACGTCCCGTTCGGTCTGGCCGTGGTTCTGCTCGCTCCGCGGTTCATCCGCGAGCCCGAGCGGCACTCCAGTCGTCTCGACCTGGCCGGTGCGATCACGGCGACGCTCGGTACCGGCACCCTCGTCTACGCCTTCATCCGGGCCGCCACCGCAGGCTGGGGCGCCGGCTCCACCCTCGGCTGCTTCGCTGCGGCCGTCCTGCTGCTCGCGGGCTTCGTCGCGCTGGAGGCCCGCACCGCCCAGCCGCTGCTGCCGCTGCACCTCCTCACCCAGCGGGTGAGGGGTGGCGGCTACCTGGCCATGCTGCTGACGCCGGCCGCCATGTTCGGCATGTTCTTCTTCATCACCCAGTACCTGCAGAACGTCCTCGGCTACAGCCCGCTGCGCACCGGCTTCGCCTTCCTGCCGCTGGCGGTGCTGATCTTCGTCGGGGCCAGGCTCGCACCCCGGCTGGTCCCCAGGTACGGCACCAGGCCGTTCCTGTTCACCGGCCCGCTGTTCCTGCTGACGGGCCTGCTGCTGCTCACCCGGGTCGGCGCGAGCACCGCCTACGCCCCCGGCATCCTGGTACCGATGCTGCTCTTCGGTGTGGGCGCGGGATTCACCATGGTCCCGCTCAGCCTGACCATCCTCGCCGGGGTGCGCCCGCAGGAGGCCGGCGCGGCGTCAGGAACCCTGCAGACCATGCAGCAGGCCGGCGGGGCGCTGGGAACAGCCGTGCTGCTCACGGTCTTCAGCTCGGCGACCCGACACCCGGCGGGACGGACGCCGCACGAACTGTTCGCGCACGGGGTCTCCGCTGCGATGGGTGTCGCTGCGGTGTTCCTCCTCGCGGCCCTGCTGGTGATCGTCGCGGTCATCCGCCCACACGGGCGTCCACGCGCCGACCGGCCGTAGCCCGCAGGGCCCGTCGCTCGCGGCGACGGATCCAGAAGCGGCGGATGCGGGAGAGGGTGAAGCCCACCAGCAGTATGCCGATCAGCAGTAGCGTGCCCGCGATGATCGCGGCGGGCACCGGATGGAACAGAGCCAGGGTGACCAGACCGGCGACCGACAGGTCCTCCAGCAGGCTGACGATGATGTTGCTGAACGGTTCCGGCGAGGTGTTGACCCCCATCCGCAGGCTCGCCTTGACCAGATGGCTGGCCAGGGCGGTGGTGCCGCCCATCGCGCCCGCCGCCAGTGTGCCCAGCGAGTCGTGGGCGTGGCCCGCCAGCAGCGCGGCCACGACGGCTCCCGCGATCGGCCGGATCACCGTGTGGATCGCGTCCCACGCGGAGTCCACATAGGGGATCTTGTCGGCGACCGCCTCGACCAGGAACAGCGCCGCCGCCACGAGCAGCACGTCGGTGCGCTCCAGCGCCGGTGGCACCGAGCTGACGTGGTCGAAGCGGCCGAACAGTCCCAGCAGCAGGACCACGGCGTAGGAGTTCACGCCGCTCGCCCAGCCACTGGTGAAGATCAACGGAACGATGGACACGGTGGCCCCCCTCTGCCCCAGTGTGCGTACGGTGCGGCGCTCTGCGCCGCAGCACGGACACCGTAGCGGACACCACCGACAAGGGCCCCGCCGGTGCGGATGATCTCTGAGTACGGGTACTCAGACGTACCCATCCGAGTGGTTGAGTAGCAGTGCGGATACCCCGCCACCTGCACAAAGGGCAGAGTATGGGTCACCGGGAAGGGCCCGGGGCCGCAAGGCCCGCAGGGTCCGCCACTCGGAGAAGGCAAGCGGTCACCGGTTGCGGACGCACACGGGGGGCTCCTCCTGGGGAGCAACGAGTGCGCCCGACGGGGGCTGGCGACCGCGAGCCGTACGACTGGCCCGGCACTGCACCGCCGACACGGGGCGGCGGAGCAGGTGGCCGGCCAGGGCGGCACGAACACGCCGCCACGCAGGGGGATCTGGGGGGATCCGGGGGAACCGGGGGGCGCAAGGGGCGGTGCCTGCACGCCGGCGGAGGGGATCCGCCGGGACGCAGACGCCGTCCCTTGCGCGTTGTCCTCTGTCGCGGGCCCCGGCTCCTGCACGTCCCGGTCCGGCCTTCAGAGCAGCGAGAACTCCGCCGGAACGGCCGAGGCGGACCCTGCCGCCCGCGCGGCGGCCAGCCGTCGCACCGCCTCCCTCGACACGTCCGGCGGCTGCGCGAACGGCAGCCGCACGAAGCGCTCCAGCACACCGTCCACACCAAAGCGCGGGCCGGAACCGATCCACACCCCGAAGCCCTGCGCCGACGCGGCCAGCGCGCTGCCGCCCAGGCCGCCGTCCTCCGTCCGCACCCACAGCGACAGGCCGCCCTGCGGCACCCGGAACGTCCAGTCGGGCAGCTCCTCCCGTACCGCGGCCATCAGCACGTCCCGCTGCTCGCGCACCCGCCCGCGCTGGAAGGCCAGCACCTCGGGCAGGCACTCCACCAGCAGATGACGCACCGCCAGCTGTTCCATCACCGGCGAGCACACGTCCAGGCTGGCCCGGTCCGCGGCGATTCGCCGGATCAGCTCCGGCGCCGCCCGGATCCAGCCGATCCGCAGACCGCCCCAGAAGGTCTTCCCCGCCGAGCCGATGGTGATCACGCTGCCGCTCCGGTCGAACGCGGCGAGCGGAAGCGGAGCCGGCGCCGAGTCGTCCAGCGCCAGCTCCACCATTGTCTCGTCCACCACGAGCTGGGTGCCGGTGGCGCGAGCCAGGGCCACCAGCTCGCGACGCTGCTGGTCCGGCATCAGCAGGCCGGTCGGGTTCTGGAAGTCGGGGATGACGTACGCCAGGGACGGCGCCGCCTCGCGCAGCGCACGGGCCCAGGCGTCCAGCGACCAGCCGTCCTCGTCCAGTGGGACCGGCACCGCGCGGGCGCTGTGGAAGCGGATCGCCTGCAGGGCGTTCGCGTAGCTGGGGGACTCCACCGCGATCCGGTCCGCCGGCCCGACCAGGGCCCGCAGCAGCAGCGACAGTGCCCCGGCCGCGCCCGTGGTGATCATGATCTGCTCGGGTGCGGTCGGCAGGCCGCGCTGCGCGAAGCGCTCGGCGACCGCCTCGCGGAGCACCTGCAGCCCCGTCGGGAAGTCGCCGTGGGTGCGGGTGTAGGCAGGGAGTTCGGCGAGCGCCGCCGTCATCGCCGTGGTGATCCACGGCTCGGCCGCCGAGAGTGCGGCCACCCCGAGGTCAATCACACCGCCCCGGTCGGTGGGGAACGGCGACAGCCCCGCCACCGGCATCGGCCGACCCGCCGGAAGCGCCGTCCAGCTGCCCGAGCCCCGACGGCTCGCCAGGAAGCCCTCGTCGCGCAGGAGTTCGTACGCCGCGGCGACCGTGGTGCGGCTGACGCCGAGCACGGCGGACAGCTCCCGCTCGGCCGGCAGCCGGGTCTCCACCGGCACCCGGCCGTCCAGGACGAGGGTGCGCAGCGACCCGGCCAGCGACCGGTACGCGGCCTCCCGCCCCTGGTTCCAGCCGCCCAGCGCGCGGTCGAGCTGTGCCGCGCCGATCGAGGAGCGTGTGCTCACGACCAGTCCACCTTTCCTCGATTGGCTCTGGATGAGCAGTCCAATACTGTCCAGACTGGCATCAGGCTCCACCGAATCCAAGGGCCGACGACAATCGCCGACGACAACCAGGGGGGACCGCCTCGATGAACTCCGGCGCCGCAGTCATGACCCGCCGACTCGTTCAGCTCTATGTCGGCCTCACGCTGTACGGGGCCAGCATGGCGCTGCAGATCCGCGCCGCGCTGGGGCTCGACCCTTGGGACGTCTTCCACCAGGGCCTGACCCGGCATGTCGGGCTCTCCTTCGGCACCGTCACCATGATCGTCGGTGCGGCCGTGCTCCTGCTGTGGATACCGCTGCGGCAGCGCCCCGGGCTCGGCACCGTCAGCAACGTCTTCGTCATCGGACTGTCCGTGGACGCCGCGCTGTCGCTGATCCCCACCCTGCACGGGCTGCCGCTCCGGATCGCCGTGCTGGCCGCGGGCATCGTCCTCAACGGCATCGCGGGCGGCCTCTACATCGGCGCCCGGTTCGGTCCTGGCCCCCGGGACGGCCTGATGACCGGCTTCTGCCGTCGCACCGGGCGCTCGGTCCGGCTGGTCCGCACCACCATCGAGATCACCGTCCTGGTCGTGGGCCTGCTGATGGGCGGCAGCGTCGGCGTCGGCACGGTCGCGTACGCGCTGGCCATCGGCCCGCTGGTGCAGGTCTTCCTGCCGCTGTTCACCGTCGCGGAGCGCGGAGCCGCGGCCGAACCGGTCGCCCCCGCCCCGCAGGCCGCGCACGGCTCCCAGGCCGCGCACGGCTCCCAGGCCGAGCAGGCCCCGCAGGTCACGCAGGCATGCGAGCCCGCAGCAGCCGGCTGAGCCCGCCGTGGATGTCGTCCAGGCTGCGCTCCGGCTGGAATGCCAGCCAGTCCAGGGCGACGACCAGGACCATCCCGAACACCGCGGAGGCAGTCAGCTGCACGTCCAGGTCCGACGGCAGCTCCCCGGCCGCGACCGCCTCCGCCAGCACCGCCGCCACCACCGAGACCGTCTCCTCCCGCATCAGCCGCAGCGTGTCGTGCCAGGCCCGGTTGGTGCGCCAGGTCTCGGCGACGAAGAGCTGGGCGAAGGAGGGATAGGTCCGGATGAACTCCAGGCCCGCCCGGGCCATGGCGTCCAGGGATTCCAGACCGCTCAGTCCCTCCCCCGCCTCGCGCAGCGCCACCGTGAGCAGGCCGATGCCGTGCCGCAGCAGTTCCTCGAACAGGTCCGACTTGCTGGCGAAGTTGTAGTAGACGGTGCCCTTGGCGACCCCGGCCCGCTCGGCGATCTCGTCCACAGTGGTCGCGGAGAAGCCCTGCTCGGCGATGAGGGTCACCGCGGCCTCGTACAGCTTCTGGCGCGTCGCCGATCGGCGGGAACTGGTGGTCATGGCGACATTGTGCCGCGCGACCGGAGCCGGGGTATGGGCCGTCACAGCGTCAGCTCCGGGTGGAGCCGGCCGACCGTCCACAGCTGGCGGCGGTGAGCGGTGAGCGTGGTGAGCGCCAGTGCGCCGACCGTGAAGGCCAACAGCACGGCGCTGCCGGTCCACACCGCCGTCAGGTCGCCGCCGCTGACCAGCCGCCGCAGCCCGGCGACGACGTAGCTCATGGGCAGGTAGGGGTGGATCGCGCCGAAGAAACCGGGACTGGTCTCCACCGGGTAGGTCCCCCCGGCCGAGGTGAGCTGCAGCATCAGCAGGGCCAGCGCCAGCAGCCGTCCGGCCGGCCCGAAGCGGGCGTTCAGCCACTGGGTGACCGAGGAGAAGCAGAGCACGGTCAGCGCCAGGAAGCCGCACACCCCGGCCGCGTGCACCAGGTGCAGTCCGAGACCCCAGCACAACACCGCCATCAGCGCTGCCGCCTGGAGCAGCCCGATCCCGGCAACCGGCAGCCACCCCGCGAACGCCGCCCGCCAGGCGGGGGTGTTCGCGGACAGGGCGCGGTTGCTGAGCGGGCGCAGCAGCATGTAGCCGACCATCGCGCCGACCCAGAGCGCGAGCGGGATGAAGTACGGGGCGAAACCGGTGCCGTAGTCGGGCGTGGGGTTGAGCTTGTTGCGGGCGAGCTGCACCGGGTCGCTCATGGCGCCGGCGCGCGCGTCGCGCTGGGCCGCGGTGAAGTCCGGGATCTGCCCGGCACCGTCGTGCAGGCCGCCGGCGAGCCGCCCGGAGCCGCCTGCGAGGGTACCGAGGCCGGTGTCGAGCTGCTGCGCGCCGTCGGACAGCCGGTACAGGCCGCCGGCGAGGGTGCGTGCGCCGCCGTCGAGGGTGGTCAGGCCGCCGGCGAGGGTGTCCGCGCTGGTCATCGCCTGTCCGGCGCCCTGCTGCAGGGCGGCGGAACTGGTCGCGAGCCGGTGCACGCCGCTGTTCAGCTGGTCGATCCGGGCTACGGCCGCGTCGAACTTCGTGGCGAGGCCGGGCTGTTCGAGCGGCTTGGCGAGAGCGGCGACCCGCTGTGCGTCCCTGGCGAGCGAGTCCAGCTCGGGGGTGAGTTGGTGGACGGTCGTGTCGAGCCGCACGGCGACGGCGACGACCCGCTGGGCCGCCTGGTCGGCCTGGCGCAACCGGGTGCAGTCGAGCGTGTCGAGGTCGCTGCCGGTGCCGGTGCCTGCGCCTGTGCCGGTGCCGGTGCCGGTGCCGCACTGCTTGGCATAGAGGCTGTCGAGCTGTTGTGCGGCGTCCCGGGCGTCGGCGAGGGCCTGGTCGGTGGCAGCGGGCAGCTTGCCGAGGTTGTCCGCGATCTGCTGGGCGCTGGTCGCGACCAGGGTCGCGGAGGCACTGATCAGCTGCGGGTGCTCGTGCAGCAGTGGGGAGAGGTTCGCGGCCACCGGGTCGACGGCGTCCGCGAGTTGCTGGGTGCCGGAAGCGGCCTGCTGTGCACCGGAGGCCAGTTGGCCGGCGCCGTGGTCGAGTGTGCCGAGGCCCTTGGCGAGCTCGGCGCTGCCCTGGGCCGCCTGGTCGAGACCCGTGGCGAGCTGTTGGGCGCCGCTACGGGCGTTGTTCGTGCCGTCGGCCAGCTGCCCCGCGCTCCGCTCCGCCTGCTGGGTGCCGGAGGTGAGCTTGTCGGCTCCGTCCGCGGCTGTCACGGTCCGGTCGTGGATGCCGGAGAAGCCGACGAAGACCTGGTCGTAGAAGCCGTGCGAGGCCTGGGTGGAGGTGGCGGCGCGGATCTCGTCGAAGACGGAGCGGGAGATCTGGCCGACGATGTAGTTGTTGGAGTCGTTCGTCTCGACCTGGAGTTGGCCGTCAGCGGGGTGGTCACTGTCACTGCTGGCGATGTCCTGGCTGAAGGACGCGGGGATGGTGAGCGACAGGTAGTACTTCCCCGAGGCGACTCCCTTGGCGGCCTCGGCGGGGCTGACGGTGTCCCACCCGAAGATCCGGCGTTGGATCAGGTTGTCGCTGAGCTGCCTGCCCGCGTCGATGCGCCGGCCCTGGACGGTGACCGGCCGGTCCTCGTTGACCAGGGCGACGGGCAGCCGGTCCAGGTGGCCGTACGGATTCCAGAACGACCAGAGGTAGAGGGCGCCGTAGAGCAGCGGGAGCAGCAGCAGTGCCACCAGGGCGGCGCGGGGGAGCCTGCCCCGGTAGAACCGGCGCAGCTCCAGCCGGGCCAGGCCGAGGCTGTGCCCATGCAGTCGGCGGAGATCAGGCGTGCGCATCGGCGGACTCCAGTCGTACGGTCACGTCGGCATGGTCGGGGGCGTCGAGGGCGGTGGCCAGGACGGTGGTGCCGCTGTCGGCGACGGCGCGCAGCAGGATCCAGGCGGCCTCGCGGTCCTCGGCGGACAGCCGTTCCTCCGCGTCGTCCACACACAGCAGGCGCGGTCGGCCGAGCAGGGCGAGTGCGGTGGACAGCCGAAGCGCCTGCAACGGATCCAGGGTGCGGACGGGCGTGCCCAGTCCGCCGGGGAGACCGTCGGCGGCCAGCCCGGTCAGTCCGAGGACCTGGTCGACGCTGCGGCGCGGCGTGCGGCGGGAGAAGTGCAGCAGCCGCCGCTCGCGCAGGTGCTCGGCGACGGTGAGCGTGCCCTCCAGGTCGTTGACTCCGGGGACCGGCCCGAGGGCGGCCAACCTGCGTACGGCGGCGGCCTGCTGAGGCAGGCGCAGCCCGGCGATGGCGGCGTGGCCCTCGCCGGGCTTCATCCGTCCGCCGAGCGTGAGCAGCAGCGAGGTGCGGCCCGAGCCGGCCGGACCGGCGAGGACGGCCAGCGTTCCGGGCTCGGCCTCCAGCGCGACACCCCGGTACACCCACCCGCGCGGCCCGCGGAGCCCCAGGGCTTCGGCGGTGACGGCGGCTCCCTCGGTGAGGTCCCCCATGAGAACCTGCCCCCCTTTGGACTTTTAGACTGACTGGTCAGTTCAAATCCTAGCCCTCCTCAGAAGGGATGAAACCGGGCCTCGGATTGCCGGCGGTCGGCAGTTCGGGCAAACGCGCAGGCGAGCCGGTTCTGGGAGGTGACGACCCCTCAGCGCGTGTGGCGAAGGTCTCGCGGATCTCCTGCGCGGGGCGGGTCCTCGACCACCCGCATGGTCGTCACCTGCGGGTCGTTGGCGCCGCGGACGTGGCCGTGGGGTGCAGCGACGGTGCGCTGGAGGAAGTCGACCAGCTCGGCGGTGATCACCTCGCCGGGCAGCACGTTGGGGATGCCCGGCGGGTAGGCCGCGAGGGTGTCGGCGCTGACGCGGCCGATCGCCTCGTACGCGGGCACCGCCCGGCTCGGTGCCAGGAACGCCTCGCGGGTGGTCATCCGCATCGGTCCGGGTGTAGGCAGTCGCAGTCGGCTCGGCGCTGCCCGTTCGCCGAGCGGGGCCGGGAGTGCGTGCAGGGCCTCGACGAAGCGGTCGGACTGCGGTGCGGCGCCGGCGCCGACGACCGCGACGATCGCCGAGTCCGTGGCGACCTCGACCATGATCCGGTGGTCCTGCATCAGCCGCCGACGGGCTTCGTGGCCGGTGATGCCGCCGGCCCGGGTGTCGATCGGCACCCGCAGCGGGTCCGCGGCGACGATGTCAGGGAATCGCTCGAACCCGTCGCTGACCACGGCGAATCGGTCGCCGGAACGGACGGCGGAGCGCAGCTTGTCGGCCGAGTCGAGCGAGGCGGCGATCCGGTCGCGGCCGTTCACCAGTGTCTGCCGGGCCACATCCAGCGAGGCCAGCAGCAGCGCGCTGGCGCTGGTGGACTGGGTCAGGTGGAAGACCCGCTGGATCAGCGGTTCGAGCACCTCGCCGAACGGCCCCTCGCCGAGGTGCAGCATGGCGGACTGGGTGAGGCTCCCGGCCAGCTTGTGGGTGCTGGAGATCACCAGGTCGGCGCCCTGGGCGAGCGCGTTGCCGGGGAGCTCCGGATGGAAGCCGAAGTGCGACCCCCATGCCTCGTCGACGATGAGCGGGATTCCGGCGGCGTGGGCGACGTCGGCCAGGGCGCGGACGTCGGCGACCGCGCCGAAGTAACTGGGCGTCACCACGTAGGCGGCGGCCGCGTCCGGGTGCGCGGCGACGGTCTCGGCGAGATCGGCCGGTGTCACGCCGTGCGCGATGCCGAGGGCGGAGTCGACGGAGGGATGGACGAAGGCGGCACGCAGACCTGAGAGCACCAGTCCGTCGACCACGCTGGAGTGCACGCTGCGCTGGACGACCAGGGTGTCGCCCAGGGACCGGGCGACCAGGGTCGCCATGCGGTTCCCCTGGGAGGCTCCGTTGGTGAGGAACCAGGTCCGGCGGGCGCCCCAGGCCTGTGCGGCGAGGTCGAGCGCCTGGTCCATCGGGTTGTCCGCCCCGAGGTCGATCCCGTCCACCAGCGGGGGCACGTCCAGGCGCAGCGGCGCGTCGCCGACCAGTTCGGCGAGGGCGCCGAAGCGGGTCGGGTCGGCGGCGTGTCCGGGGACGTTCAGCCGCAGCCAGTCCTCCTCGGCGTAGGAGCTGAGGGCTTCGGCGTAGGGGGCACGCTGCTGGGGGGTGCGAGCGGTTCGGTTGGTCACGTCCAGCAGCGTCGCAAGCGGGGATGATAAGGGGAACGCTCTGTTTCTCTGGCTCTCTCAAGAGAATTTCTATATCCCATGCTCGAGCTGCGCCATCTCCAGGTCCTGCGCGCCATCGCCCGCGAGGGTTCTCTCGCGGGCGCGGCGCGTGCGCTCCGTCACACCCAGCCGACCATCACCTACCACCTCGCCACGCTCGAATCCCACTTCGGTGCGCCGCTGTTCCACCGGGGCCCGCGCGGGGCGACCCTGACCGAGGTCGGGGAGTCGCTGCTCCCGCACGCGGAGGCGGTGCTGGAACGCGTGCGGCTCGCCGAGCAGGAGGTGCGCGGCATGGTCAGCCGCGGCAGCGCGTCCCTTCGCGTCGGCACGTTTCCCACGGCCGGCGCCCTGCTGCTCCCGCCGGCCGTCCGGAGGCTGCACCAGCGAGGGGTCCATGTCAGCCTCCGTGAGGGCGAGCTCCCCACCCTGCTGGCCGGGCTCCGGTCCAGGGAGCTGCACGTCGCCCTGGTGTTCTCCCAGCCGGGAGACCGCTTGGACCTGGACGAGGAGTTCGCCGTCCACCCGCTGCTGGAGGATCCGCTGATGCTGGTGCTCCCCGCGGACCACCCGCAGGCGGGACTCGAACGGGTACCGCTCGGCGCCCTCCGGGAGGACGGCTGGATCATGGGAACCACCGACTGGGACCCCTGCGACCGCCTGCTCACCTGGGCCTGCGCACAGGAGGGTTTTGAACCGGTCCACGTCATGCGTACCGACGACTACGGCGTGCTGCAGGGCTTTGTCGCCGCGGGCATCGGAGTTGCGCTGGTGCCGCGGCTCGGCCTGGGCAACCCCAGGGAGGACCTCGTGATCCGCCCGGTCGACGGCCCGGCGCTGGCGAGGCAGATCGGTGTGGCCATGCTCAGGACCACCACGGCCGGCAGCGCCGCCCAGCTGCTCGCCGAACTGCGGGTGGAGGCGGACCGGCTCCGGGCTCGGCGGCAGTGACCGTCGAGGCCGTTGTCAGTGGTGGGGTGCAGCATGTCGGTGAGGGCTCCGACGCGGCTCATATGGCGTTGACGGGGGGTTGCGGTGGGGGGCTACTCTGAGGTTGTTCGAACATAAATTCGAACGCTTGCGAGCGGTGGAGAACGGAGACGGAGGTGGCCGCGATGAACACAAGGCATGCCGACCTGGTCGAGGTCCGGGGCGGGCAGGACCAGCCGACGCACTTCCTGTGGCGCGACCGGATCTACGCCGTGCGCGAGGTGCTGGGCCACTGGATCGAGAGCGGGGCGTGGCGGGGCGAGGCCCGCGCGGTCCCGGTCGCCCCGGCTGTCCCGGCCGCCGTCGACGCCGCCGAACGCGAGGTGTGGCGGGTGGAGGCCAGTCCCGGCCGCTGCTTCGCCGCAGGCGTCTACGACCTCAGCTTCGACCGCGCCGCCGGGCGCTGGACCCTCACGAGCACGACCGACTGAATCGGCCGGAATCGAACGGGAGGACTACAGCCATGAGCGAAAAGGTGATCTCCACGGCACAGGTGCTGCAGCTGCCGCTGCAGGCCGGAACCACGAACGGCGCTACCGCGAGCAGTACCACCGGCAGTGCGGCGAAGCCCTACCGGCCGCCGTCCGACATCCACCCCGTGCTGCGCCGGGCCGGCGCCCCGCCCGCCGCGCTCGACCTGCTGGCGCAGGCGTACCGGGGCCTCGACCAGGCCCGGACCATGGAGGGCGCGCTGGAACGCTACGCCAGCGCGCACCTCGCGGCGCTGCGCGCATCCGCCGCGGTGCTGGCCGTGCGCGGACGCCCCGAGGAGAACCCCCGGAAGCGACGGCGAATCCGCAGCGCCTGGGAGGTCCTGCCCGAGGTGGCCCCGGAACTCGCCGAGTGGTCCGTCTACTACGCGGCGGGGGCGTCCAAGCGGGCCGCGGCCGAGGCCGGGATCGCCTCCGCGGCGACCCTGCGCGAGGCCGACGACCTGATCCGCAACACCGCGCTGTTCCTGCGCATCGTGCAGCGGCTGATCGCGCTCAACCCCGCGCACGGCGAACCGCCCATGCCCAGGACGGGATGACAGCACCCGGTTACCATCCACCATGTGCCGGTCGGTCTAGGGTGGAGGCGTCCCGTCGCACTCCGTCGTACTCTGCCGAGGAGCCCACCCGTGTACCCGACGCGTCCCCGCAGTTCCCTCCGGACCGCCGTCGTGTGGGAGGTTCTGCGCGCCGCCCTCGGCAGCCGCGCCGAGGAACTGGGCCGACCCGTCCTCGACGTCCTCGACACCGGTGGCGGCACCGGCAACTTCGCCGTGCCCGTCGCCCGCCTCGGGCACCGGGTCACGGTCGTCGACCCCAGCCCCGACGCCCTGTTCGCGCTGGAGCGGCGGGCTGCCGAGGCCGGTGTCACCGACCTGGTCCAGGGCCTGCAGGGCGACACGCAGACCCTCGCCGACCTGATCGAGCCGGCCAGTGTCGACGCCGTGCTGTGCCACGGCGTGCTCGAGGTCGTCGACGACCCCGCCGAGGCCCTCGGCCAGCTCACCGCAGGGCTGCGCAAGGGCGGCCTGGTCAGCCTGCTCGCGGCCAACCGCAACGGCGCGGTGCTGGCCCGCGCCATCGCCGGACACTTCACCGACGCCCGGACCGCCCTGTTCGATCCGGACGGGCGCTGGGGCGGCCACGACCCCATGCCGCGCCGCTTCACGGTCGAGGAACTGCGGTCCCTCGCCGAGGGTGCCGGGCTCCAGGTCGCCTCGGTCCACGGCGTCCGGATCTTCGCCGACCTCGTCCCGGGCGTCCTGGTGGACACCGAGCCCGGGGCGCTGGAGTCCCTGCTCGCCCTGGAGCAGGCTGCGGCCGAGCAGCCCGCGTTCCACGCCGTCGCCACCCAGCTGCACGTCCTCGCCGAACTCAGGTAGCTCCCGTCCGGACACCCTGCGCAGCCCAGGAACCATCGCCGCCGCTCCGCCCGTTGTGGGGGTGTCGCGCATGCCGCACGGCACCCCGAAAACCCACGCTGAACCGTATGATTCGGGTAAAGCCAGCAAGGCATGACAGTCCTGCGGTCGGGGCATACGCAACACAAGCAGGAACCAGTGGCGGTGTGCGGTGGAGTGGGTATCCCGGAGGGGACTCCACACCTATCCTGACCTCACCTATCCTGGGAGGACTGTCTGTCCTGACGGGGACGGCGGTGGTCGCGAGAGCGACCAGAGTAGGAGGACGACGTGCCGCTCTCGGAGCACGAGCAGCGTCTGCTCGAGCAGATGGAGCGAGCGCTGTACGCCGAGGACCCCAAGTTCGCGACAGCGCTTGAAGGTACGGGCCTGCGGGCCCGCACCCGCCGGACGGTGTATCTGGCCGCAGTCGGCTTCGTCCTGGGCGTCGCCCTACTCATGGGGGGCATGGTCACCAAGCTCTGGTGGGTCGGCGTGGTGGGTTTTGTGGTGATGCTCGGCTGCGCCGTGCTCGCCATCACCGGGTGGCGCAGGGCTCCGCGCCTCGGCGTCGCCGATCCGCGCACCGGCGCCCCGCTGCGGCGGCGCAAGACCGGAGTGGTCGACCGCATGGAGCAGCGCTGGCAGCGCCGTCACGACGAGCAGCAGGGCGCGTAGCGCGCCGGTAGACCAGGACGGGACCAGGAACGACAGAGGAGGCGGTGGCCACCCCACTCGGGGTGGCCACCGCCTCCTCTGTCCGTGCTCTGTCCCTGCCTACTGCTGCTCGCGGTGCCAGGGCCGTCGGCTCAGCAGTCGCCGGATCGCCTGAGTGCCCGCGCGGGCGCTCTGGACCAGCCGCGCCGACGACGGCGGGAACAGCAGCGCGCGCGTACGCGTGCCGCGGCTGACCGAGGCGCGCAGACCGTCCCGCACCGCCCGGACGTCCTGTCGCAGCGCCACCTGGGTGTCCACCCTGGGGGCGTAGAGGACCTGCTCGGCGGCCAGAGCCAGCCGCCCGGCGGCAGCCCGTGGCAGTTCCTCCAACTCACCGAGCTCGACGATCCTCGCGGCGGTCCGGCGCGGCGTCTCCGCCTGGTCCGGTGGAATGCCGAGGTCCCAGGCCGAGTCGATCAACTCCTGCCAGGCGGCCAGCACCTGCCGGTCGCTCAGCTCGGACGGACCGCCGCTGCCCGGCGGCCTGCGCCGCAGCCGGCTCCGGCGGGCCCGCAGTCGCCACAGCATGGGGGTCAGCAGCAGGACCAGGACCAGCAACCCGATCACGATCCCGGCCAGTACCAGCGGGCCCGGCCACACCGACTGCCCCGAGGCGACGGTCTGCGCGGTGGCCCCCTCGGTACGGCAGCCGCCCGCGCGCCGCTCGGCCGCCGGGCAGCCGGCGTTGGCGTTGGCGCTGGTGGTGGGAGCGGTGCTGGCCTGCCCGGTGGCCGTTGACCTGGGAGCTGTGCCGCCGGCGGCGCTGGGCACGCTGTAGTCGGGGGCGACACCCCGGCTGGGAGTGGGCTCGAAGCGCAGCCAGCCGACGCCGGAGAAGTACAGCTCCGGCCAGGCGTGGGCGTCCTTGGTGCCGACGACCCAGCTGCCGTCGGATTGCTGGGTGCCGGGCGTGAACCCGATGGACACCCGGGCCGGAATGCCCAGCGATCGGGCCATGGCCGCCATGGTGGCGGCGAAGTGGACGCAGAAGCCCTGCCGGTTCCGCAGGAAGTCCACCATGGCGTTGGACCCGGTGTTGGCCGGGACCTGGGTGTTGTAGCTGAAGCCGCCGGTGGTGGTGAACCAGCGCTGCAGCGCCACCGCCTTGTCGTAGGGCGTGACCGCGGACTGGGTCACCGACTCGGCGTCGCTGCGGACCACGGCGGGGAAGTCCTTGGGCAGCCCCAGGTACGACTTGAGGATGTCGGCGGGGGGCGCCGCGGCGGAGCGCAGCTGGTCGGCGCCGGGCCGCAGGGCCAGGCTGTTCACGGTGTACTGGAGGCCGCCCGCGGTCTGTGCCTGGTCGGCGCCGACCAGGGTCCTGCCCTCCGGCTCGTACTTCCAGTCGCCGTTGGTGAGTACCGACACCGCCGGATAGGGCATCGGCAGCCACTGCTGGACGTAGTCGGGGGAGGTGGTGATCCGGGTCTGCACGGCGAGCTGCGGGGTGGTGGGGTCCAGGCCGTCCGGGTAGGGCAGCGGTGTGGGCACCGACTGCACCTGGTGCGAGCTGGTCGTCCAGGCCACCCCGTTGAAGGCGTCCAGGTCCACGATCCGCAGGTACTGGTCGCCCAGGGTGCTGGAGCTGGTGGTGTAGCTGATGACGTTCTGGTTCGCCGGGTTCTTCAGGCTGCTCGCCAGGGACGCCAGCGGGTTCACCGCGGTGATGATGCCGTTGCCGCCGAGCCCGGGCCCGCTGTTGCCGAACTTCCCGAGCAGTCCGGTGTCCAGCGAGGGCAGGCCGAGCGGCAGCAGCAGCCCGGCCGCTACCGCCAGCGCGGCGATGCGGTAGCCGGTGCCGCTGAGCGGGTTGCCGCCGCCGGTGCCGGCCAGGGTGGCGGGGGTGCCGTGGAAGACCCGGCCCCAGCGGGACAGGCGGTCCTTGCCCTCGGCCATCAGCAGGGCCAGGTAGCCGAAGGCCGCCAGCAGGAACCAGAACCACAGCGCCCCGTGGGTGTGCACCCCGGTGCCGACCGAGTACAGCGCCAGCAGGGGCAGCCCGGCGAGTGCGACCCGCTGGTACGTGGCGGCGAGGGCGTCCACGAGCAGGCCGATCAACGCGACCGCCCCGACGAGGATCAACTGCAGCCCCGGACGGGCCGGGGCAGGCGGCGCGTACTGGCCCATCTCGGTGATGCCGTCGCGGATCAGGCCGTTCAACGCCAGGACCGCCTTCGGCCCGGGCAGCACGTGCAGCACGGCCTGGTCGCTGACGTAGAACAGGGTCAGCAGCAGCACGACCACGAGCAGTTGCAGCAGCGGTGTCAGCGGCCGGGGCATGGGCAGCCGGCGGAGACCGAGGCCGACGCAGGTGACCACCAGGACCAGGAAACCGGCCTGCAGCAGCCAGCCGGCGGGGGTGATCAACGGCCACAGGCACAGCGCCGTCAGCAGTGTCGCCGAGGCGCCGGAGAACGCGATACGGGTACGGCCGTTCATGCCTGGTCCCTCCCTGCCCAGTACGACCCCGGGGCGGTGGCGCCCACGGACCGGTCGGCCTGCCGCCACAGGTCGGGGAGCGAATCCCCGGAGCGGGCCGCCAGCACTGTCCAGCCGGCCTCGCGCAGCAGCCGCACCTGCTCCTCGGTGCTGCTCGCCGGGGTGGACTGGAGACCGCCCGGTTCGGTGCCGATGCCGCGCAGCAGCGACCAGCTGGAGCTGTCCAGCAGGATCGCGACCGCGGCTGCCGTGCGCCGCCGCAGCCGCGACAGCTCCGCCAGTTTCTCGTCGTCCAGGGACCCGAGCAGGGCCACCACCAGACCCTCTCCGCCGAGCCGCAGGACCTCCTCGGCCCGGGCGAGGGTCTGTCCCTCCGAGAGCTGCACCATCGCCAGGGTGTCGAGCAGCAGTCCGGCAGCCTCGGAGGAGGCCCAGCCGGGACCGCTGGTCCCTGCGGCGACGACGGCGTCGCCGGTGTCGGTGAGCAGCCGTACCGCGTAGCCGCGTTCCAGCAGGTGCAGGCTGAGCGAGGCGGCGGCGCTGACGGCCCACTCGAAGGAGGATGCCGGGCCGCTGCCCCGGTGCCCGGCCGCGCGGGTGTCCAGCAGGACGGTGGCGCGGCTGCGCAGCGGCTGCTCCTCGCGGCGCACCATCAGCTCGCCGTACTTGGCGGTGGAGCGCCAGTGGACCCGGCGCAGGTCGTCGCCGTGCCGGTATTCGCGCGGCACCACGTCGTCCTCGCCGGCCAGCGCGACGGCGCGGGAGTGGCTGTCGCCGTAGCCGGTCCACTCGCCGCTGAGCTTGATCGCCGGCAGCGCCTGGACCAGCGGCACGACGGTGAGGGTGTCGGCGGCGGTGAAGGAGCGGGTCAGCTCGCACAGCCCGAACGGGTCGCCGAGGCGTAGCTGCAGCGGTCCCAGCGGATAGCGTCCGCGCAGGTCGGAGCGCACCCGGTAGGACACCTCGCGGTGCCCGCGCGGCTCGACCCGGTCCAGCACGAAGCGCGGCCGCGGGCCGAGCACGTACGGGACCTTGTCCTCGAGCATGAGCAGACCGGTGGGGACCCGGGAGACGTTGTCGACGCGGAGGTGCACCCGGGCCTCCTGGCCGGCCGGGGCGCGCGAGGGGTTGAGCCGCCGTCCGCTGGCGACCCGGTAGCGGGTGCGCAGCAGCATGGCGGCGCTGGCCAGCGGGAGCGCCGAGAGCAGCAGGGCGACCCGCAGCAGTGCGGGTTGCCCGAGCAGGTAGGCGCAGAGCGCCGCGGTGATTCCGGCCGCGAGGAAGGACCGTCCCCGGGTGGTCAGTCCGCCGAGGCCGGTACGGAGGGTGGATCTCGCCGCCACCTCAACGCACCGGGTGCGGGATCGGGAGCTGCAGCACCAGGTCGCGTACGACCTGCTCGGTGGTGCGGCGGCCCAACTGGGTCTCGGCGGTGGGCAGCAGGCGGTGCGCCAGCACCGGCACGGCCAGCGCCTGCAGGTCGTCGGGGATCACGTACTCGCGTCCGTCGAGGGCGGCGGCGGCGCGGGCGGCCCGCAGCAGGTGCAGGGTGGCCCGGGGCGAGGCGCCGAGGCGCAGCTCCGGGGAGGTCCGGGTGGCGGAGACCAGGGCGACGGCGTAGCGGCGCAGCTCGTCGGCCACGTGGACCCGGCGCACCACGTCGATCAGTTTGATCACGTCGTCGGCGTGCGCGACCGGCCGCAGATCGGCCAGCGGTGAGGCTCCGCCGTGGACGTCGAGCATCTGCAGTTCGGCGTCGGAGCTGGGGTAGCCGATGGAGATCCGCGCCATGAAGCGGTCGCGCTGGGCCTCGGGCAGCGGGTAGGTGCCCTCCATCTCCACCGGGTTCTGGGTGGCGACGACCATGAACGGCGACGGCAGCGGGTAGCTGGTGCCGTCGACCGTGACCTGGCCCTCCTCCATGGACTCCAGCAGCGCGGACTGGGTCTTCGGCGAGGCCCGGTTGATCTCGTCGCCCACGACGATCTGGGCGAAGATCGCGCCCGGCTTGAACTCGAAGTCGCGGCGGGTCTGGTCGAACACGCTGGTGCCGGTGATGTCGGAGGGCAACAGGTCCGGAGTGAACTGGATCCGGCGCACCGTGCAGTCCACGGAACGGGCGAGGGCCTTGGCGAGCAGCGTCTTGCCGACGCCCGGCACGTCCTCGATCAGCAGGTGCCCCTCGGCGAGCAGCACCGTCAGGGCAAGCCGTACCGCGTCCGGCTTGCCCTCGAGCACGCTTTCCACAGAGGAGCGGATCCGCTCCACCACGGCTCCGAGCTCGGCCAGTCCCGCACCCTGCGGCACTCTCGCCGCCGTGGGCGGCATCCCTCCGGCCTGGTGGTCGAGACTGGCGTGCTCGTTGAAGGTCGTCACCCGGCTACTCCTTGGCCCGTGTACGGGGCCGCGACCTCGTCCCCGGTCCAGGCCCCTCCGTGTGCGTCGACACGGCAGATGCATTGTTCCCTGTCGGAGCCGCCTTCGTCACTCGACCGGACGATTCGGACTCCACGGACTCCGTTATTCGCCCGTTATTCGTCCGTTATGCACGGGTTGCCTGGCGGAGAGTGACCACGGCGGCAAGCCCCGCACCACCGTTCAACACCAGGGATGTGCTCCCCGGGCCGTCGAGGAGCGCGGCGTCGTACTGGTCCAGGTCCGAATCGTCCAGCCGGGCACGGCCGTCCAGAAGGAGTACCAGCACCGTTCCCTCGGACGGCAGCGCGAGGTCGTCGCGGACGATGGCGACGGTCGCACGGACCCGGTCCCTGCGGGTCATCACGTTGAAGTCGACGATGGGCCCGTCGAGCAGGCGGCAGCCGGTGTCCGCGTCGCCGGCGAAGGCGAACGGCTGGTAGCGGCGGTCCACCGGGTGAGGTCGGCCGTCGACGGTCAGCTCCATGCCGTTGCCCTCGACCACCGTGATCACCCGGTCGACGCCGGGGAAGCGCGAGAACGGGCCGCCCTCGGCCACGTCGGCGAGGCTGACCCGCCAGTCGAAGTCGTCGAGACCGGCGCCGTCCGGCCCGGCGGCGACCTCGCGGGTGGTGCCGCCGCCGTTCTTCCAGGCGGAGGCTGCCCGGTCGGCGGCGGGCAGCACCCGGATCCGTCGTGCCGCCGGCACTCCTCCGCCTGCCGCCATCAGGGCTGGATCTCGCGGAGCAGCCCGGTGTGGACGTCGAAGACGAAGCCGCGGATGTCGTCGTGGTGCAGCAGGAAGGGGGAGGTGCGGACCCTGGCCATGGACTGGCGCACGTCCTGCTCCAGGTCGGTGAACGACTCCAGGGCCCAGGAGGGGCGGATGCCGACCTCGTCCTCCAGTTCGATCCGGAAGTTCTCGGTGAGGTTCAGCAGGCCGCAGCCGGTGTGGTGGATCAGCGCTATGGAGCGGGTGCCCAGGGCGCGCTGGCTGACCGTCAGCGAGCGGATGGTGTCGTCGGTGACGACGCCGCCGGCGTTGCGGATGACATGGCAGTCGCCCAGTTCCAGGCCGAGCGCGGCATGGACGTCGAGGCGCGCGTCCATGCAGGCGACCACGGCGACCCGCTGGACCGGGCGGGCGTCCATGCCTCCGTCGCGGTAGGCGGCGGCGTAGGCCCGGTTGCGGGCGACGAAGCTGTCGATGATGGAAGGAACAGCCTCGGCGGACGCAGCGGCCTGGGCGGACGGCAGGTCGGGGGTCATGGTCATGCTTTCGACGGTAGTGGGAATCGGGGCCTTCGGCCGCGTTCGACCGAGGCACGAGACGGCGCTGTGACGCATTGCATACGCGCAGGGCGGCGGTTCAGGCACCCTATGTGTCCGCCTGCTCGCTCTGCCTACTCCATTTGCCTGATCTTCGGCGTGCCGTGAGGCAGCCGATGTCGGGGCCGATGTCGGGGCCGAGGCCGCGGCGAGCGGCGCGCGGGCCTGGCGCGCGCCCGTGTCGCATCGTCAGATGTGCCCTGACCTGCAGCTTCATCGTACGACTCCAGGGGGCGTGCGCCGTCGCATCCGGTTGACCAGAGGGAGCCGTGGAGTAAAGTGACGCGACGTCGAGCGAGTGCCGCCCCGGGACAGGTGGGGGAGGGCACAGCTCGCCCGATTCATCTGCAGGCACGACACGCACGTACCGGCCCGGCCTCCACCCGCTCCGAACCCGCTGACGCCCCTTCCCCGGCGGCAGAGGGTCCCTTCCCCAAGGCGAGCGGGCGGGGACCAGGCGGTATGGGCGCCCTACGAGAGGCACCCGATGAGCACCGGACCCGAGACCAGGCACGTCCCGGTGATGCTCAGACGATGTCTGGACGTGCTGGCCCCCGCACTGACCGCGCCCGGCGCCGTGGTCGTGGACGGGACACTGGGCCTCGGCGGCCACAGCGAGGCCATGCTCTTCGCCTTCCCCGAGGCCAGGCTGGTCGCCGTGGACCGCGACCCGGTCGCACTGCGGCTCGCGGGGGAGCGCCTCGCCCGCTTCGGGGAGCGCGCCACGCTGGTGCACGCCGTCTACGACGAGATCCCCCGGGTGCTCGCCGACCTCGGCATCACCGAGATCCAGGGCGCGCTCTTTGACCTCGGCGTGTCGTCCATGCAACTGGACGAGACCGAGCGCGGCTTCGCCTACGCCCACGACGCGCCGCTCGACATGCGCATGGACCAGAGCACCGGCATCAGCGCCGCCGAGGTCCTCAACACCTACTCGCACGGCGACCTGGCCCGGATCCTCAAGGTCTACGGCGAGGAGCGCTTCGCCGGGAAGATCGCTTCGGCGATCCTGCGGGAGCGCGAGAGGGAACCGTTCAGCACCAGCGCGCGTCTGGTCGAACTGGTACGCAATGCCATTCCGGCCGCCACCCGCCGCACCGGCGGCAACCCGGCCAAGCGCACCTTCCAGGCCCTGCGGATCGAGGTCAACAGCGAGCTGTCGGTCCTGGAACGCGCCATCCCGGGTGCACTGGACGTGCTCGCGGTCGGCGGCCGGATCGCCGTGATGTCCTTCCAGTCGCTGGAGGACCGGATCGTCAAGCAGTATTTCGCGGCGGGTGCGGCCGCCACCGCGCCGCCGGGACTGCCCGTCGTCCCCGAGGAGCACCAGCCCCGGCTGAGGCTGCTCACCAGGGGCGCGGAGCAGGCGACCGAGGAGGAGATCGCCGAGAACCGCCGTGCCGCCTCGGTGCGGCTGCGCGCGGCGGAGAGAATCAGAGCCTCCGTCAGGTAGCCGGTGGCTCCGGTGGCCGGTGGCCCGGTCGGCCGGAACGCACGAGCGGTCGAAACGGACGAGCGGTCGAAACGGACGAGCGGCAGCGAAGGAGCGGATGCAGGTGGCTCTCGGAAGAGTCGCGGGGGGAACGTCCCCGGTACGCCGACGACCTCGGACCTCCGGTCGGACGGCGGCCAGGTCCGCCGGACGCGGCCCCTTCGCGGTCCTGGTCGTGCTGATACTCGCCGGCGGTCTGATCGCGCTGCTGATGCTCAACACGGCCCTGAACCAGGGCTCCTTCCAGCTGTCGCGCCTCCAGCAGCAGACCACCAGGCTCACCGACCAGCGCCAGGGCCTGCAGCAGCAGATCTCCGCCTGGTCCGCACCGGACGCCCTGGCCGGACGCGCCCGCCAGCTGGGTATGGAGCCGGGTGGAAACCCGGCGTTCCTGCAGGACAACGGCAGCGTCCTGGGCAAGCCCCAGCGGCTCGC
The DNA here is from genome assembly GCF_041262165.1 of Streptacidiphilus sp. MAP12-16. Lineage (NCBI taxonomy): Bacteria > Bacillati > Actinomycetota > Actinomycetes > Kitasatosporales > Streptomycetaceae > Streptacidiphilus > Streptacidiphilus sp. MAP12-16. The sequence goes on from NZ_JBGCBY010000005.1 coordinate 296,240, forward strand.
CGCCGCCCCGTCAGCCACCGCCACGGCCGCGCCCGCCTCCGCTGCGGCCTCCGCGTCCGCCCCGTCCGCCACCACCGCCGGGCCCTCCACCACCGCCGGGCCGAGCACGCAGCCCACGGCCGGGGCGAGCGCCGGCAAGCCCACCGGCACAGCCACCGCCGCACTCATCGTCGCCAAACCCGGCACCGCGCCACGCACCGCACCGCCGTCGTCGGCGGCCACCGCCTCGCCGACGCCCACCGGCCTCGGTCACTGACGGGGAGACAGCACCCATGAGCACCCCCCGCCCCCCGCGTCCCCGCCCCGCTCCCCGCCCCGGCCCGCGCCCGGTCGCTCGTCCGGGCTCCCGACCCTCAGCCCGAGCCTCCGCGAGGCAGCCTGGCGGCCGCCCCTCACGTCCCCCCGCACCACTGCGCCTCGGCAACCCCAAGCGGCGACTGCGCCTGGTCACCGCGGCCCTCGCCGTCGCCTTCTCGCTCTTCGTCGGCCGCCTGGTCCAGCTCCAGTTCCTCGACTCCTCCGCGCTCGCCGCCGAGGCCACCGTGAACCTGTACCAGACCGTGCCCCTGCCGGCCCCGCGCGGCTCGATCACCGACGCCGACGGCCTCACCCTGGCCACCACCGTCGACGCCTACGACGTCACCGCCGATCCCTACCTCTTCACCCCGGGCCAGGCGCACATCGACGACGCCCCCGCGCAGGCCGCGCAGCTGCTCGCGCCGATGCTGAACGTCCCGGTGGACACGCTCACCCACGCGCTGACCTACACCGGCAAGTCCGACCGCTACGCCCTGCTGGCCAAGCAGCAGTCGCCGCAGACCTGGAACCAGATCACCGCGCTTGAGGCCACCCTGGTCAAGAAGGCGTGGAGCGGCCACTGCCGGACCGAGAACGGCCTGGCCCTGAAGGCGGGCGACAGCGGGCGGGTCGACGAGGCCTGCGCCAACCTGCTCAACGGCGTCTTCCACGCCAAGCACACCAAGCGGGTGTACCCGGACGGTGCCCTGGCCGCCAACGTCATCGGCTTCGTCAACTCCGACGGCGTCGGCAGCGGCGGTCTTGAGCAGCAGTTCGACGCGCTGCTCAAGGGCCGGGACGGCAAGGTCACCTACGCCCAGTCCGGCGGCCGCGAGGTGCCGACGGCGGGCCAGAGCGAGCAGCCGCCGGTCTCCGGTTCGGACCTGAGACTCACCCTGAACCGGGACATCCAGTGGGACGCCCAGCAGGCGATCACCGACGAGGTGCAGAAGGCCGGGGCGCAGCGCGGCTACGTGATCGTTCAGGACGTGACCAGCGGCAGGATCCTGGCGATGGCGGCGGCTCCGGGCTTCGACCCCAACGACCTCGCCCACGCCGAGGCCGCCAACCTGGGCAACGCCGCGCTGCAGGACGTCTACGAGCCGGGCAGCGTCAGCAAGCTGATGACCATGGCGGCCGTGCTCCAGCAGAACGTCGCCACTCCGCTGACGCATGTCACGGTCCCCGGCTCGCTGCCCCGCGCCGACCGGGTGTTCCACGACGACGTGGCGCACGGCACCGAGCAGCTGACCCTCAACGGGGTGCTCGCGCAGTCCTCCAACATCGGCACCATGCTCGCCGCCGAGCACCTGGGCTCGACCCAGAAGCAGGCCGACCAGGTGCTGTACGACTACCTGACGAAATTCGGCATCGGGCAGCCGACCGGTCTCGGCTTCCCCGGGGAGACCCGCGGCATCCTGGCGCCCCCGACCAAGTGGTCCGGATCGCAGCAGTACACCATCCCCTTCGGCCAGGGCCTGTCCGTGAACGCCCTGCAGACCACCTCCGTCTACTCGACCATCGCCAACGGCGGAGTCCGGATCGAGCCCAGCCTGGTCGCCGGAACCACCGGACCCGACGGCCGCTTCGTGCCCGCCGCCGCGCCCAAGCAGACCCGGGTCGTCAGCGAGGAGACCGCGAAGACCCTCGCCCAGATGCTCCAGTCGGTCGTGGCCAGCCAGGAGGGCACCGGCGCCGCCGCGCAGATCCCCGGCTACCTGGTCGCCGGCAAGACCGGTACGGCCAACCGGGTCGATCCGGCGACCGGCCGCTACAAGGGGTACACCTCCTCGTTCATCGGGTTCGCCCCGGCCGACCGGCCCCGGGTCACGGTTTCCTGCGTGATCCAGGACCCGGTGAACGGCCACTTCGGCGGTCAGCTCTGCGGGCCGGTGTTCAAGCAGGTGATGGAGTTCGCCCTGAAGACGCTCCAGGTTCCGCCGACCGGAGCCGCGCCGGCGGATCTGCCAGTGAACTGGTGAAAGGCAGGGATTGATGTGAGCTCCATCACGCCGAGTGACGGCGGAACGCCTACCTCCGGCCCGAATTGCCCCCGGCTTGGCCCCGGGCAGGGCGGTACCGGTAACCTCACGGCCGTGCGCCAAAGTGATCAGGAGCCCGCGACCCCGCCCATCGGGGCCGTCGCTCCGCCCCGCCCGCAGACCCCACGCCCGACCCCGCTCGCCGAGGTCGCGGCGCTGCTCGGCCTGGCGGCACCGGAGGCCGACGCCGCGGTGACGGGCATCACCCACGACTCCCGTGCGGTGCGCCCGGGCGACGTGTACGCGGCTCTGCCGGGGTCGCACGCCCACGGTGCGGACTTCGCCGCGCAGGCCGCCGCGAACGGCGCGGTGGCGCTGCTGACGGACCAGGACGGTGCCGTCCGCGCCGCCGACTGCGGGCTTCCGCTGCTCGTCGTGGACAGCCCCCGGGCCCGCATGGGCGCCCTCGCCGCCGCCCTCTACGGGCAGGCCGCCGAGAACCTGCTGACCATCGGCGTCACCGGAACCAACGGCAAGACCACCACCGCGTACCTGGTCGAGGGCGGGCTGCGCGGCGCGGGCCGCGTCACCGGCCTGATCGGCACGGTGGAGATGCGTGTCGCCGGGGAGCACTTCAAGAGCGAGCGCACCACCCCCGAGGCCACCGACCTGCACGCCGTCCTCGCCGTGATGCGCGAGCGCGGAGCCGACTCCGTGGTGATGGAGGTCTCCAGCCACGCCCTGGTCTACGGCCGGGTCGACGGCGTGGTTTACGACGTCGCCGTGTTCAACAACCTGACGCCGGAACACCTCGACTTCCACCCCGACATGGAGGACTACTACCGGGCCAAGGCCCGGTTGTTCACCCCCCAGCGGGCCCGGCTCGGCGTGGTCAACCTGGACGACCCCTACGGCCGCCGCCTGGCCGCGGAGGCGCAGATCCCGGTGGTCACCTACTCCGCGACCGGCGACCCCGCCGCCGACTGGCGCGCCCAGGCTGTCCACCTCGGCCCGGCCGGATCGACCTTCCACGTGGTCGGCCCCGACGGCGCGGCGACGGACGCCTCCGTCGCGCTGCCCGGGCCCTTCAACGTCGCCAACGCCCTCGCCGCGATCACCGGCCTGGCCTGCGCGGGCCTGCCGCTGGAGGACGGCGCCGCCGGGGTCGCCGCCGTGGTCGGCGTACCGGGCCGGATGGAGCGGGTGGACGTCGGACAGCCTTATGTCGCCGTCGTCGACTACGCCCACAAGCCCGACGCCCTGGAGGCCGCGCTGCGCTCGCTGCGCGAGGTCACCAAGGGCCGGCTGCACGTCGTCGTCGGCTGCGGTGGCGACCGCGACCCGTTCAAGCGCGGCCCGATGGGCGGCATCGCCGCCCGCCACGCCGACACCGCCGTACTGACCAGCGACAACCCCCGCTCGGAGGACCCGCTCGCGATCCTCACCGCCATGCTCGGCGGCGCGGCCGAGGTCCCCGAGGCCGAACGCGGCGCGGTGCTGGTCGAACCGGACCGCGCCCGCGCCATCGCCGCGGCCGTCGCCCTGGCCCACGCCGGGGACTGTGTCCTGGTCGCCGGCAAGGGGCACGAGCTGGGCCAGTACGTCCGCGGGGAGGTCCGACCCTTCGACGACCGCGCCGTGCTGCGCGAGGCGATCCTGGGCGGGCGGCCGAGCCCGACCCACGAGACAGAACCGTCGCATCACGACGGCCACGCCAAGGAGTAGAGCCAACGTGATCCCACTGACCCTCGCCGAGGTGGCCCAGGCCACCGGGGGGACGCTGCATGACGTGCCCGACCCGGAAGTCCGGATCACCGGTCCCGTGGTGCACGACTCCCGGCAGGTCGAGCCCGGCGCGCTGTTCGCCGCCGTCGTCGGCGAGCGGGTGGACGGCCACGACTTCGCGGTCCGCGCCGTCGGCGACGGGGCGGTCGCGGTGCTGGCCACCCGCCCGGTCGGCGTCCCCGCCGTCGTCGTCGACGACATCCTGCAGGCGCTCGGCATGCTCGCCCGCACCGTCACCGAGCGGCTGACCGGCACCACCGTGGTCGCCCTCACCGGCTCGGCCGGCAAGACCAGCACCAAGGACCTGATCGCCCAGCTGCTCCAGCGGCTCGGCGACACGGTGTTCACCGCGGAGTCCTACAACAACGAGCTGGGGATGCCCTCGACCGCGCTGCGGGCCGGGCCGGACACCCGCTACCTGGTCCTGGAGATGGGCGCCCGGCACAAGGGCGACATCGCCCACCTGACCGGGTTCACCCGGCCCGACATCGGCGTGGTCCTCAATGTCGGCACCGCCCACCTGGGCGAGTTCGGCAGCCGCGAGGGCATCGCCGAGGCCAAGGGCGAGCTGGTGGAGGCCCTGCCGGAGACCGGGGTGGCCGTGCTGAACGCGGACGATCCGCTGGTCCGCGCCATGGCGTCGCGCACCCGGGCCCGGGTGGTGCTCTTCGGCGAGTCCGCCGAGGCCCGGGTACGGGCCGAGGACGTCCGTCTGGACAGCGCGGGTCGCCCCACGTTCACCCTGGTCACACCCGCTGGTTCCGCGCCGGTCGCGCTCCGTCTCTACGGTGAGCACCACGTGTCCAACGCACTCGCCGCCGCCGCTGTGGCGATCGAGTGCGGTCTCGGCGTGGCGGACACCGCCGCCGCGCTGGGGGAGGCCGGGAGCCTGTCCCGCTGGCGGATGGAGCTGACGGACCGTCCGGACGGCGTCACCGTGATCAACGACGCCTACAACGCCAACCCCGAGTCGATGCGGGCCGCCCTGCGCGCGCTCGCGGCGATCGGCGGCAGAGGGCCCGAGGCCCGCCGTACCTGGGCGGTGCTGGGGGAGATGCGGGAACTCGGCGAGGACTCCCTCGACGAGCACGACGCGGTGGGTCGGCTGGCAGTCCGGCTGAACATCGCCACCCTGGTGGCAGTCGGCGGCCGGGAAGCGGCCTGCATGGAGCTGGGCGCGAGGAACGAAGGTTCGTGGGGTGAGGAGTCGGTGCTTGTGTCCGATGCGGATGCGGCGATCGAGTTGTTGCGCGAGCAGGTCAGGCCGGGGGACGTGGTGCTGGTGAAGGCGTCCCGGTCGGTCGGTCTCGAGCGTGTCGCGGCGGCGTTGCTCGCCGGTGCGGCCGCGCCTGCGAACGGAGAGGGCCCGTGAACCACAGTCAGGCAGTCGTTCAGCCCATGGTCCAGCTGGCGGCGTCCAGCAGCTCCCCGATGCGGCAGATCCTCTTCGCCGCCGCCATCGCCCTGGTCCTCTCGCTGGTGGGCACCCCGGTGCTGATCCGGATCCTGGCCCGGCACGGCTACGGCCAGATGATCCGCGACGACGGCCCCAAGGCGCACCACAGCAAGCGCGGCACGCCGACCATGGGCGGGATCGCCTTCATCCTGGCCACCCTGGTCGCCTACGCGCTGACCAAGCTCCTGGTGGGCACGCAGCCGACGGCCTCCGGGCTGCTGGTCCTGTTCCTGATGGCCGGCATGGGTCTGGTCGGCTTCCTGGACGACTACATCAAGATCGTCAAGCAGCGCTCGCTGGGCCTGCGCGCCAAGGCGAAACTGGCCGGGCAGCTGATCGTCGGCATCGTCTTCGCGGTCGGCTCGCTGCGCTTCCACGACTCCGCCGGGATCACCCCGGCCTCGCCGAAGCTCTCCTTCGTCACCGACTTCGGCTGGTCGCTCGGGCCGGTGCTGTTCGCGCTGTGGGCCATCTTCATGATCCTGGCCATGTCCAACGGCGTGAACCTGACCGACGGTCTGGACGGCCTCGCCACGGGTGCCTCGGTGATGGTCTTCGGCGCGTTCGTCTTCATCGGCATCTGGGAGTACGGCCAGACCTGCGGCTCCCCGAACAGCGCCGGACCCAGCTGCTACCAGGTCAGGGACCCGCTGGACCTCGCCGTGGTCGCCGCCGCGCTGATGGGGGCCTGCTTCGGGTTCCTCTGGTGGAACACCTCGCCGGCGAAGATCTTCATGGGCGACACCGGCTCGCTGGCTCTCGGCGGCGCGCTGGCCGGTCTCGCCATCTGCTCGCACACCGAGATGCTGCTGGCGATCCTGGGCGGCCTGTTCGTGCTGATCACCCTGTCGGTGATCATCCAGGTCGGCTCCTTCCGGATGACCGGCAGGCGCGTCTTCAAGATGGCCCCACTCCAGCACCACTTCGAGCTCAAGGGCTGGTCGGAAGTCCTGATCGTGGTCCGCTTCTGGATCATCCAGGGGCTGTGCGTCGCCGTCGGCCTCGGCCTGTTCTACGCCGGCTGGGTGACCCAGTGACCCAGGAGACGCCGACCCCGGAGTGGAAGGGCCTGCAGGTCACCGTCGCCGGTCTCGGCGTCTCCGGACTGCCCGCCGCCAGGGTGCTGCACGGTCTGGGCGCGGTCGTCACCGTCGTGGACGGCGGCGACGGGCCGCGCCAGCAGGCGCAGGCCGCCGAACTGCGCGAGCTGGGAGTCACCGTCCGCCTGGGCGACGGCGAGTCCCTGCCCGAGGGCACACGACTGGTCGTCACCTCGCCCGGATGGCCGCCGAGCAGCCCGCTGTTCCTGGCGGCTGACGAGGCGGGCGTCCCGATCTGGGGCGATGTGGAACTGGCCTGGCGGCTGCGGAAGCCCCATCCCGCTACAGGGGAGCCCGCCCCCTGGCTTGCTGTCACCGGAACCAACGGCAAGACCACCACGGTCCGGATGCTCGCGTCGATTCTGACGGCGGCCGGCAAGCGCACGGCGGCCGTCGGCAACGTCGGCGTCTCCGTCCTGGACGCCGTCCTTGCCGAGGAGCCCTACGACGTCCTCGCCGTAGAGCTCTCCAGCTACCAGTTGCACTGGTCCACTTCGCTGCGCCCTCACTCCGCGGTGGTGCTCAACATCGCACCTGACCACCTCGACTGGCACGGCGCAATGGCGGCGTACGCCGCCGACAAGGGCCGGATCTACGAGGGCAACGTCATCGCCTGCGTCTACAACACCGCGGACCCGGCCACCGAGGCGCTGGTGCGCGAGGCGGGCGTGGAGGAGGGCTGCCGCGCGATCGGCTTCACCCTCGGCCCGCCCGCCCTGTCCCAGCTCGGTGTGGTGGACGGCCTGCTGGTCGACCGCGCCTTCGTGGCCGATCGGCACCGGACCGCCGCCGAGCTGGCCTCGGTGGAGGACGTCCAGCCCGCCGCACCCCACAACGTCGCCGACGCCCTCGCCGCCGCCGCGCTCGCCCGTGCCTACGGCGTCGAGCCGCGCGCCGTACGGGACGGCCTGCGGGCCTTCCGCCCCGACGCGCACCGCATCGCCCATGTCGTCGACGTCGACGGCGTGAGCTACGTCGACGACTCCAAGGCCACCAACCCGCACGCCGCCGCCGCCTCCCTGGCCGCGTACCAGCCGGTCGTCTGGCTCGCCGGCGGCCTGGCCAAGGGCGCCGACATGGACGGCCTGGTCGCGGGGGCCGCGTCCAGGCTGCGGGCCGCGGTGCTGCTGGGCGCGGACCGGGCGGTGATCCGCGAGGCGCTGGCGCGACACGCCCCGCAGGTCCCGGTGATCGAGCTCCCCGACGGACAGACTGGTGCCCCGGCGATGGACGCGGCGGTACGCGCGGCGGCCGGGCTCGCCCAGTCGGGCGACACCGTACTGCTCGCCCCGGCCTGCGCCTCGATGGACATGTTCACCAACTACGGCGAGCGCGGCGACCTGTTCGCCGCCGCCGCCCGCGCGCTGGCGGGCGGCTAGCAGCACCAGGGGAGAGGGGGCCGCTGTGGCAAGGACACCTGACGGCCGCACCGCCGCGCCCGCACGCCCCGGCACGCGGCCCAGGGCGCAGGCGGGGGGACGGCCGGGGGCCCGCGCGGGTGCGCAGCCGCGCTCGGGCGCGACCTCGGTGGCGGTCTTCCGCTCGCACAGCCGCCTCACCGGACCCGACTCCGCCTGGGGGCGCTTCCAGCGGGGCCTGGACCGCCCCCTGACGCCCTACTACCTGATCCTGGGCTCCTCTGCGCTGATCCTGGTGCTCGGTCTGGTGATGGTCTTCTCCGCCTCCCAGATCGAGGCCAGGACGCTCGGGCTGCCCTTCGCGTACTTCTTCGAGAAGCAGCTCACCGCCGTACTCATCGGCAGCGTCCTGATGTACGTCGCCGCCCGGCTGCCGCTGAAGCTGCACCGCGCGCTGGCCTACCCGATGCTGCTCGGCGTGATCGCGCTGCTGCTGCTCGTCGCCGTGCCCGGGGTCGGCAAGGCCGTCAACGGCAACCAGAACTGGATCAGCCTCGGCGGCTCCTTCCAGATCCAGCCCTCGGAGTTCGCCAAGCTCGCCCTGGTCCTGTGGGGCGCCGACCTGCTGGCGCGCAAGCAGCAGATGAGGATGCTGGACCAGTGGAAGCACCTGCTGGTGCCGCTGGTCCCGATGGCGGTGCTGCTGCTGGCCCTGGTCCTGGTCGGCGGCGACATGGGCACCGCGATGATCATCTGTGCGCTGCTGTTCGGCCAGCTCTGGCTCTCCGGTGCGCCGATGCGGCTGTTCGGCGGGGCCGCCGCGATCGCCATCGGGCTCAGCGCCCTGCTGATCGCCCTGGTGCCGCACCGCCTGGGCCGGCTCCAGTGCATCGGCGCGACGCACATCCCCGCCGACGGCTCCTGTTGGCAGGCTGTTCACGGCGTGTACGCGCTCGCGTCGGGCGGCCTGTTCGGAACCGGACTCGGCGCCAGCGTCGAGAAATGGGGTCAACTCCCGGAGCCCCACACGGACTTCATCTTCGCTGTGACCGGCGAGGAACTGGGTCTGGCGGGGACGTTGTCAGTACTCGGCCTCTTCGCGGCACTAGGGTATGCGGGTATCCGCGTGGCCGGACGCACGAAGGACCCCTTCATCAGGTACGCAGCGGGAGGCGCCACCACCTGGATCATGGCCCAGGCCATGATCAACATTGGTGCGGTGCTCGGACTCCTTCCCATCGCGGGAGTCCCGCTCCCGATGTTCTCCTACGGGGGTTCGGCGCTGCTGCCGACCATGTTCGCGGTCGGGATGCTGCTCTGCTTCGCACGCAGCGAACCCTCCGCGAGGGCGGCACTCGCCGCCCGGAACAAGAGAACCCGAGGCAGACTCCTCGGTTTGCCCCAACGGACCATCGCGCGGCTCGGGAAGGCCCGGCAGCGCAGGGAGCGGTGAATTTCGGTGCATGTCGTACTCGCCGGCGGGGGGACCGCCGGTCACATCGAGCCCGCGCTCGCCCTTGCGGACGCACTGCGCAGGAACGACCCCACGATCGGGATCACGGCGCTGGGCACGGAGAGCGGTCTGGAGACCCGTCTGGTCCCCGAGCGCGGCTACGAACTGGCACTGATCCCGAAGGTGGCACTGCCGCGCAAGGCCACCCCTGAACTGATCACCCTGCCCGGCCGGCTCCGCGGCACGGTCAAGGCGGTCCAGGACGTCCTCGACCGCACCAAGGCCGACGCCGTGGTCGGATTCGGCGGCTACGTCGCCATGTCCGCCTACCTCGCAGCCAAGCGCTCCGGGGTGCCGATCGTGGTCCACGAGGCCAACGCCAGGCCCGGCGTGGCCAACAAGATCGGGTCCCGCTACAGCGACTTCGTCGCCGTCAGCACCCCCGACAGCAAGCTCCGGGACGCCCGCTACATCGGCATCCCGCTGCGCCGCACCATCGCCACCCTGGACCGCAACGCGGCCCGCCCCGAGGCCCGCGCCTACTTCGGCCTGGACCAGCGGCTGCCCACACTGCTGGTCTCCGGCGGCTCCCAGGGCGCGCGCCGCCTCAACGAGACGGTCCAGGCGATCGCCCCCCGCCTGCAGCAGTACGGCGTCCAGATCCTGCACGCCGTAGGCCCCAAGAACGAGCTGCCGCAGATCGACGACATCCCCGGGATGCCGCCGTACCGGGTCCTGCCCTACGTCGACCGGATGGATCTCGCCTACGCCGCAGCCGACATGATGCTCTGCCGGGCCGGTGCGATGACCGTCGCCGAACTCGCCGCGGTCGGGCTGCCGGGCGCCTTCGTGCCGCTGCCGATCGGCAACGGCGAGCAGCGGCTCAACGCCCAGCCCGTGGTCCGGGCCGGCGGCGGGCTGCTGGTGGACGACGCCGAGCTCACCCCGGAGTGGGTGCTCGCCCACCTGCTCCCGGTGCTGACGGACCCCCAGCGACTCTGGGACATGAGCCGGGCCGCCGCCGAGTTCGGCCGCCGCGACGCCGACGACCTGCTGGTCGGCATGGTGTACGAGGCCATCGCCGCGCACCGCCGTGCCTGACGACGTCGCTGCGCCGGACGGCGACCTGGACGGTGATCTCGACGGCGAGCCGGTCGGCCGTCCGGGCCGCGGGCCGGACGGCGCTCCGGACGGGGACCTGGACGGCGACCTGGACGGCGATCCGGGCTGGGAGGAGGAGCAGGCCGAGCCCCGGGTCCCGCTGCGGCTCTCCCGGCGCGGTTTCGCCGTGATCGGCGTCCTGGTCGCGGCGCTGCTGGGCACGGTCTGCTGGCTGGTGTACTTCTCCTCGGTCCTGGACGTGCGGAAGGTCACGGTCAGCGGCACCTCGGTGCTGACGGCCGATCAGGTGCTCGCGGCGGCGGCGGTCCCGCTCGGCGGGCCGCTGGAGCGGCTGGACACCGGCGCGGTGCAGGCGCGGGTGCTGCGGGCGCTGCCGCGCGTCGCCCGCGCCGAGGTCAGCACCTCCCTGCCGCACACCGTGCTGGTGCGCATCACCGAGCGGGTGCCGGTCGCGGCGGTCAAAGGCGCGGACGGCAGGTACACCCAGGTCGACGCCGGTGGCGTGCGCTTCGCGACCGGGAGCACCCCGCCGCCAGGTGTGCCGGTGGTCGAACTCGCGCTCTCCGAGGCGGGAAAGGCCGGCCTGCAGAACTTCCCGGAACAGGTCCTGGTGGCCTCGGCGGTGGATGTCGCCAAGGCACTTCCCGCCTCCGTCGCGAAGCAGACCCGGTCGGTCGTCGTCCATTCGTTCGACGATCTGGAACTGCAACTCGCAAGCGGTTCACGGGTGCTGTGGGGAAGTTCCGAGCGGGACTCCCGGAAAGCGGTCGTGCTGGCCGCGCTGCTCCGGCAGAAGGGATCGACCTACGACGTCAGCGCGCCGGACGATCCCGCCGTAAAGGAATGACCGCAGAACCTGGTGCCTACGCGGTGTTGACGAACCGCCAGATCTTCCCTGAATCTGGTGGGCCACCCCGGGTGAAAGTCCGGATGATTGATCACATAGGCTCACAAGAAAAAAACGCAGGCTCGGCGTGTCCGTTGAACGGGCCCGCTCGGAGACCTAGTGTCCTGTGGCAGTAGATGTTGGAGCAGCGGCACAGCATTAACCCTAAACCTCAGGGTCAGGGTTCGGGTCAGGGCCTCATACTCAGAGTTCCCGCCCCTTCGGCACCGTACATCCGAGGCGAGAGGCCTTCGACGTGGCAGCACCCCAGAACTACCTCGCAGTCATCAAAGTCGTCGGAATCGGCGGCGGTGGCGTGAACGCCATCAACCGGATGATCGAGGTCGGGCTCAAGGGCGTCGAGTTCATCGCGATCAACACCGATGCACAGGCCCTCCTGATGAGCGACGCCGACGTCAAGCTCGACGTCGGCCGAGAGCTCACCCGCGGCCTCGGCGCCGGAGCCAACCCCGACGTCGGTGCCAAGGCCGCCGAGGACCACCGCGAGGAGATCGAGGAGGTCCTCAAGGGGGCCGACATGGTCTTCGTCACCGCCGGCGAGGGCGGCGGCACCGGCACCGGCGGCGCGCCCGTCGTCGCCAACATCGCCCGCACCCTTGGCGCGCTCACCATCGGCGTCGTCACCAGGCCCTTCACCTTCGAGGGCCGCCGCCGCGCCAACCAGGCCGAGGACGGCATCGCGCAGCTCCGCGAAGAGGTCGACACCCTCATCGTGATCCCCAACGACCGGCTGCTGTCCATCTCCGACCGCCAGGTCAGCGTGCTGGACGCGTTCCGCTCCGCCGACCAGGTGCTGCTCTCCGGCGTCCAGGGCATCACCGACCTGATCACCACCCCCGGCCTGATCAATCTGGACTTCGCCGACGTCAAATCGGTCATGTCGGACGCGGGTTCGGCCCTGATGGGCATCGGCTCGGCCCGTGGCGAGGACCGCGCCAAGGCTGCCGCGATCATGGCGATCTCGTCGCCGCTGCTCGAAGCCTCGATCGACGGCGCGCGTGGCGTGCTGCTCTCCATCTCTGGCGGCTCCGACCTCGGCCTGTTCGAGATCAACGAGTCGGCGCAGCTGGTGGCCGAAGCGGCGCACCCCGAGGCCAACATCATCTTCGGCGCGGTCATCGACGACGCCCTGGGCGACGAGGTCCGGGTCACCGTCATCGCGGCGGGCTTCGACGGTGGTGCGCCGCCCACCATCGTCCGCGAGCCGGTGGTCCGCTCCACCAGCCCCGCCGCGCCGCAGCAGCAGGAGCGGGCCGGCGAGTTCAACCGGGCCGGCTCCACGGCCGCCGGGCGCAGCGTCCACACCATCGGCAGCGTCCCGCGCGCCGAGGAGCCGCAGCGCCACGCCGAGCCGGCCGCCCCGCAGATGCCGCCGCACGTCCCGCAGACCCGCCCGCCGTACGTGGACAGCCCTGCCGAGGAGCTGGACGTCCCGGACTTCCTGAAGTAGCCGGACCTACGTGGACCGACCGGCGGTTTAAGCTGATCATCATGATCGGCCAGCAGATCGACTTTGACGACGGTGCTCATTTCGCCTTCACCGACCGGTGGGGCGGGGTGAGCACCTCGCCGTATGGGGAGCTCAACCTGGGTGGGGCGGTCGGGGACGAGCCACCGCTCGTTCGCGACAACCGCCGTCTCGCCGCGGGCGCGCTCGGGCTCGACCCGGCGGACGTGGTGTGGATGCACCAGGTGCACGGCAACGGCGTCGCGGCGGTGACGGAACGCCAGGCCGACGGTGCGGCCCCGACCGTCGATGCTCTGGTGACCGGCCGTTCCGGCCTGGCCCTCGCCGTGCTCACCGCTGACTGCGTCCCGGTTCTTCTCGCCGATCCGGCCGCCGGGGTCACCGCCGCCGCGCACGCCGGACGTCCCGGCCTCGCGGCCGGGGTCGTCCCTGCCGCCGTAGCAGCGATGATCGAACTCGGCGCGGATCCCGCCCGGATCGTCGGTGCCATCGGCCCGTCCGTGTGCGGACGTTGTTACGAAGTGCCGGCACCGCTCCGCGACGAGATCGCCGCTCTCGAACCGGACACCTGGTCGCAGACGAGCTGGGGTACTCCCGCTCTCGACCTCCCCGCCGGCGTCCGCGCGCAACTCGCCCGGCTCGGGGTCTCGGTGCATGAGATGTCCCACATCTGCACCATGGAATCGTCCGACCACTTCTCCTACCGCCGCGAGCAGCGCACCGGCCGCCTCGCGAGCTATGTCTGGCTGGACGGTACCCACGCATGAACGATTCGCCCGACCTCCTCGCAGTCCTCTCCGCGTCCGGGCGAGCGCGCTACGAGACCCTCCGCGCCAACCTCACCTCGGTGGAGCAGCGCGTCACCGCCGCGTGCGCCGTCGCCGCGCGCGCGCGCGACGAGGTCACCCTCGTGGTGGTCACCAAGACCTATCCCGCCTCGGACACCAGAATCCTCTCCGCGCTGGGCGTCACCGACGTCGCCGAGAACCGTGACCAGGATGCTGCCCCAAAAGCCGAGGAATGCAGAGATCTTCCGCTCATCTGGCATTTTGTCGGCCAATTGCAAACCAATAAGGTCCGTTCCGTTCTGAGGTACGCCGACCGCGTGCATTCCGTTGACCGGCTTCGACTGATCACTGCTCTCTCCGCCGAGGTGCAGAAGTCGGAACGCCCCGAATTGGGCTGTCTCATCCAGGTCGCCCTGGAAGCCTCCCCCGGCTCCGGACTCCACCGAGGCGGAGCCGCGCCGGCGGACGTCCCGGCCCTGGCCGATGCCCTGGCGTCCGCGCCGGGCCTGCGACTTGACGGGGTGATGGCAGTCGCCCCGCTCACCGGGCCGGACGCCGGTTCGCCGCGCCGAGCTTTCGACCGTCTCGCGGAAATCTCATCTCACCTACGCCGGGCGCATCCTGCTGCCACGATGGTCTCCGCCGGCATGAGTGGCGACCTGGAAGAAGCCATCGCGGCCGGGGCGACACATGTGCGCGTCGGTACGGCGGTACTGGGTGTCCGGGCGCCCCTCGGGTAACGTCACCGGTTAGAAGATCAGATCGCAGAACAAATTAGGACAAGTAGGAATCTCCCCTGCATCGCGGGGTCAGACCGTGGATCGTAGAACCACCTCGCGACAGCGGGGGTGTGCCGGTGACGGACCCGATCCACCACAGAGCGGAGGACAGGAGTATGGCCAGCGCACTGCGCAGGATGGCGGAATACCTCGGCCTCGTGGAGGACGAACGCTACGACGTTCAGGGCTACGATCCTGACGACGAGGACTACGGCCCCGAGCCCGAGCCGATGCGAAACGCCGCGCGCACCGAGGAGGTGCCCCGTCCTGCCCCCGCGCCCGTCGCGCAGGCCGCGGTCGTGGCCCCGATGCGGTCGGAACCCAGGATGGCGCCAGTGTCGTCCATCACACCCGAACGCCGTCACGTGGAGAAGAGTGCCCCGGTGATCATGCCCAAGGCCGCCTCCGAGCGGGAGCCCTACCGCATCACCACACTTCACCCCCGAACCTACAACGAAGCCCGTACCATCGGGGAACACTTCCGTGAGAGCACGCCTGTGATCATGAATCTCACCGAGATGGACGACACGGACGCCAAGCGCCTCGTAGACTTCGCGGCTGGACTGGTCTTCGGTCTTCACGGAAGCATCGAGCGGGTGACACAGAAGGTGTTCCTACTGTCTCCTGCTAACGTCGATGTCACGGCGGAGGACAAGGCCAGGATTGCCGAGGGTGGGTTCTTCAACCAGAGCTGACCACAGCAGGACGTAACGTGTGGACAAGGTGACACCGGGTAGCGGGCCTTCCGCTCCCGGGGGACAGCAGGCAGGACGAGAGTGAGGGGAAGCGCAGTGAACGTTGTATGGCAGGTGCTGTACATCGTGCTGACGTGCTTTCTCATCGTGCTGCTGGCACGTCTGGTGAT
This sequence comes from Streptacidiphilus sp. MAP12-16, assembly GCF_041262165.1. Taxonomy (NCBI): domain Bacteria; kingdom Bacillati; phylum Actinomycetota; class Actinomycetes; order Kitasatosporales; family Streptomycetaceae; genus Streptacidiphilus; species Streptacidiphilus sp. MAP12-16. The sequence continues at coordinate 311,600 of NZ_JBGCBY010000005.1, forward strand.
GGACTGGGTGCAACAACTAGCCCGCGAATGGCGGCCCGGCCGCGGGATGATCGTTGTGCTCGAGTGCATCTACACCGTCACTGATCCGCCGCTCAAGCTTTTGCGGCGGTTCATTCCGCCGCTGCGCTTCGGGGGCGTGGCTCTCGACCTGTCCTTCCTCGTACTGATCATCATTGTTTCGATCCTGATCTCCGTCGTGGGGGCCTTGTGAACCACGCAGGCCGCCGGTTGTCCGACGATCACGTTGAGGTGAAGAGATGCCATTGACCCCCGAGGACGTGCGGAACAAGCAGTTCACGACCGTCCGCCTCCGCGAAGGCTATGACGAGGACGAGGTCGATGCCTTCCTCGACGAGGTCGAAGGAGAGCTGACCCGACTGCTCCGCGAGAACGAGGATCTGCGCGCCAAGCTGGCCGCAGCGACTCGCGCGGCCGCCCAGAACCAGCAGAACATGCGGAAGGAACAGGACCAGCACCAGCGTCCTGGCCCGCCCGTTCCGGCGGCCATATCTGGTCCGCCGGTGCCCCAGCAGGGCATGCCGCCGCAGATGCAGCAGGCTCAGCAGCAGCAGATGGGCCACCCCGGCCCTCCGCAGCTGCCGAGTGCCCCGCAGCAGCTGTCCGGTGCCCCGCAGCTCCAGGGTCCGCCGCAGCTCCAGGGCGGAACCATGGGCGGGCAGCAGAGCTTCGGCGGCCAGCAGCAGATGGGCCAGCCCGGCCAGATGCAGCAGCACATGGGCGGCCTGCAGCAGATGCAGCAGCCGCACTTCCCGCAGCAGCAGCAGCCGAGCCAGGGCAACGACAGTGCCGCCCGCGTCCTCGCGCTCGCCCAGCAGACGGCCGACCAGGCCATTGCCGAGGCGCGCTCCGAGGCCAACAAGATCGTCGGTGAGGCCCGCAGCCGCGCCGAGGGTCTGGAGCGGGACGCCCGTGCCAAGGCAGACGCCCTGGAGCGGGACGCGCAGGAGAAGCACCGCGTCGCCATGGGCTCCCTGGAGTCCGCCCGCGCCACGCTGGAGCGCAAGGTCGAGGACCTGCGCGCCTTCGAGCGCGAGTACCGGACGCGACTGAAGTCCTACCTGGAGACCCAGCTGCGCCAGCTGGAGTCGCAGGCGGACGACTCGCTCGCTCCGCCGCGCCAGCCCGCGACCGCGTCGCTGCCGCCGTCCTCCATGTCCCAGCCCTCGATGTCGCAGCCGTCGATGGCTCCCGTCGGCGCCTCGCAGATGGGTGGCCAGACCTTCGGCGGCCAGCAGGGCTTCGGTGGTGGCCAGACCTTCGGTGGCCAGCAGAGCTTCGGCGGCAACAACTTCAGCGCCGGCGCTCAGCAGCACCAGAGCAATGGCGGTCAGCAGCAGATGGCTCCGGCCATGACGCAGCCGATGGCCGCGGTCCGCCCGCAGCCCCCGCTGCAGCAGGCCCCGCAGCCGATGCGCGGCTTCCTGATCGACCAGGACGACGAGGGCTGACCCCAGGCCTCCGCCGCCCGACCTGCAGTACCGCAGCAGCCGCCCTGTGCCGGAACGTTCCGGCGCGGGGCGGCTGCGTTGCGTAGCGGCGTCGGTCCTGGCGGGTCAGTGGGCCGGCTGCCGCCGGCGAGCCCCGCCCCCTTGCCGGCCGAGCTGTCCCGTTGCGGTGTGCGGTGTGCGGTGTGCGCGAATGCGGGCCCGGGCCCCTGGCGCCGGTTGCCCGGGCGAAGCCCCTTTGTGGCAGCCGGCCGGGAATCGCCGGCAAGGTCTCGGCCCCGGCACTGCCGTTGATCGCCGGCGAGCGTTCGGCCACCGCCGCAAACCGGTCGCGCCCACCACGGGTGATCCGTGGTGGGCGCGACCGCTCCGACGACTACCGACGTTTCGTCAGACCTTCCGCAGCCAGAACGTCAGCCCCAGGCTCTCGTCCGTGAACGCCACGGCGTCGCTCCAGTCCGCGTCGCCGGAGGCGAAGTCCGTGGCGAGGACCTCGTCGGCGATCAGGCCGGCATGCGTGGTCAGGGCCGTTGCCGTGTCCGGATCCGTCGCCGTGAAGCGGAGGACGATGCGGTCGGCGACGTCGAGGCCGCTGTTCTTTCGGGCCTCCTGCACCTGGCGGATGGCGTCGCGGGCGATGCCGGCGAGCCGCAGCTCCGGGGTGATGTGCAGGTCCAGGGCCACCGTCGCGCCGGACTCGTTGGCGACGGCCCAGCCCTCGCGCGGGGTCTCGGTGATGATGACCTCGTCGGGGGTGAGCTCGATCGGCGAGCCGTCCAGTTCCACGACGGCGGTGCCGTTGGCGCGCAGCGACGCGGAGAGCGCGGCCGCGTCGGCGGCGGCGACGACCTTGGCGACGTCCTGCACGCCCTTGCCGAAGCGCTTGCCCAGCGCACGGAAGTTCGCCTTGGCCGTGGTGTCCACCAGCGAGCCGCCGACCGCGGACAGCGACTCCAGGGTGCTGACGTTGAGCTCCTCGGCGATCTGCGCGAGCAGTTCCTCGGGCAGTTCCTCGTAGCCCTGGCCTGCGACCAGGGCGCGCGAGAGCGGCTGGCGGGTCTTGACTCCCGAGTCCGCGCGGGTCGCGCGGCCGAGCTCGACCAGGCGGCGGACCAGGGTCATGTGCCGGGAGAGCGCCGGGTCGATCAGGTTCGGGTCGGTGACGGGGAAGGTGGCGAGGTGGACCGAGGCCGGGGCGGCTGGATCCACGGTCACGACCAGGTCCTGCCAGACGCGCTCGGTGATGAACGGCGTCAGCGGGGCCATCAGGCGGGTGACCGTCTCCAGCGCCTCGTGCAGGGTGGCGAGGGCGGCGGGCTCGCCCTGCCAGAACCGGCGCCGGCCGCGCCGGACGTACCAGTTGGAGAGGTCGTCGACGAAAGCGGAGAGCAGCTTCCCCGCGCGCTGGGTGTCGTAGGTGTCAAGCGCGCCGTCCACGTCACGGACGAGGATGTTCAGCTCGGACAGCAGCCAGCGGTCCAGCAGCGGCCGGTCCGCCGGAGCCGGGTCCGCGTCCGAAGGGGCCCAGCCGGCGGTGCGGGCGTAGAGGGCCTGGAAGGCGACCGTGTTCCAGTACGTCAGGAGGGTCTTGCGGACCACCTCCTGGATCGTGTTGTGCCCGACCCGCCGCGCCGACCAGGGCGAGCCGCCGGCGGCCATGAACCAGCGGACGGCGTCGGCGCCGTGCTGGTCCATCAGCGAGATCGGCTCCAGGATGTTGCCGAGGTGCTTGGACATCTTGCGGCCGTCCTCGGCGAGGATGTGGCCGAGGCAGACCACGTTCTCGTACGAGGACTTGTCGAACACCAGGGTGCCGACGGCCATCAGCGTGTAGAACCACCCGCGGGTCTGGTCGATGGCCTCGGAGATGAACTGGGCCGGGTAGCGCTTCTCGAACAGGTCGGCGTTCTTGTAGGGGTAGCCGTACTGGGCGAAGGGCATGGAGCCCGAGTCGTACCAGGCGTCGATGACCTCGGGAACGCGGACCGCCTCCAGCGAGCAGCTTTCGGCGGAACAGCCGAAGGTGACCTCGTCGATGAAGGGCCGGTGCGGGTCGAGGTCGGACAGGTCGCGGCCGGTCAGCTCGCTGAGCTCGTCGAGGGAGCCGACGCAGGTGAGGTGGTCCTCGGCGCAGCGCCAGATCGGCAGCGGGGTGCCCCAGTACCGGTTGCGGGACAGCGCCCAGTCGATGTTGTTGTTCAGCCAGTCGCCGAAGCGCCCGTACTTGACGGTCTCCGGGAACCAGTTGGTGTTCTCGTTCTCGCGGAGCAGCGCGTCCTTGACGGCGGTGGTGCGCACGTACCAGGACGGCTGCGCGTAGTACAGCAGCGCGGTGTGGCAGCGCCAGCAGTGCGGGTAGCTGTGCTCGTAGGGGAGGTGACGGAAGAGCAGGCCACGGGCCTGCAGGTCGGCGACGAGGGCCTCGTCGGCCTTCTTGAAGAAGACGCCGCCGACGAGCGGCACGTCGGGCTCGAAGGTGCCGTCGGGCAGCACCGGGTTGACCATCGGCAGCCCGTAGGCGCGACAGGTGGCGAGGTCGTCCGCGCCGAAGGCGGGAGCCTGGTGGACCAGCCCGGAGCCGTCCTCGGTGGTGACGTACTCCGCGTTGACCACGAAGTGGGCGCCGTCGACGGGGACCAGCTCGAAGGGGCGCCGGTAGGTCCAGCGCTCCATCTCGGCGCCGGTGAAGCGGGCGCCGGTGGCGGTCCAGCCCTCGCCGAGGCACTTTTCCAGCAGCGGCTCGGCGACGATGAGCTGCTCGTTGCCGTCGGTGGCGACGACGTAGGTCACCGAGGGGTGGGCGGCGACGGCGACGTTGGAGACCAGCGTCCAGGGCGTGGTCGTCCAGACGACCAGCGACGCCTCGCCAGCGAGCGGTCCGGAGGTCAGCGGGAAGCGGACGTACACCGAGGGGTCGACGACCGTCTCGTAGCCCTGCGCGAGCTCGTGGTCGGACAGGCCGGTACCGCAGCGCGGGCACCAGGGCGCGACCCGGAAGTCCTGGACCAGGAGTCCCTTGTCGAAGATCTGCTTGAGCGACCACCACACCGACTGGATGTAGTCCGGGTCCATGGTCCGGTAGGCGTCGTCCAGGTCGACCCAGTAGCCCATCCGGTTGGTCAGGTTCGCGAACGCGTCGGTGTGCCGGGTCACGGACGCGCGGCACTTGGCGTTGAACTCGGCGATGCCGAACGCCTCGATGTCCTGCTTGCCGGAGAAGCCGAGCTCCTTCTCGACGGCGAGCTCGACCGGCAGGCCGTGGCAGTCCCAGCCGGCCTTGCGGGCGACGTGGTGGCCCTTCATCGTCTTGTAGCGCGGGAAGACGTCCTTGAAGACGCGGGCCTCGATGTGGTGCGCGCCCGGCATGCCGTTGGCGGTCGGCGGGCCCTCGTAGAACACCCACTCGGGACGGCCCTCGGACTGCTCCAGGCTGCGCTGGAAGATCTTGTTGTCCTGCCAGAAGGAGAGGATGCCGTGCTCGAGCGCGGGCAGGTCCACCTGGGCGGGGACGGGGTGGTACTGGGGCATCGGCGACTGGGTCATCGGCGATCGGTCCATCGGTGGGGCCTCCGGCGGGCGCGAGTACGGCATGCGGCTTCCGACGGAGGGACGAGGCGCGAACGGTTCTCCGGCCCCGCGGTACCACCCTCCTTGGCCGTGCGTGCGAGAGCACACGGCCCCCTCGTTAGGGGTTGCGGCCGGGTCTACTGGGCTCGGAGCGAGCCGTTCCTCCGGCGGCTCCGGGGTGATCTTCCCGTCGCGCACACCCCCGGGCTCACACCGTCCCCGGGTCGCTGCTGGCTGCGTTCGGCGGTACTCGTCCCCATCCACGCCTTGCGGCAGCAGTCTATAGGGCCGAGCAAGGAGTTTTTTCGGTGCGCACGCCGGTGACGCACCAGTAACGATGACGGATGGCGATTATCGGGTCACGTTCTGGGCACACATCCGTCGAGCCGGAAGAGCCGGCAGAAGCCGAGAGGCGTGCTGCGGTATGTCCCATTGTGGTGGGATTCGCCACGCATTATCGTTCCGGCACCACGTTAGTGTGACGCGGCCATTCGCAAAGGGGTCAGACGCATGGCGGACAAGGCAAGGAGCGGGGCTGTGGGTACGCACCGCGCGGGAACGTCCGTGGCAGACCTGGGGGAGGCGACCGTGACCCGACGCAAGACAGGGGCTGCCACCCGGTCGACTGCGGCCAGGCCCGCCGCGACCGCAGCGACCAGGGCGCGGGTCGCGCCAGTGGAGGCACCCGCCTTCACGCCGGCCGCGCTCCCGGTGCGGCCGGGCGAGGACCCCTGGACGGAGGCCGAGGTCGCCGAGCTCCAGCGGGAGCTGACGGTGGAGGCCGCCCAGCTGAGCGCCGAGATCGCGGCCTCGGAGGAGGCCGTGAGCGGTCTCATGCGCGACTCCGGCGACGGCGCCGGAGACGACCAGGTCGACGCCGGGACCAAGAACATCTCCCGGGAGCACGAGCTGTCACTGGCCGCGAATGCCCGCGACATGCTGGCGCAGACCGAGCGGGCGCTCGCCCGGCTCGCGGGCACCGGCTTCGGGCTGTGCGAGTCCTGCGGGGAGCCCATCGGCAAGGCCAGGGTCCAGGCGTTCCCCCGCGCCACCCTCTGCGTGCAGTGCAAGCAGAAGCAGGAGCGCCGGTAGCGCGGCGAGGAGCAGGGCCTGTAGCGGAGCTGGGCCTGCAGGAGCGGGCCCAGGGCCAGTACGGCAGGCCCTGGCAGGGACGAGCAGGGACGGAGAAGTCCGGTCCGGCGGCGTGGACCAGTCCGCGCCGCCCACCTCGCGTACCGTACGCTCGACGGCGGACGTCCACTCGACTCGGTGTAGCGGAGCGCATCATCAGTACCCCAGGTTTCCAGAAGGCCCCGGCGGCGGAGGAGGCGCAGTCGGCCGCGCCCGTGCGGCGCCGGCGCAGGATCGGTGTGCTGCTGTCCGTCGCTCTGATCGCGTACCTGCTCGACCTCGGCAGCAAGCTGCTGGTCGTCTCCAAGCTCGAGTACCACGAGCCGATCCGGCTCGCCGGGGACTGGGTGATGCTCCAGGCCACCCGCAACCCCGGCGCCGCCTTCGGCATGGGCGCGGCGATGACCATCGTCTTCACCGTCATCGCGACCACCGTGGTCGTGGTGATCTGCCGGCTCGCCCGCAAGCTCTACAGCCTGCCCTGGGCCATCGCACTCGGCCTGCTGCTCGGCGGTGCCTTCGGCAACCTGACCGACCGGATCTTCCGCTCGCCGTCGACGTTCCGCGGCGCGGTCGTCGACTTCATCTCGGTGAAGCACTTCGCGGTGTTCAACCTCGCCGACTCGGCGATCGTCTGCGGCGGCATCCTGGTGGTGCTGCTCTCCTTCCTCGGGACCAACCCGGACGGGACCGTGCTCCGGGACGGCAGGCCGGAGGCCGAACCCGAGGCGGACGAGCCGACCGGCACCGAGGAGTCCGAAGGTCCGGGCCCGACGTCCTGATGGTGGGCCGGACCCCTCGGTCCGGCATACTCGTGTCGGTGAGCACCGTTCCGCAGATCCGTAACCTTCCCGTACCCGACGGCCTTGAGGGCGAGCGTGTCGACGCCGCCATCGCCCGGATGTTCGGGTTCTCCCGCACCAAGGCCGCTGAGCTGGCCGCCGAGGGCAAGGTGACGCTGGACGGCTCCGTGGTCGGCAAGTCCGACCGGGTCATGGCCGGGTCCTGGATGGAGGTCGAGATCCCGGCCCCGCCCGCGCCGGTGCAGATCGTCGCCGAGCGCATCGACGCCATGAAGATCATCCACGACGACGAGCACCTGGTCGTCGTCGACAAGCCCGTCGGCGTCGCCGCGCACCCCAGCCCCGGCTGGACCGGCCCCACCGTGATCGGCGGACTGGCCGGTGCCGGCTACCGCATCTCGACCTCCGGTGCGGCCGAGCGCCAGGGTGTGGTGCACCGCCTGGACGTCGGGACCTCCGGACTGATGGTCGTCGCCAAGTCCGAGCTCGCCTACACCCTGCTCAAGCAGCAGTTCCGCGACCGGGTCGTCGAGAAGAAGTACAACGCCCTCGTGCAGGGACACCCCGACCCGATGTCCGGCACGGTGGACGCTCCCATCGACCGCCACCCCAGCAGCGACTGGAAGTGGGCCGTCGTCGCCGACGGCAAGCCGTCGGTCACCCACTACGACCTGATCGAGGCGTACCGGGCGGCATCGCTGCTCGACATCAAGCTGGAGACCGGCCGCACCCACCAGATCCGGGTGCACATGTCCGCGCTGCGCCACCCCTGCGTGGGCGACCTGACCTACGGCGCCGACCCGACGCTGTCCAAGCGGCTCGGCCTGGCCCGGCAGTGGCTGCACGCCGTGGAGCTGGGATTCGAGCACCCCTCGGACGGCCGGTGGGTACAGTTCCGGAGCGAGTACCCGGAGGACCTGACCCGCGCCCTGGAGATCATCAGTGCAGAGAGCTGACCCGCAGCAGGCTGATGTCCGCGTCGCCCTGGAATCCGACATGGACACGGTGCACGCGATCCGGCGTGAGGTCTTCATCGTCGAGCAGGGCATTCCCGAGGAGGACGAGTGGGACGACCTCGACGCCACCTCGGTGCATGTGCTGGCATGTGACGCGGACGGTACGCCGGTCGGCACCGGACGACTGATCCACGGTGAGCAGGCGCTCCGGGTCAGCGGCCGCGGGGGCGTCGTCCTGCTCGGCCGTCTCGCCGTGCTCGAGAAGGCGCGCGGCACGGGCCTGGGCGTGGCGCTGGTCCGTGCCATCGAGGCCGAGGGCCGCGCCCGGGGCGCGGCGGAGCTGGAGCTCCACGCGCAGGTCGACGCGCTGGGCTTCTACGAGCGGCTCGGCTACGTCGCCGAGGGTCCCGAGTACCTGGACGGCGGTATCCCGCACCGCACCATGACCCGCTCGCTGGCAGGCTGACCACAGGCGCCCCGACGGGCGCGGCACGGTCGGCGTCCCCGCGCGGGACCCCGGGGGAGAGGGGCGGTCGGCGGCATGGCGCAGCTGATGCTCCTCTTCTTCGTGCTGCTGGCCGCCATCGTCACCACCCCGCTCGCGGAGCGCATCGGGCTGCCGCAGCCGGTGCTGATGACGGTGATCGGCATCGTGCTGGCGCTGGTGCCGGCGGTGCCGAACATCTCCCTGGAGCCGGGCCTCATCCTGCCCCTGGTGCTGCCGCCGCTGATCTACGCGGCGGCGCAGCGCTCCACGGCCCGGTACTTCCGCGCGAACGTCCGGGTCATCCTGCTGCTCGCGGTCGCGCTGGTTGTGGTGACCACGGCGGTGGTGGCCGTCGCGGCGCACTGGATCGTGCCCGCGCTGCCGCTGGGCGCGGCCATCGCCCTGGGGGCGATCATCTCCCCGCCGGACCCGATCGCGGCGGCTGCGGTCGCAGGCAGCGTGGGCCTGCCGCGCCGGCTGATGGGCATCCTGGAGACCGAGGGCCTCTTCAACGACGTGACGGCACTGGTCGTCTACGGGCTGGCGGTCGACGCCGTCGTCAGCGGGGAGTTCTCGACGCTGCAGGCGGTCGAGCGGCTGGTGCTGTCGGCGGTGCTGGCGCTGGTATTCGGCGTCGGTCTCGGCTGGCTGAGCGGGCGGGTCATGTCGGTCCTGGACGACCCTACGCTCCAGGTAGCGCTGAGCCTGCTGGTGCCGTTCGCGGCGTACTCGCTGGCGGAGGGGCTGCACGGGTCCGGCGTGCTCGCGGTGCTGGTCTGCTCACTGTGGATCAACGACCGCACGGTGGGCGCGGACGACGTGGCCTACCGGCTGGTGGGCAGCGCCTTCTGGGACGTCGTGGAACTGCTGATCTCCGGCATGGCTTTCGGCCTGATCGGTCTCGAGCTGGCGAGCGTGCTGGCGGAGACGGGCCGTCACAACTGGCGGAGCATGCTGGTGGACGCGGGCCTGGTCATGGCGGTCGTCGCGGGTGTGCGGCTGCTGTGGCTGCTGCCCGGGGCGTGGGTGACCTACCGCTGGGACCGGCGCAGGGGGGTCAGGGAGGAGGCCGCGCCGATCGGCTGGCGCGAGTCGGTGGTGCTGTGGTGGTCGGGGATGCGGGGTGTGGCCTCGGTCGCGCTGGCGCTGGCCATCCCGTTCACGGTCAAGGGCGGTGGCACCTTTCCCGGGCGTGACGAGATCGTCTTCATCGCCTTCAGCGTCGTCCTGTTCACCCTGCTGGTGCAGGGGATGACGCTGTCCTGGGTGGTGCGGAAGCTCCACCTCAGCCGGGACGAGGACGCCGAGGACGCGGCGGAGCGGCTGCTCTGGTACCGGGTGTCCAAAGCGGGGCTGCGCCGGCTGAAGGCGCTCGCGGAGAGCGAGGACCTGCCGGACGAGCTGGTGGAGCGGCTGAGGCAGCGTCAGACGGACCGTCTCGCCCGCAACCGCCCGGACCTCTACGACGAGGAGCAGCGGCGCGAACTCAAGGAACGGGTGCGGCGGCTACGGCAGTTCCAGCAGGTCGAGCAGGAGATGCTGGCGGCGGGACGCGAGGAGATGCAGGTGGCACGGATGGAGCCGGGGGCCGACCCGGAGCTGGTCGACCGGGTCATCCGCAAGCTCGACATCCGCAGCGCCCCGCAGTAGGGCCCTACTGGGGCCGGTCCGGCCCCCCAGCACCCTCCGAGGCACCGGCGACGACGGGGGCGTACCAGTCGATCCGGTAGTCGTACTGCCAGGCGACTTCTCCGGCTTGACCAGCTTCATCGCCACCGGCAGCGCCAGGTCGCGGATCACCCGGCCGACCGGCCCTGTCGCCTTGTTGCTGTTGGTGCGCGCGGTGGCGGCGATGATCCGCTCCACCGGCGGCCTGCGCGGCTCCCCGCCGGCCCTGACCGTCCTCTCGCTGCTCCACTACCCGGCCGCTGCACCCGTACGGCGTCCAGCGGCCGATCAAGCAGTGGGGCAAGGACCAGGTCGTCAACGTCAGCCGGCGTGCGAGCCTCTACCGGACGATCGAGCGCCTGCTCGCCGCAGGCCTGATCGCAGTCAGGGAGACCGGGCTCGACCAGCAGTACCCCGAGCGCACCGTCTACGAGGTCACCGACGAGGGCCGCAGGGTCGCCCGGGTCTGGATGGACGAGATGCTCGCGGTGCCCAGGCAGGAGTTCCCCGAGTTCCCCGCCGCGCTGTCGTGGAGTGGGTGCGCTCGGTGCTGGACGACCTGCGGGCGGGCCGGCTCGCCTGGTCGGCGGAGGAGCTGCCGGCCTTCGCAGAGGGGCAGGAGCCCCCGCTCGACAGCTGACCGGTCCGGGTCGAGCCGAAGGTCGCGCTTTCTATGAGTTGAGCGATTTAGTAGGATGTGAGAGCTTTTGGGAACTATGCTCCGTCGGATCCAGGTTTCCGGCGTGTGTCATGGGTCTCCTTTCGAAATTTGTCGGACGGTCCGTCAGATGTGACTGACGGACCGTCAACTCGTATCGCAGGAGCTGCAAGCAGAAGCTGATGATGTGTCAGAAATCTTCCCCAAAAGGGATGTTGCGAGCCGATCGATGATTCCGGACGCCCCCGCACAGGGCTAGCATCGACCGGGTCGCAGACGAGAAGAGGACCCATGACCACGGCCGTGTACGACCAGCTGAAGGAAGACGCCTCCGCGCCCAGCGGGCTCGCGCTGTTCCCCGGACGCCCCGCACACGCTCCGCGGACCCTGCTCGACATCCTGGACGCCACCACCCTTGCCCACCCGCTGGAGCCCGCGCTCGACGACGGACGGACCGTTCTCAGCTACCGCGCGCTCGCCGCCGAGGTCGACGCCCTGCGGCGGACCCTGGCCGCCGCCGGGATCGGCGTCGGCGACCGCGTCGGCGTGCGGGTGCCCTCGGGGACGGCTGACCTGTACGTCTGCATCCTGGCGGTGCTCGCCGCCGGTGCCGCCTACGTCCCGGTCGACGCCGAGGACCCCGACGAGCGCGCCGAGCTGGTCTTCACCGAGGCCGGGGTCTGCGCCGTCCTCGGCGAGAACCGCCTGCTGACACGGAAGCAGGACCCGCACGGCAGCACCGGCCGCCCCACCCTGACCGACGACGCCTGGATCATCTTCACCTCCGGCTCCACCGGGAAGCCCAAGGGCGTCGCGGTCACCCACCGCAGCGCCGCGGCATTCGTCGACGCCGAAGCCGCCCTGTTCCAGCAGGACGAGCCGCTCGGCCCCGGCGACCGGGTGATGGCCGGTCTCTCGGTCGCCTTCGACGCCTCCTGCGAGGAGATGTGGCTGGCCTGGCGCTACGGCGCCTGCCTGGTCACCGTCCCGCGCGCGCAGGTCCGCAGCGGCGCGGACCTGGGCCCGTGGCTGGTCGACCAGGAGATCTCGGTCGTCTCCACCGTGCCCACCCTGGCCGCCCTGTGGCCCGCCGACGCCCTCGGCGACGTCCGACTGCTGATCTTCGGCGGTGAGGCCTGCCCGCCCGAGCTGGCCGAACGCCTCACCACCGAGGGCCGCGAGGTCTGGAACACCTATGGCCCCACCGAGGCCACCGTCGTCGCCTGCGCCGCCCAGCTCACCGGCCGGGCACCGGTCAGGATCGGCCTGCCGCTGGACGGCTGGGAGCTCGCCGTCGTCGACGAGCAGGGGCAGGTCGTCGGCATGGGAGAGAGCGGCCAGCTCGTCATCGGCGGCGTCGGCCTCGCCCGCTACCTCGACCCGGTCAAGGACGCCGCGACCTACGCCCCGCTGGAGTCGGTCGGCTGGGACCGCGCCTACCGCAGCGGCGACCTGGTCCTGGCCGAGCCCGACGGCCTGGTCTTCCTCGGCCGCGCGGACGAGCAGATCAAGCTCGGCGGACGCCGGATCGAGCTCGGTGAGGTCGACGCCGTACTGCAGTCCCTCCCCGGCGTCACCGGCGCGGCTGCCGCCGTCCGGACCGCCCGGGGCGGCAACCAGCTGCTCGTCGGCTATCTGGTCACCGACCAGGACCCCGGTCAGCCCTTTGACCACGACGAGGCCGTGCGCCGGCTGCGCGCGGCGCTGCCGGCCGCGATGGTGCCGCTGCTCGCCCGGGTCGACGACCTGCCCGCCCGCACCTCCGGCAAGGTCGACCGCGACGCCCTCCCCTGGCCACTGCCCTCGATGCAGCAGCCCGGCAGCGCCGAACCGCTCTACGGCACCGAAGCCTGGCTCGCCGAGCAGTGGACGGAGGTCCTCGGCGTCCCGGTCGGCACGGCCAAGGCCGACTTCTTCGCGAGCGGCGGCAGCAGTCTGGGCGCGGCCCAGCTCGTCACCCTGATCCGCACCCGCTACCCCTCGGTGGCGGTCAGCGACGTCTACCAGCAGCCCGTCCTCCGCGACCTCGCCCGCAGGCTCGAAGCCTCCACCCAGGCCACTGCCGCCACCCGCACGGTCGAGCCCACCCCCCGGCGCGCCGGCATCCTGCAGATCCTGCTGACCATCCCCCTGCTCACCGTCGTCGGCCTGCGCTGGACCGTCGCCCTCGCCGCGCTCGCCGACCTCACCCACCTGCTGGGTCCCGGACCCGCGGTCTCCTGGTGGTGGATCGCCGCCGGAGCCGTCCTGCTCTGGACCCCGTTCGGACGCATCGCCCTCGCCGCAGGCGGCGCGCGGCTGCTGCTGCGCGGCGTGCAGCCCGGCAGCCACCCGCGCGGCGGCGGCGTCCACCTGCGGCTGTGGACGGCCGAACGCTTGGCCGAGCTCAGCGGCGCCACCGAGCTGAACGGCGCGTGGCTGGTCCGCTACGCCCGGGCCCTCGGCGCGAAGATCGGCTCCGACGTCGACCTGCACACCCTCCCGCCGGTCACCGGCCTGCTCAAACTCGGCAAGGGCTGCGCGGTCGAGGCCGAGGTCGACCTCAGCGGCTGGTGGCTGGACGGCGACCTGCTCCACCTCGGCCCGGTCCGGGTCGGCGCAGGCGCCACCGTCGGCACCCGCAGCATCCTCTTCCCCGGCGCCCGCGTCGGCAAGCGCGCCGAGATCGTCGCCGGATCGGCCGTGACCGGGCAGGTCCCCACCGGGCAGCGCTGGGCCGGGGCCCCCGCTGCCAAGACCGGCCGCGCCAACCACGCCTGGCCCAAGGACCGCCCCCCGCGCAAGGCCCGCTGGGCCGCGATGTACGGGGCCAGCGGCGTCGGCCTGAGCCTGCTGCCGCTCGCCGCCGCGGTCCCTGCGGTGCTGGTCCTCGCGGCGTTCGTGCACCCCGCCTCCGGGCAGCCCGCACCCCTTCCGCAGCTGCTCGGCCACGCCCTGCTCGGCGTCCCGCTCGCGACCCTCACCGGGGCCCTCGCCTACGCCCTGCTGATCCTGGTCGCCGTGCGCCTGCTCAGCCTCGGCCTGCGCACCGGACACCATCCCCTGCACAGCCGCACCGCCTGGCAGGCCTGGACCGTCACCCAGTTGATGGACCTGGCCCGGGGCAGCCTGTTCCCGCTCTACGCCAGCCTGTTCACACCGGCCTGGCTGCGGGCCCTCGGCATGAAGGTCGGCCAGGGCGTCGAGGCGTCCACCGTTCTCGCCCTGCCCAGCATGACCACCGTCGGCGACGGCGCGTTCCTCGCCGACGACACCCTGATCGCCCCCTACGAGCTCGGCGGCGGCTGGCTCCGCGTGGACGAGGCCGAGATCGGCAACCGCGCCTTCCTCGGCAACTCCGGGATGACCGCCCCCGGCCGCTCCGTGCCCGACCGGGGACTGGTCGGGGTGCTTTCCGCCACTCCCAAGAAGGCCAAGAAGGGCAGCTCCTACCTCGGCATGCCGCCGATGAAGCTGCCGCGCCGGGTCGAGCGCGGAGACCAGAGCCTCACCTACGCCCCCTCCGCGCGGTTGCGCTGGACCCGGGGCGCGGTCGAGACCCTCAGGATGGTTCCGGTGATGGCGTCGGCGGCCCTCGCCCTGTGCGTCCTCGCCGCCCTCGCCGGCCTGGCCGAGGCCGGCGGTCCCGTCCTGGCCGCGCTCGGCTCCGGCCTGGTCCTGCTCGCCGCCGGACTGCTCGCCTGCGGGCTCTCGGTCGCCGCGAAGTGGGTGCTCGTCGGCCGCTTCCGGGCCGTCGAGCACCCGCTCTGGAGCAGCCACGTCTGGCGTAACGAGCTCGCCGACACCTTCGTCGAGGTCCTCGCCGCGCCCTGGCTGATCAACTCCGTCCCCGGTACTCCGCTGATGAACCTCTGGCTGCGCGGTCTCGGCGCCCGGATCGGGCGCGGCGTGTGGTGTGAGAGCTACTGGCTGCCCGAAGCCGACCTGGTCACTCTCGGCGACGGAGTCAGCGTCAATCGCGGCTGCGTGCTGCAGACCCACCTGTTCCACGACCGGATCATGCGGATGGACGCGGTGATCCTCCAGGAGGGTGCGACCCTGGGCCCGCAGGGTATCGTCCTGCCCGGGGCCACGATCGGCGCCCGCACCACCCTCGGCCCCGCGTCGCTGGTGATGCGCGGCGAGTCCGTTCCGGCGGACAGCCGCTGGTTGGGCAACCCGATCGCGCCCTGGCCGTCGGCAGGGAAGCCCGCAGTCCAGCAGACCCACTCAGTGGAGCAGAACAGCGTTGAGCCCCAAGCAGTCGTCGCCGCAGCCCCGCACCCAGCCTGTGCCAACTGATCCGTACTTCCCGACCCACGGCGACTCCCGCTACCACGTCCACCGCTACGAGCTGACCCTCGACTACCGGCCGGCTCCCAACCGGCTCTCCGGCAGCGCCCGGCTCACCTGCCTCGGTGGCGCCGAACCGCTGACCGAAGTCGTGCTCGACTTCTCCGAGTTCCGGGTCAACCGGGTGCTGCTGGACGGCCGGGTCGCGCGCTGGAGTCACCGTGCGGGCAAGCTGCGGCTGCGCCCGGCCCGGCCGCTGCCCGCCGGAGGCGCGTTCACCGTCGAGGTGCACTACAGCGGCAACCCGCGCCCGGTCCGCAGCGAGTGGGGCGACCTGGGGTGGGAGGAGCTGGAGGACGGCTCGCTGGTCGCCAGCCAGCCGGTCGGCGCGCCCTCCTGGTACCCGTGCAACGACCGGCCCGCCGACAAGGCCGCCTACCTGGTCTCGCTCACCGCCCCGAGCCCCTACGCCGTCGTCGCCAACGGCCGCCTGCTCGCCCGCACTGTCAGGGCCGGCAGCACCACCTGGGTGTACGAGCAACCCGCGCCCACGGCCAGCTATCTGGCGACGGTTCAGATCGGGCACTACCAGCAACTGGTGCTGGCCGCCGGCTCGGTGCCGCAGGTCGTCCACATGCCGGCCCGGCTCGCCGCCGCCTGCGTCGCCGACTTCACCCGCCAGCCCGCCATGATGGACCTCTTCACGGAGCTCTTCGGTCCCTACCCCTTCGGCGAGTACGCCGTCGTCGTCACCGACGAGGAGCTCGACGTCCCGGTGGAGGCGCAGGGACTCTCCACCTTCGGCGCCAACCACGTCGACGGCCGCCGCAGCTCCGAGCGCCTGATCGCCCACGAGCTGGCGCACCAGTGGTTCGGCAACAGCGTCACCATCGCCGACTGGCGGCACATCTGGCTCAACGAGGGCTTCGCCAAGTACGCGGAGTGGCTCTGGTCCGAGCACTCCGGCGGCCGCACCGCTGCGCAGCACGCCGCCTTCGCCCACGTGCGGCTCGGCAGGCTCCCGCAGGACCTGGTCCTGGCCAACCCCGGCCGCAGCCTGATGTTCGACGACCGCCTCTACCAGCGCGGCGGCCTGGTGATGCACGCGCTGCGCGGCGTCATCGGCGACGCCGCCTTCTTCGCGCTGCTGAAGGAGTGGACCGCCGAACACCGCTACGGCGTCGTCACCACCGCCGACTTCACCACCCTCGCCCAGCGCCACACCCACCACCCGCTGCACGCCTTCTTCACGGAATGGCTCTACGGCACGGCGCTGCCCCCGCTGGGGTCCGAGTTCCCGCGAGCGGGCTGACCCGAATCGGGGACGTCCACGGGTCCGCAGCGCCGCTATCGTGGCTTCCATGGACTACGCACGGATGCTGGAGATCGCTGACGAGCTCGCCAAGCTGCCCGAGTCCTGGGCAGTGGAGATCTCCGGGGACAGCGTCATCGTGATAATGGCTCCGAGCAACCCGCACGAGCTCAACGTCCGTCGCGCCCGCCAGCAGCTCGACCCGCAGGTTCAGTCGTCCCGACCGGGCTGGGTGGCGGAGAACGGACCCGAGGTTGCCGTCCCGGGTGTGAAGCGGAAGCGCCGCCCGGATCTGGTGGTCTGCCGGGAGAGCGCCCTCGAACACGGAACCGCGCTTGACGTCGCCGATGTCGCACTTGTGCTGGAGGTCGTCTCGCCGGGGAATCCGGAGAGCGACTACGCGGACAAGGCGGCTGACTACCCCGCAATGGGTATCCCCGAGTATGTGATCCTCGACCCCCGCAAGGGAACCGTGACCCGGTTCCACGTCCCGACCGAGGACGAGGACGGTCCCCGATACGAGTTCTCCAGCAAGGTCCCTTTCGGGGAGCCCCTGCACCTCGGCGAGTGGGTGCTCGACACCGGCACGTTCCTGCGCTACACCGAGGACTGAGTCCTCCCGGCGTGGGCCCGGATCCAGGCCCCCGCCGGGCCCCGGCGGGTAGCGGCTACACGCTCCAGGCGCCCTGCCCCAGCAGCGTCTTGATCTCGCTCGCGAAGCCGTTGTCGGGGTTCACCAGGAAGCCCAGCTCGAACACCGTGCTCTTCCGCCGCCCCTCCATCCGCAGCCGGACCGGGACGTCCCCCGGGTGGGCCTTCAGAGACCGCTTGAGCTCGGCCACCAGCGGTGCGGTGATCTTCGGCTCGGGGACGGTGAGCACGACCGGCGGCTTGCCGCCGTTCTCGGCCGACGAGATGTCCAGCGGGGCCAGTTCGGAACCGAAGATGGACAGCGCGCCGTCGCGGTCGTTGAGCCGGCCCCGGACCGAGACGACGTTGTCCTCGATCAGCTCCTGCTGGATCAGCATGTAGTTCTTGGGGAAGAACAGCACCTCGACCGAGCCGTCGCGGTCGGCGATGGTCACGATCGCCCAGGCGTTGCCCGCCTTGTTGATGCGGCGGTCCACCCCGGTGATCAGCCCGGCGAGCTTGACCTCGCCCTCGATGCGGCCGGAGCCGAGCAGTTCGGCGATCGAGACGTCCCGGTTGCGGGAGAGGATGTGCTCGGCGCCGTCCAGCGGGTGGCTGGAGACGTACAGGCCCAGCATCTCCCGCTCCAGGCTGAGCAGGTGCTTGCGCGGCCACTCCCGGTCGGAGAGCTCGAAGTCCAGGCCGATGGACTGGGCCTCGCCGCCGGTGTCCATCGCACCGAACAGGTCGTCCTGCCCGATCGCCTGCTGCTTCTTCAGACTGGTGACCGAGTCGATGGCGTTCTCGTGCACGGAGACCAGGCTCTGGCGGGTATGACCGAGCGAGTCGAAGGCCCCGGCCTTGATCAGGGAGTCGACGGTGCGCTTGTTGCACACCACCAGTTCGACCTTGTCGAGGAAGTCCGCGAAGGAGGTGTACTTACCTTTCTCGGTGCGGGACTTGACCAGGGACTCGATGACGGGGACGCCGACGTTGCGGACGGCCTTCAGGCCGAAGCGGACGTCGTCGCCGACGGCGGTGAAGTCGACGACGGACTCGTTCACGTCCGGGGACAGGATCTTGATGCCCAGGCGGCGGCACTCGGCGAGGTAGATCGCCATCTTGTCCTTGTCGTCGGACACCGACGTGAGCAGCGCCGCCATGTACTCGGCGGGGTAGTTCGCCTTGAGGTAGGCGGTCCAGTAGGAGACGAGCCCGTACGCGGCGGAGTGCGACTTGTTGAAGGCGTATCCGGCGAACGGGACCAGGACGTCCCACACCGCCTGGATGGCCTCGTCCGAGTAGCCGCGCTCCTTGCAGCCCGCGTGGAAGGGGACGAACTCCTGCTCCAGGACCTCCTTCTTCTTCTTGCCCATGGCGCGGCGGAGCAGGTCGGCCTGTCCGAGGCTGTAGCCGGCCAGTACCTGCGCGGCTCGCTGCACCTGCTCCTGATAGACGATCAGGCCGTAGGTGGGGCCGAGCACCTCCTGCAGCGGCTTCTCCAGCTCGGGGTGGATCGGGGTGATCTCCTGTTGGGCGTTCTTCCGCAGCGCGTAGTTGGTGTGCGAGTTCATGCCCATGGGGCCGGGGCGGTACAGGGCCGAGACGGCGGAGATGTCGGCGAACTCGGTCGGCTTCATCAGCTTCAGGAGGGCCCGCATGGGGCCGCCGTCGAGCTGGAACACGCCCAGGGTGTCACCGCGAGCGAGCAGGTCGTAGGTCGTGGGGTCGTCGATCGGCAGCTTCTCGGTGTCGACGTCCACCCCCCGGTTCGCTTTGATGATTTTGATGGCGTGGTCGATGATGCCCAGATTTCGCAGCCCCAGGAAATCCATCTTGATCAGACCCATGTCTTCACACGACGGATAGTCGAACCCGGTGATGATCACGCCGTCCTTGTCGCGGCGGTGCAGCGGGATCAGCTCGAGCAGCGGGGTCGAGGAGAGGATGACGGCGGCGGCGTGGACGCCCGTGCCGCGGGTCAGGCCCTCGATACCCTTGCCGGTGTCGATGATCTTCTTGACGTCGGGCTCGTTCTCGTACATCGCCCGGATCTCGCCACCCTCGGAGTACCGGGGGTGGGACTCGTCGAAGAGTGCGTAGAGCGGGACGCCCTTGCCCATCACGTCCGGCGGCATGGCCTTGGTGATCCGGTCGCCCATGGAGAAGGGGTAGCCGAGGATGCGGTTGGCGTCCTTGACGGCGGCCTTGGCCTTGATCGTGCCGAAAGTGTTGACCTGGGCGGTGTAGGCCTCGCCGTACTTGTCGGTGACGTAACGGACCATCTGGTCGCGCTGGCGGTCGTCGAAGTCGATGTCGACGTCGGGCGGGTTGATGCGCTCGGGGTTGAGGAACCGCTCGAACAACAGGTCGTGCTCGAGCGGGTCGAGCTCGGTGATCCGGGTCAGGTACGACACCATCGAACCGGCCGCCGATCCACGGCCGGGGCCGACCGGGATGCCGTTGTCGCGTGCGTGCTGGCAGATGTCCGCGACCACGAGGAAGTAGGCGTCGAAGCCCATCGGGGAGATGACGCTCATCTCCAACTCGACCCGGTCCAGGACCTCCTGGCTGGGGCTGTCACCGTAGCGGACCTTCAGCCCCGCCTCGATCTTCTTGCGCAGGTACGACGCCTGCGTCTCGCCTTCGGGGACATCGAACTGCGGCATCCGGTCGACGTAGGTGAAGACTTCGTCGTAGGGCTGGATGCGCTCGCCGATGGCGATCGTGTTGTCGCAGGCTTCGGGGAGTTCGCTGAACAGCGCCCGCATCTCCTCCGGGGTCTTGATGTAGTAGCCCGACCCGTTGAACCTGAACCGGTTCGGGTCGTCCTTGTTCTTGCCCACGCCCACGCAGAGCAGGTTGTCGTGCGCGTCCGCCTGGTCCTCGGTGACGTAGTGCGAGTCGTTGGTCGCCAGCAGCGGGATGTTCAGGTGCTTGGCCACCCGCAGCAGGTCCTCGCGGACGCTGCGCTCGATGTCCAGGCCGTGGTCCATCAGCTCCAGGAAGTAGTTCTCCTTGCCGAAGATGTCCTGGTAGGCGCTGGCGGCCTTGACGGCCTCGTCGTACTGGCCGAGCCGCAGCCGGGTCTGCACCTCGCCGGAGGGGCAGCCGGTCGTCGCGATGATCCCGGATGCGTTCGCGGCGATCAGCTCGCGGTCCATCCGGGGCTTCATGTAATAGCCCTCCATGGACGCCAGCGAGGAGAGCTTGAACAGGTTTCGCAGGCCCTCGGGGTTCTCCGCCCACATCGTCATGTGGGTGTAGCGACCGCCACCCGATACGTCCTTGCCGCCTTCGCCGTCGGCGTTGGCGCTGCGCTGCCCGCCCGGCGCCCAGAACACCTGCTTCTTGTGGAATCGGGACTCAGGCGCGACATAGGCCTCGATCCCGATGATGGGCTTGACTGCGCTCTTCTTGGCGATCTTCTGGAACTCGTAGGCCCCGAACATGTTTCCGTGGTCCGACATGGCCACTGCGGGCATGCCGAGCCGCTCGACCTCGGTGATCAGCTTGCCGTTCTTCGCGGCCCCGTCCAGCATCGAGTACTCGGTGTGAACATGCAGGTGAACGAAGCTGTCGGCCACGGTAAGGGCGCTCCTCATGCAAGGGTCCGGACGGGGTAGGCACCCACCCTAGCGCGGCCCTACGGCGTGTCGGGACCGTCCTGCGGAGGTGTCTCCTCGTGGGCCGGCGCCGGCGCCGGCCGGGGTGTGAAGAGGGCTGTGAGGCCGACCAGCACGGCCAGCGCGGCGATCGGCCAGGCGACCAGAACGCCCTGCGCGGTGAGCTTCAGCGGGCCGTAGAAGGTCTGCCCGGTCGGCACGGACCTGGCCAGTGCGACCACGTCGCTGCCGGGCCCGAGCGCCGCCCCCAGCTTCACGGCGACGTACCCGCCGAGCAGTCCGCCGGCGGTCAGCCCGACGGCGACCGTGATCCCGCCCTGGCGGGCGCGGGTGGTCCAGTAGGCGGCCGCCCCCGCAAGCAGGCCGATGCCGAGGCCGATCAGCGCGAAGGTGCCGTCGGCGCCGACCGCCTGCTCGCCCTCCGGGTCCTTGAGGTAGACCGCACTGGTGTCCGCGTACAGCGGCACCCTGGGTGCCAGCCAATGCCAGAGCGCGCCCATCAGCACGCCGAGCAGGGCGGATCCCGCCACCAGGGCGGCGGCGATCACCAGCTCGGCGCGCAGGTTGCGCGGGGGGCGCGCCGGTAGCGGTGGGGCGTCCTGGAAGGTGTGGGGTGCGGTCACGGCGTCATCGTCGCACGCCCGCGTGTGCGGACGCACGCTCACATCCTGGTCGCGGCGCGCCGGTAGGCCCGGGTCGCCAGGGCCAGTGACAGCACGCCGACGACCGCGCAGACGGCCAGGTCCGCGGCCACGGCCGCCCAGTCGGGGTGCGTCGCGAAGGTACGGGCCAGCGCCTCCACACCGTAGGTCGACGGCAGCAGGTCCCGCAGCCACTGGATCGGCGTCGGCATGTGGCTGGGCGGCAGCACCCCCAGCAGCAGCGCCGCCGACATGCCGAGCTGGCCCAGCAGCGTCGCGATCTCCTGACGGCTCGCCAGCAGTCCGCAGGCCGCGCCCACCCCGGCGAGGGCCGCGCCCGCCAGCGGGACCACCAGCGCGAGCACCCACAGGTGCACCCAGCTGAGCTGGAACAGCGCACAGCCGACGACCGCCGTCAGCAGTGTCCCCGGCACGGTGAAGGAGGCGTACGCCGCGGCCGTCCCGAGCACCACCGAAGCGGCGGGCACCGGCAGCGTCGCGTAGTGGTCGAGGCCGCCGGTGGCGCGCAGCCTCCCGAAGTACTGGGCGAGCAGGTTCAGCGCGACGAAGGCCACCACCAGCACGGTCGAACCGGCGACCACGGCCCGGGCCGCCTCCAGGTCGCGGGCCGAGCCGCCGGAGCCGGTGCTCACCACCCCGCGCAACATCACCATGATCCCCAGGGACTGGAACGTGGCGACGAACAGCAGCGGGATCCGGGCGACCCGGGCCCGCGAGAGCTGGGCCCGGTAGACGGCGCCGAGCGAGGGCAGCAGCGCCGAGCGGGGTGCGAGGACGGCGGCGCTCATCTGGCCAGCCCCTCGTGCCGGCCGCCCAGCAGCAGGTACACGTCCTCGAGGCTCGGTGTGGTCAGCGAGAAGTCGTCCAGGGCGGCGAAGGCCGGCCCCGAGGTCACCTCGGCGACCAGGTCGCGGGCCTCGTCCGGGGTGGCCCGCACGGTCCAGCGGCGGCCGTTCCGCACCGCCCGCGCTCCGAGCGCGGCGATCAGCGGCAGCCCGAGCGGCGCCTCCTCGCGCCACACCAGGTCGAGCCGGACGTCCCCGTCCACCAGGGCCTTCAGCCCGCCGGGCGTGTCACAGGCGATGACCCGGCCCTCGTCGACGACGGCGACCCGGTCGAGGACCGTCTCCGCCTCGATCACGTTGTGGGTGACCAGCAGGACAGTGACGCCCTGCTCGGCGCGACGGCGGTCCACGGCGGCCCAGACCGCGCGGCGCGCGACCGGGTCCATGCCCGTCGTGGGCTCGTCCAGGACCAGCAGCGGGCGCTCGCCGACCAGAGCGGTGGCGAAGCAGGCGAGGCGGCGCTGGCCGCCGGAGAGCTTCGCCAGCGGCCGGCCGGCGAGGGGTTCCAGCGCGAGTTCGGCGAGCACGGCGTCCCGGGCGGCGCGGGCCGCGGCGGCGGACAGGCCGCGCAGCCGGGCGGTGGTCTCGACGGCGAGGGAGACGGTCAGCTCGTCCAGCGCCGTCGACTCCTGGCCGAGGTAGGCGAGCAGGCGCGAGGCGCGTTCCGGCCGGCGGACGATGTCGTGGCCGAGGATGTCGATCCGGCCGCTGTCGGGGCGCAGCAGCCCGGTGAGCTGGCGCACCAGCGTGGACTTGCCCGCGCCGTTCGGGCCGAGCAGACCGAACACCTCGCCGCGCCTGATGTCGAGGGAGATCCCGGCGTTCGCCCGGACGGTGATCGCCTTCGCGCCGCGCCCGCTGCGGTACTCCTTGGTCAGTTCCCTGACCGTGCAGCAGTTGTCCGGCGGCGCGGACGTCGCCGCCGCCGTGGGTCCAGCTGTACGACCTGGGGGCCGATGGCCGTCGGGCGCGCCCCGTCTGGCACCACCGCTTGCCGCGTTGCCGGCCGTACCATCAGCGGCTGGCGCCGCGGGTCCCAGTAGCTCCGCTACAAGGGCGTCCCGGCGCCTTGCAATCGGAGGCGCCAGACGGCCGGCGCCCGCGCGGCGGAGCCGCTCAAGTCTCCGCCGACGGCCATCGGCCCCCAGGTCGTTCGTTTCCACGTGCTCCCTGCCAGTCCGTACCGACAGGCGACGACTGTACGCCGCGCAGGTGCGTACAAAGGGCGCGGGGTGCCCCGCGGTCGCCGGGGCTGCCCGGAAGAGTGACCAGCTTAGACCGACCGGCAAATGGTGGCTGGATGAAGGAGCGGGGCGAGGGTCGGGAGGGGGCGCGAAGCGCTTCCCTTGGGGGTGGTGGTCGGGCGACGGGCGGGGGGTGCCGAGGAGGGAGTCGATGCGGAGCATCGGTCGACTGACGAGAAGCCGTCCAGGCGAGAGCCATCGCCCCGCGACGCCAGCCACCATTTGCCGGTCGGTCTTACCTGCGGGTCAGTCCAGCGTGAGGGCTTCGCCGCCGGGGACGCGGGTGGCGAGCTCGCGCCAGAAGCCGGCCCTGATGGCGTAGCGGTCGTGCTCGTCGATCTGGTCGTCCTTGTGGGCGAGCAGCCCGAAGCGCGCGGCGTAGCGCAGCAGCTCGCCGTCGATCCGGTGCGGCACGCGGGGGTAGTCGGTCCACAGGCCGACGAGCCGTCCGGGGTCGCCCAGCCGCTCGGTCCAGCGACGGGCGAAGACCTGGCCGACCTCGGTGGGGTCGCCGCCGACGGTGGTGATGTCCTCCTCGCGGTCGGCCCACTTCTGCTCGGCGGTGGTGAGCTGGGTGAGGGTGGGGATGGTGTCGGAGGGGCTGCTGCCCTCGCCCTGGCGCTCCACCAGGCCGCGGTCGGAGGACCAGCGCAGCAGCGAGGGCGCGGGCGGTACGGCGGCCGGGCGGGCGGAGGCGATCCCGGCGGCGATCTCCTTGGGGGTGGGCACCTTCGACGCGGGTTTGGCCGCGGCCACCGACGCGGTGACCAGTTCCTCGGGCGTGTCGGGAACGGTGGCGGGCTGGGAGGCGGAGAGGATCTTGGCGAACTCGGGGTGGGTCTCGGTGGGCGGGCAGGGCAGCGGAGCCTCGCGCACCTGCACCGAACGGGTGATCCACTCGCGGTCCAGCACCCGCCGCTCGTCGGCCTCCGCGACCAGGTCCTCGGACTGGTTGAAGTCACCGTCGGCAGCCTGGACCGCCCAGAGGTGCACGGCCACGCCGTAGTCCTTGGCGGCCATCATGCCCGGCAGCAGGTCGCCGTCGCCGGTGACCAGGACCACGTCGGCGCAGGCCCGGTTGCGGGCCAGCTCGGACAGCTCGGCGTGCATCGCCGCGTCCACGCCCTTCTGCACCAGGCGGCCCTCGGCGCGGGTCAGCGCGCCCAGGCGTACGGTCACCCTCGGCATCACCCGCAGGCGCCGGTGCTCCGGCATGGGCCTGCGGTCGGGCGCGGCGTCGAACCAGTAGATGCGGAGCAGCGGCAGCCCGGTCTCCGCCTCGGCGCGTTCGCGCAGCTGCCGGATCAGCTCGCTGTGCTCGATCGTGATCCGGGATCGGGAGCTCTCCCCGGCGAGCAGGCTCGCGGCGGCTCCGAGCAGGTATCCGGCATCCACCAGGACGACACAGCGGTCCACGTCCAACACCTCTTCCTCAGCCCGACCGGCGTTTGGGCGGCAGTGGAGGAGTGACCGGCCGCGCTGTTCCGGAGCCCATACCCAACCGGAACGCAGCGTATCCGAGTATCCGACCAGTCGGTCGGTACCTCGCGCTGGACGCGCGGGTGACAATGGGGTCTGTCCGCGAGCCGAGCAGGTGCTGGGAGATCATGCGTAGAAGGTCAGTGCTCCTGCTGGTGTCCGGGGTTCTCGCGGTCGGCGGCATCCTGCTTCCGTCGATCCAGGAGCAGCAGTCCACCGGTGACACCAGGATCACCGGCGTCGTGGTCAACGGCGGTCACCCGATCGTGCTCGGGCCCTCCGACAGTGCCGCCTTCTCCTTCAGCGTGACCGCCGAGGACAACTCGGGGATCAGTTCGGTGGACTCGGTCGGCCTGTGGGGTTCCAACTACGCGGTGCGACCGGCCAGCCCGACGCAGTGCACGGCGAAGTCCGCGACGGTGTCCGTGTGCACCGGCACGGCCTCCGTCGACGTCGCCAAGAAGCAGATCTTCGACAACATGGCCGGCGTCTGGTACCTGCAGGCCACCGCGCACGGCCGCGACGGCGATCGGCGCCAGGAGGACAAGGCGGGTACCTTCTCGGTGCTCAAAGCCGGGCAGCTGGCCAACTTCGGCTCCCCGCAGACCGCGACGAAGGGCGAGCTGATCACCATCAACGGTGCGCTGCAGCAGCCCGACTGGCGCTCGCAGACCTGGGTGCCCAACCCGGGCCAGAAGGTCACCCTGGAGTTCTGCGCGAAGGGCTGCAGGACCCCGAAAGCCGTGGCTCAGGTCTCCTCGGACGGGCAGGGCCAGCTCACCGCCGAGGTGCGGGCGACGGGCACCGGCACCTACTCCTGGGTCTATCCGGGGACGTACTGGGCGGCTCCGGTCCAGTCCTCGCCGGCCCAGGTCACGGTCTCCTGACCGGAGCCGTTCCGCCGGAGGCTGTTCGGTGGCGCAGGTCAGTCAGGTCAGTTGGGGTTGAAGGCCTGCCGGGTCAGTTCCACGGCCGGCAGCGAGGGCAGCTTCGCCAGCACCGCGTTCTCGCGGCGCAGCAGGGCGAGCTCGGCCGTGAGCCGTTCGACGGCCGTGTCCGCCGCGAGCAGCCGCTGCTTGTCGGTGGTGTCGAACACGGACGCGGCGGCGACCAGGTACGAGAGCACCATCGGGTCGTCCGGGAGGTCCTGCAGCCCGGTCACTGTGCTCTCGCGGGCGCCGGCGAGGCGCTTCTGGTAGGCGCGGAACACCCGCTCGACGGCGGCGGCCAGCATCGTGGCCTCCGCCCCCAACTCCTCGGGCACGCGCTCGACCTCGGCGGTGAGGTAGGGGCCGGTGGCGTCGAAGGACTGCACCCGGAAGCGGGTGGTGCCGGTCGCGATCAGGTCGTAGCCGCCGTCCTTGCGCGACTCGACGGAGGCGATCTCCGCGACGCAGCCCAGGTCGAACAGCGAGTGCGCCGCGTCGGAGCCCAGCCCGGCGAGAGCCTGGTTCCCCCCGTCCTGTCCGGTCGGGGCGACGTCGCGGCCGTCGCGGATCGCGACGACGCCGAAGCGGTAGGGCTCGGGTCCCGACACGAGGTCGGCGACGAGACGGCGGTAGCGCTCCTCGAAGACGTTCAAGGGCAGCACCAGGCCGGGATAGAGCACTGTGCCCAGGGGAAAGAGGGGGAGCCGTTCCGTCACGAGCGCAAGAGTACGGGTCGGCGGCGTCCGCGTGTCCAGCGCTATACCGGCCACCACTGGGGGGTGCCCGTACCGGGTCGCGCTCGTGGCAGCTTGCCGATACGGGCGAACAGGGGGTGCGGCGTGAGGGGGGCACCCCCGGACGAAGTCCGGGGGTGCCGAACTCGCGAGTGGGCCTCCGGGGGTCAGCGTGTCAGTGCTGCGGGTCCGGGGCCAGCCGGCGGGCGCCGAACGGGGGCGTCCCAAGACTTGGTACAGCGGGACGGTGGTTTCGGCTGCTCCGTAGACTGGGCCGTGTGATTTCGCGAATCGACCTCAGAGGCTCCACCGACGACCCGCGCGCCGTTCTGCCCCGCGCCGAGCTCGACGTCGAGGCCGCACTCGAGCGGGTGCGGCCGATCTGCGAGGACGTGCGCCATCGTGGCGTCGAGGCGCTGATAGAGATCACCGAGCGTTTCGACGGGGTGCGGATCACCGACATCCGGGTGCCCAGGGCGGCCGTCGACGCCGCACTGGAGCAGCTGGACCCGGAGGTCCGAGCCGCGCTGGAGGAGTCGATCCGCCGCGCCCGCCTGGTCCACCGCGACCAGCGCCGCACCGACCACACCACCCAGGTCGTCCCCGGCGGCAGCGTCACCGAGCGCTGGGTGCCGGTCGACCGGGTCGGCCTCTACGTGCCGGGCGGTCTCGCGCCGCTGGCCTCGTCCGTGGTCATGAACGTCGTCCCGGCGCAGGAGGCCGGAGTGCCCAGCCTGGCGCTGGCCTCCCCGCCGCAGAAAGAGCACGGCGGCCTCCCGCACCCGACCATCCTGGCCGCCTGCGCGCTGCTCGGCGTGTACGAGGTCTATGCCGTGGGCGGTGCCCAGGCCATCGCCATGTTCGCCTACGGCGCGGGGGAGTGTGCCCAGGTCAACCTGGTCACCGGACCCGGCAACATCTATGTCGCCGCCGCCAAGCGCCTGCTCAAGGGCCGGATCGGGATCGACGCCGAGGCCGGAACCACCGAGATCGCGGTCCTCGCCGACGACACCGCCGACCCGCGCCACGTCGCCGCCGACCTGATCAGCCAGGCCGAGCACGACCCCAACGCCGCCTCGATCCTGGTCACCGACTCCCTCGCGCTCGCCGAGGCGGTCGAGGGCGAGCTGAAGACGCAGGTCGCCGCGACCCGGCACGAGGCCCGGGTCCGCGAGGCACTGGCCGGCAAGCAGTCAGGGATCATCCTGGTCGACTCTGTCGACCAGGGCCTGGACGTGGTGAACGCCTACGCCGCCGAGCACCTGGAGATCCAGACCGCCGACGCCGCCGCCGTCGCCGCCCGGGTCCGCAACGCGGGCGCGATCTTCGTCGGCGCCTACGCCCCGGTGTCGCTCGGCGACTACGTGGCGGGCTCCAACCACGTGCTGCCGACCGGTGGTTGCGCCTGCCACTCCTCCGGCCTGAGCGTGCAGACCTTCCTCCGCGGCATCCACGTCGTCGACTACACCCGCGACGCCCTCGCCGACGTGGCCAAACACGTCGTCACCTTCGCCAACGCCGAGGACCTGCCCGGACACGGCGACGCCGTGCGCGCGCGATTCGATTGGACGGTTCCCAACGGATGAGGATCGACGACCTTCCCGTCCGCGACGAGCTCAGGGGCAAGTCACCGTACGGAGCGCCGCAGCTCGACGTGCCGGTCCTGCTCAACACCAACGAGAACCCCTACCCGCTGCCCGAGCCGCTGGTGCGGCGGATCGCCGAGCGCGTCGCCGAGGCGGCCCGGAACCTCAACCGCTACCCGGACCGGGACGCGGTCGAGCTGCGCGACGGCCTGGCCGGGTACCTGACCCGGGCCACCGGGCACACCGTCGGCCGCGCCAACGTGTGGGCCGCCAACGGCTCCAACGAGATCCTGCAGCAGCTGCTGCAGACCTTCGGCGGTCCCGGCCGCAGTGCGCTCGGCTTCGCGCCGACGTACCAGATGCACGACCTGATCGCCCGGGGCACCGGCACCGCGTGGATCTCCGGGCCGCGCAACGACGACTTCACCATCGACCTGGACGCGGCCCGTGCCGTCATCGCCGCGGAACGCCCGGACGTGCTGTTCGTCTGCTCGCCCAACAACCCCACCGGCACCGCCGTCGACCGCGACACCGTCCTCGCCCTGTACCAGGCCGCGCAGGCGGTCAA
The DNA here is from genome assembly GCF_041262165.1 of Streptacidiphilus sp. MAP12-16. Lineage (NCBI taxonomy): Bacteria > Bacillati > Actinomycetota > Actinomycetes > Kitasatosporales > Streptomycetaceae > Streptacidiphilus > Streptacidiphilus sp. MAP12-16. The sequence continues at coordinate 340,223 of NZ_JBGCBY010000005.1, forward strand.
GCCGACCGTGGTGATCATCGACGAGGCGTACGGCGAGTTCTCGCACCAGCCTTCGCTGCTGCCGCTCACCGAGGGCCGTCCGCTGCTGGTGGTCACCCGCACCATGTCCAAGGCGTTCGGCGCCGCGGGCCTGCGGCTCGGCTACCTGGCCGCGGACCCGGCGGTGGTGGACGCGGTCCAGCTGGTCCGGCTGCCGTACCACCTCTCGTCCGTCACCCAGGCCACCGCGCTGGCCGCGCTGGAGTTCACCGACACCCTGCTCGGCTACGTCGACATCCTCAAGGCCGAGCGCGACCGCCTGGTCACCGAGCTGCGGGCGATGGGCCTGCGGGTCACCGACTCCGACGCCAACTTCGTCCAGTTCGGGCACTTCGACGACGCCCACGCGGTGTGGCAGTCGATCCTTGACCACGGGGTGCTGGTCCGTGACAACGGCGTCCCGGGGTGGCTGCGCGTCACTGCCGGAACCCCGGCCGAGAACGACGCCTTCCTCGACGCCGTCCGCAGCGTCGTCAAAGACGCTGGAACCAAGGAGCTGTAACCCTTCATGACCCGCATCGGGCGCATCGAGCGCACCACCAAGGAGACCTCCGTCAAGGTCGAGATCGACCTCGACGGCAAGGGCAGGACCGACATCAGCACCGGCGTCGGCTTCTACGACCACATGCTGGACCAGCTCGGCCGGCACGGTCTCTTCGACCTCACCGTCAAGACCGACGGCGACCTGCACATCGACACCCACCACACCATCGAGGACACCGCCCTCGCGCTGGGCGCCGCGTTCAAGCAGGCGCTGGGCGACAAGGTCGGCATCTACCGCTTCGGCAACTGCACCGTGCCGCTGGACGAGTCGCTCGCCCAGGTCACCGTGGACCTCTCCGGCCGCCCCTACCTGGTGCACACCGAGCCGGAGAGCATGGCCCCCATGATCGGGACCTACGACACCACCATGACCCGGCACATACTGGAGTCGTTCGTGGCCCAGGCGCAGATCGCCCTGCATGTGCACGTACCGTATGGACGCAATGCCCACCACATTGTCGAGTGCCAGTTCAAGGCGCTCGCCCGGGCGCTGCGGTACGCCAGCGAGCTGGACCCGCGCGCGGCCGGGATCCTCCCCTCGACCAAGGGTGCGCTGTAACCGATGAACACCTCCACCATCGTCTTCATCTTCCTCGGCCTCTTCCTGCTCGGCGGCGTCATCTCGTTCTGGAAGCAGAAGCTGCCCAAGGGCGTCATCCTGCTGCTCGCCCTCGGCTCCGGCATGTGCCTGGCCACCGGGCTGATGCGGCTCTAGCTCCAACGAAAGGTCGACTCTGATGGCGAAGCGCGTGGTCGTCCTCGACTACGGCTCGGGCAACCTCCGCTCCGCTCAACGCGCCCTGGAGCGCGTCGGCGCGGAGGTCGAGGTCACCTCGGACTTCCGCACCGCGCTGGAGGCCGACGGGCTGCTCGTCCCCGGCGTCGGCGCCTTCGCCGCCTGCATGGAGGGGCTCAGGGCCGTGCGCGGCGAGCGCGTCATCGGGCGCCGACTCTCCGGCGGCCGCCCGGTGCTCGGGATCTGCGTGGGGATGCAGATCCTCTTCGCCCGCGGCGTCGAGCACGGCATCGAGACCGAGGGCTGCGACGAGTGGCCCGGCACGGTCGAGCCGCTGCAGGCCCCGATCGTCCCCCACATGGGCTGGAACACGGTCAAGGCCCCGGCGGAGAGCACCCTCTTCGCCGGCCTGGACGAGGACGCCCGCTACTACTTCGTCCACTCCTACGCCGTCCGGCACTGGGAGCTGCCGCCCATCGAGCAGCTGCGTCCGCCGCTGGTCACCTGGGCCGAGCACGGCGAGCCGTTCGTCGCCGCCGTCGAGAACGGCCCGCTGGCCGCCACGCAGTTCCACCCCGAGAAGTCCGGCGACGCCGGCGCGACCCTGCTGAAGAACTGGATCGACTCGCTGTGAGCACTGACCGCCTCGTCCTGCTGCCCGCCGTCGACGTCCGCGACGGCCAGGCCGTACGCCTGGTCAAGGGCGCCTCCGGCTCCGAGACCTCCTACGGCGAGCCGCTGGCCGCCGCCCTGGCCTGGCAGCAGGCCGGCGCCGAGTGGATCCATCTGGTCGACCTGGACGCCGCCTTCGGCACCGGCGACAACCGGGCGCTGCTCGCCGAGGTCACCGGCCGCCTCGACGTCAAGGTCGAGCTGTCCGGCGGCATCCGCGACGACGACTCGCTGCGCGCCGCCCTCGCCACCGGCTGCGCCCGGGTCAACCTCGGCACCGCCGCCCTGGAGTCCCCGGACTGGGTCGCCAAGGCCATCGCCGAGTACGGCGACCGCATCGCGGTCGGCCTCGACGTCGTCGGCACCACCCTGCGCGGCCGCGGCTGGACCAGCGAGGGCGGCGACCTCTACGAGGCGCTGGCCCGCCTCGACGCCGAGGGCTGCGCCCGCTACGTGGTCACCGACGTCGACAAGGACGGCACGCTCAGCGGCCCCAACCTGGAGCTGCTGCGCAACGTCTGCGCCGCCACCGATCGGGCCGTGGTCGCCAGCGGCGGTGTGTCCTCGCTGCAGGACCTGCGCGACATCGCCACACTCGTCGCGCAGGGTGTGGAGGGCGCGATCGTGGGCAAGGCCCTCTACGCTCAGGCATTCACCCTCGAAGAGGCGCTGGCGACAGTCGCCTAAGGAGATGACCACGGCATGACCGATCGTGAGGCGACGCAGCGTCAGGCAGTGCCCCCGGTACGGGTCAACGGCTACAGCCCCTGGGAGGACCAGTTCGGTTTCTCCCGGGCTGTGGCCGTGGGCGACTTCGTGCTCGTTTCGGGGTGCACCGCCTGGGACGACGGCCGCGTCCGCTTCGAGGGCTCGCCGTACGACCAGGCCCGCACCGCCTTCGGCGTGGCCCTGGACGCCCTCTCCCAGTTCGGCCTGACCGCCGCCGACGTGGTCCGCACCCGGATGTACGTCACCCACGCCCGCGACGTCGACGACGTCGGCCGGGTCCACAAGGAACTCTTCGACTCGGTCCGGCCCGCCGCCACCCTCGTCGTGGTCAGCGCACTGCTCGACTCCCGGATGGCCGTGGAGGTCGAGGTCGAGGCCTACCGCAAAGACAGCTTGGAGCCCACCGCATGACCCTCGCCGTTCGCGTCATCCCCTGCCTGGACGTCGACGCCGGGCGGGTGGTCAAAGGCGTCAACTTCCAGAACCTCCGTGACGCGGGCGACCCGGTCGAGATGGCCAAGCTCTACGACGCCGAGGGCGCCGACGAGCTCACCTTCCTCGACATCACCGCCTCCTCCGGCGACCGGGAGACCACCTACGACGTGGTGCGCCGCACCGCTGAGCAGGTGTTCATCCCGCTCACCGTGGGCGGCGGCGTGCGCGAGGTCGAGGACGTGAACCGGCTGCTGCGCGCGGGCGCGGACAAGGTCGGCGTCAACACCGCCGCCATCGCCCGCCCGGAACTGCTGCGCGAGATCGCCCAGCGCTTCGGCCGCCAGGTGCTGGTGCTCTCGGTCGACGCCCGCCGGGTGCAGCAGGGCACCGAGACCGCGTCCGGATTCGAGGTCACCACCCACGGCGGCCGGCAGGGCACCGGACTGGACGCCGTCGAATGGGCCGAGCGGGCGGCGGAACTGGGCGCGGGCGAGATCCTACTCAACTCCATGGACGCCGACGGCACCAAGGACGGCTACGACCTGGAGCTGCTGCGCGCGGTCCGCAAGCAGGTCGGTATCCCGGTGATCGCCAGCGGCGGCGCGGGGAAGCTGGCGGACTTCGCGCCCGCCGTCGAGGCGGGCGCGGACGCGGTCCTGGCGGCGAGCGTGTTCCACTTCGGCGACCTGCGCATCGGCGAGGTCAAGCAGGCGCTGCGGGCCGCCGGGCACCCCGTGCGCTAGCGGCCCCGCTGCTACGTCCCCAGCTCCGCGGTCTGCACCTTGGCGATCGCTTCCTTCTCGCCCGCCAGCTCCACGTCGGCCTTGGCCTGCCGTCCGGTGACGAACAGCAGCAGCTCGCCGGGCTCGCCGGTCACGGTGACGACGGGGGAGCCCTTGCGGGCCACGACGGTCTGGCCGTCGGGGCGGCGCAGCACCAGGCCGGTTGGCGAGCGGCGGCCGGACAGCCAGGCCATCCGGCCGAGCCGGCTCCAGAGTTCGTCGGCGAACTCGGCGTCCAGGACGCGCGGCCCCAGATCGGGCTGGGCCCGGCGGACGTCCTCGCCGTGCACGAAGTACTCCACGACATTGCTCGCAGCGTCAGCGCCGGGGATCCCGAACAGCGACAGTTTCGGCGGGCCGGTGCGGATCAGCTCCAGCAGTTCCTCGTAGGGCTTGGCCGCGTACTCGCCCTGCACCTTGGCGAGCCGCGCCGCCAGCGGCTTGACGAGGATGCCGCCGGCGGCGTCGGGACGGCGCTCGCGGACGACGAGGTGGGCGGCGAGCTCCCGCGTGGTCCAGCCCTCGCAGAGGGTGGGGGCGTCGGGGCCGACGCTCTCCAACAGGTCCACCAGTAGCAGGCGCTCGCGTCGCGCGGAGTTCGGCATGACGACAGGGTACGGCTGATGGGCTGTCATCGCAGGGGAGCGGTGAGCTTGCTGTCGCGGTCGCCGATGTCGAGCGCGCAGGTGAGGGTGCGTACGCCGGATCTGTACGAGGCCAGGTCGGGGAACAGCGAGTACTCGTTCAGCACCTTGGTCATGCCGCTGGGCTGACGGCTGTCCACCGGCCCGGCGACGGGCCCGCAGAGGCTGAGCGCCTTGCGCTGGATGTCGACGTCGGAGACCAGACCGGCGGGTAGCGTGGCCAGGCCGATCACCTGGGCGTCGTGCGGCTGCCGGCAGTCGCGTTTGCTGAGGCGGGTGATCCCCGGCGTCTTGTTGGGCTCGCTGAAGCAGTCGCCGGCCTGCAGGCTGATCCAGCTGAAGGTGTTCGGGACTGCGCTCGGTGTCGGTGTCGGGGTCGCGGGGGCCGACCGGACCGTCCGGGGCGTTGCGCTGCCGGGTGCCGCGTCGGACGCGTTCGGCTTGCGGTTCCCGCCTCCGCCCAGGGTCACAGCCAGGACCACGGCCACGGCCAGGACCAGGCCGACTCCGGCGACCGCGACGGCCACCCGGCTCCGTGAGGTGTTCATGCGGTACAGGATGCCCGGGCGGTACCGGCCGAAGCCCTCTCCGTGCCAGATCTTGAGACACCGTCAGCCGGAATTTCCGGTATTGGGATGATATGCATTGAAGGATCGGGTGCCGTTCTTGGCACAATGGGTGGCATGTCTGAAACCCCCGCCACCCCGGGCACCACCGCTCTCGACCCCGCGGTCGCCGCCCGCCTCAAGCGCGACCCCCAGGGCCTGGTCCCCGCTGTCGCGCAGCAGTACGACACCGGTGAAGTGCTGATGCTGGGGTGGATGGACGACGAGGCCCTGCACCGCACCCTCACCACCGGCCGCTGCACCTACTGGTCCCGCAGCCGCCGCGAGTACTGGGTCAAGGGCGACACCTCGGGCAACGTCCAGCGGGTGAAGTCCGTGGCTCTCGACTGCGACGGCGACACCGTACTGGTCAAGGTCGAGCAGATCGGCGCCGCCTGCCACACCGGCGACCGCACCTGTTTTGACGCAGGGGAGTTGGCCCTCGGCACGGTCACCGAGAAGTAGGCTCCCGACCATGACCACCGGCACCGTCACCCCCGACCTCGAGACCTTCCGCAAGCTCGCCGTCGACCGCCGGGTCATCCCGGTCACCCGGCGGCTCCTCGCGGACGGCGACACTCCCGTCGGCCTGTACCGCAAGCTCGCCGCCGAGCGCCCCGACACCTTTCTGCTCGAGTCCGCCGAGCAGGGCCGCTCCTGGTCCCGCTACTCCTTCGTCGGCGTCCGCTGCAGCGCCGCCCTCAGCGTCGACGCCGAGGGCGGGGCCCACTGGATCGGCACGCCCCCCGTCGGTGTCCCCACCTCGGGTGACCCCCTGCAGGTCCTGCGCGCCACCGTCGAGGCCCTGCACACGCCCCGTGACCTGCACCGCGACGGGGAACTGCCGCCGTTCACCGGCGGCATGGTCGGCTACCTCGGCTACGACGTGGTCCGCCGCCTGGAGAAGATCCCCACGATCGCCCCGGACGACCTCGGACTGCCCGAGCTCACCATGCTGCTCGCCACCGACCTCGCCGCCCTCGACCACGCCAGCGGCACCGTCCTACTGATCGCCAACGCGGTCAACCACGACGACCGCTCCACCGGCGTGGACGCCGCCTACGCCGACGCGGTCGCCCGCCTGGACGCGATGACCGCCGACCTGGCCCGGCCGGTCGACGCCGGCGCGGCCGTGTTCAGCCCGGTCGCGGCGGTCGAGGCCGTCTCCCCGTTCGGCGGCGCCCCGTACCGGGCCGCCGTGGAGGAGGTCAAGGAGCGGATCCGCGCCGGGGAGGCCTTCCAGGTCGTCCCCTCGCAGCGCTTCGAGGTCCCCTGCCCGGCCAGCTCCCTCGACGTCTACCGCGTTCTGCGCGCGACCAACCCCAGCCCCTACATGTACCTCTTCCGGTTCGCGGGCACCGCTGACGCGGCAGCCTTCGACGTCGTCGGCTCCAGCCCCGAGGCCTTGGTCAAGGTCGAGGACGGCCGCGCCATGGTCCACCCCATCGCCGGGACCCGGCACCGCGGCGCCACCCCCGAGGAGGACGCCGACCTGGCGGCCGAGCTGCTCGCCGACCCCAAGGAGCGGGCCGAGCACCTGATGCTGGTCGACCTCGGGCGCAACGACCTCGGCCGGGTCTGCGCGCCCGGCAGCGTCGAGGTCGTGGAGTTCATGACCGTCGAGCGCTACAGCCACGTCATGCACATCGTCTCCACCGTCACCGGCCAGGTCGCCGAGGACCGCACCGCCTTCGACGTCCTCACCGCCTGCTTCCCCGCGGGGACGCTCTCCGGTGCGCCCAAACCCCGCGCCATGCAGATCATCGAGGAGCTCGAGCCCACCCGGCGCGGCCTCTACGGCGGCTGCGTCGGCTACCTCGACTTCGCCGGGGACTCCGACACCGCGATCGCCATCCGCACCGCGTTGATCCGCGACGGCAGGGCGTACGTCCAGGCGGGCGCGGGCGTCGTCGCCGACTCCGTCCCGGTGAGTGAGGACGCCGAGTGCCGCAACAAGGCGGCGGCGGTGCTGCGTGCGGTCGCCACCGCGAGCACCCTGCGTCCGGCGGACTCCGGCGTGCAGGGCACACTGGAGCGGTGACCGCTCTGCCCCAGCCCCGGACCGAACAGCCCGCCGAAGCCACGGCTCCCGCCGCGACCGTGGCCGAGCGGGCGAGGACCGACCGCCGCAGCCTCGCGCTGATGCTGCTGCTCACCATCCTCGGCGCGGCCGTCGTCCTGCTCGCCGCGGGCCGGACCTGGGCGCGGGGCAGCGTCGCCTTCCAGTCGACGACGATCCACGTCGGCGTCAGCGGCTCCGAGACCAGCGGCCTGCCCGGAGCGCTGGCCCTGGTCGGGCTGGCCGCCGCGGTCGCGGTCTTCGCCGTGCGCGGCGCGGCACGCCGCGCCGTGGGCGTGCTGCTGGCCCTGGCCGGCAGCGGGGTGGTCGCGTCGGCCCTGCTCGCCGCCACCGGCACCGCGGCTCTGGACGGCAGGGCCGCCCGCGCGGTGGGCCTCACCCAGGCCGCCGCCGCGGACGTCAGCCACAGCGCCTGGCCCTGGATCGCCGCCGTCGGGGGAGTACTGCTCCTGCTCGCCGGTCTGCTGGTGGTCGCCCGGGGCCGGGACTGGCCGGGCATGTCCTCCCGCTACGAGGCCCCCGGGGCGGGCGCCACCGGGAAGCGGCACGCCGCGCCGGGCCCGGAGACCCCCGCGGACCTGTGGAAGGCCATGGACCGGGGTGAGGACCCGACCACGTAGGCGTGAGTTGGGCCACCCTGTACGACGTCGCCCTCCGCCGTACGGAACAATGGGTGCCGAGAGCTAACGTGCAACCTAGGAGCAACAATGTCGGGTAGTGCCCACGGACACACCACCGCCGCCTGGACCGGCGTGTCGATCTGCTTCCTCGGCTTCATGGTCGCCGGTGTGGCCATGGTCGTCCCCAGCCCCGTGCTGGTCGTAGTCGGCCTGGTCGTGGCGGCTGTCGGACCGATCGTCGGCAAGGCCATGTCGGTGGCCGGCTTCGGCAAGAAGCCCCATGTGACGCCGGCTGTCAGCACCGCGACGAAGACCCCGGTCGCTTCCGGCGTCGCTTCCTGACACCGCCCCCGGCAGGGGCCACCGTGGCACCGCAACCCGCCAGGACGCTCACCGCGCCGGCGGTCGCCTTCGCGGCCGTCGCCGCGGCCACGGCGTACGTCGGCACGGTGGACCCCAACCGTCCCGGCCACTACCCGGTCTGCCCGTTCCTGCGGCTCACCGGCTGGTGGTGTCCGGCCTGCGGCGGGCTGCGCTCTGTACACGCGCTGACCCGGGGTGATCTTCCCGCCGCCCTGCACGACAACCTGCTCGTCGTGGTGTCGTGCACGGTGGCCGGGCTGCTGTGGCTCCGCTGGACGTACCGCGCGGCGCGCGGGCTGCGGACCCCCGTCGCCGGCCCCGGCCGGACCTGGCTGTGGGTGCTGATCGCGGGACTGGTCGCCTTCACCGTCCTGCGCAACCTGCCGGTCGGGTCGTTCATGGCCCCGCCGGCCGTCCCGCTGTCTGCGCCGTGACCAGCACCGTCGTGTCCGGTGGGCGAGACCGTGCGGGCTTCGATGCAGGCTGTGGTGGTCGCTGCGGATACCATCGATCTGGCAGCCCGCATGTCGAAGCTGTCCATCCACACCTGAGAAGGGGGCGTCCCGCGTGAGCGAGAGCGTGCTCGACGAGATCATCGCCGGTGTCCGTGAGGACCTCGCGGAGCGCCAGAGCCGGGTGTCCCTGGAGGAGCTCAAGGAGCTCGCGGCCCGCGCGCCTCAGGCCAAGGACGGGGTCGCCGCGCTGCGCGGGGACAGTGTCCGGGTGATCTGCGAGGTGAAGCGCTCCAGCCCGTCCAAGGGCGCGCTCGCCGCCATCGCCGACCCGGCCGCGCTCGCCGCCGACTACGCCGCGGGCGGCGCCGCCGCCATCTCCGTGCTCACCGAGGAGCGCCGCTTCGGCGGTTCGCTCGCCGACCTCAGGGCGGTCCGCGCGGCGGTCGACACCCCACTGCTGCGCAAGGACTTCATCGTCACCGCCTACCAGCTGTGGGAGGCCCGCGCCTACGGCGCCGACCTGGCCCTGCTGATCGTCGCCGCACTCGACCAGCCCGCGCTGGTCTCGCTGATCGAGCGGGCGGAGTCCATCGGGCTCACCCCGCTGGTCGAGGTGCACGACGAGGAGGAGGTCGAGCGCGCGGTCGACGCCGGCGCCCGCATCATCGGCGTGAACGCCCGCAACCTGAAGACCCTCAAGGTCGACCGGGACACCTTCGCCAACGTGGCCCCCTCCATCCCGGCGCACATTGTGAAGATCGCCGAGTCCGGGGTGCGCGGCCCGCACGACCTGATCGCGTACGCCAACGAGGGCGCCGACGCGGTCCTCGTCGGCGAGTCCCTGGTGACCGGCCGCGACCCCAAGGCGGCCGTGGCCGACCTGGTCGCCGCCGGCGCCCACCCGGCCATCCGCCACAGCCGGGGCTGACCGGTACCCTCATGGCCATGTCCGCCCGCCTCCAGCCCGGTTGCCGTCCGCGCGGCTGCCGCGCGCCCGCGCGCCGGGTGCTCGGGCGGCGCGTGCGCTACGTGATCGGTGCCGAGCCCGGCCAGGTGCCCGGGCGTCGATGGCAGGGCTGCGGCGACCGCTGAGGTCGCCCCTTCGCGCCAACCCATCGGCCCACACATCTGAGGGACCATCACACCTATGTCGTCCAACGACATCACCACGGAAATGACCACGCCGGACCCACGCGGGTACTTCGGCGCGTACGGCGGGCGCTTCATCCCGGAGGCGCTGGTCGCCGCCGTCGAGCAGGTCGCCGACGAGTACGAGAAGGCCAAGGGCGACCCCGCCTTCGGCGCCGAGCTCGCCGCCCTGCTGAAGGACTACACCGGGCGGCCCAGCCCGCTCACCGACGTCCGCCGCTTCTCCGCCGAGGCCGGCGGCGCCCGCGTCCTGCTCAAGCGCGAGGACCTCAACCACACCGGCTCGCACAAGATCAACAACGTGCTGGGGCAGGCCCTGCTCACCCGCCGGATGGGCAAGACCCGCCTGATCGCCGAGACCGGCGCCGGCCAGCACGGCGTGGCCACCGCCACCGCCGCGGCACTGTTCGGCCTCGACTGCACCATCTACATGGGCGAGGTCGACACCCAGCGCCAGGCGCTGAACGTCGCCCGGATGCGGATGCTCGGCGCCGAGGTCGTCCCGGTGAAGTCCGGCAGCCGCACCCTCAAGGACGCCATCAACGAGGCGTTCCGCGACTGGGTCGCCAACGTCGACTCCACCCACTACCTCTTCGGCACGGTCGCCGGCCCGCACCCCTTCCCCATGATGGTCCGCGACTTCCACCGCGTCATCGGCATCGAGGCCCGCGGCCAGGTCCAGGAACGCGTCGGCCGCCTGCCGGACGCCGTCGTCGCGTGCGTCGGCGGCGGTTCCAACGCGATGGGGATCTTCTACGACTTCATCCCCGACGCGGGCGTGCGCCTGGTCGGCATCGAGGCGGCGGGGGAGGGCGTCGACACCCCGCGCCACGCGGCGACCCTGACCAAGGGCGACCCGGGTGTGCTGCACGGCTCCCGCACCTACGTCCTGCAGGACGAGGACGGCCAGACCATCGAGAGCCACTCCATCTCCGCCGGTCTCGACTACCCGGGCGTCGGTCCCGAGCACTCGTACCTCAAGGACACCGGCCGCGCCGAGTACCGGCCCTGCACCGACGCCGACGCCATGTCGGCGCTGCGGCTGCTGTCGCGCACCGAGGGCATCATCCCCGCCATCGAGAGCGCGCACGCCCTCGCCGGGGCCCTGGAGTTGGGGCGCGAACTCGGCCCGGACGCGGTGATCCTGGTCAGCCTCTCCGGGCGCGGGGACAAGGACATGCACACGGCCGCCGAGTACTTCGGCCTGCTGGACGAGGCGGGGAACTGATGAACCGACAGCTGGAGACCACCCTCGCCGCCGCCAAGGCGGAGAACCGCGCCGCCCTCGTCGGCTACCTCCCGGCGGGCTTCCCCACCATCCCCGGCGCGGCCAAGGCCGTGCAGGCGCTGATCGACGGCGGCTGCGACGTCGTTGAGATCGGCCTGCCGCACAGCGACCCGGTCCTGGACGGCCCGACCATCCAGACCGCCGACGACATCGCGCTGCGCAACGGCATCCGCACCCGGGACGTGCTGGCGACCGTCCGCGAGGTCACCACCGCCAACCCGGCCACCCCGGTGCTGGTCATGACCTACTGGAACCCGGTCGACCGCTACGGGGCGGCCCGCTTCGCCGCCGACCTGGCCGCCTCGGGGGGAGCGGGCTGCATCCTGCCCGACCTTCCGGTCGAGGAGGCCGGTCCCTGGCTCGCCGCGGCCGAGGAGCACGGCTTGGCCACGGTCTTCGTGGTCGCGCCCTCCAGCCGGGACGAGCGGCTGGCGAAGATCACCGCCAGCGGCACCGGCTTCGTCTACGCTGCAGCCGTCATGGGCGTCACGGGTACCCGCAGCCAGGTCGGCGAGCTCGCCGAGGACCTGGTCAAGCGGACCAGGGCGACGACCGCGCTGCCGGTCTGCGTCGGGCTCGGTGTCTCCACGGCCGCCCAGGCGGCCGAGGTCGCGGCCTTCGCCGACGGTGTGATCGTCGGCTCCGCCTTCGTGCAGCGGTTGCTCGACGCCCCGTCCGAGGACGCCGGCTACGCCGCGGTCCGCGAACTCGCCGCGGAGCTCGCCGAAGGCGTGCGCAAGCGCTGACGGACCGTCGTGCCGGCGTGCGGCTCTGACGTACGGCACTGACGCAAACGTGCCACGCGGTCACTCGTTCAGGTGAGTGACCGCGTGGCACGTACCCCCAGGTGCGCCTCTCTCGTTGATGATCCGGCAGGCGACGTCTTTCGGTGTCGCCCGTGCTCCCCGGCACGACCGCGATCTGAGGAGGTACCCCTGTGGCTGCGGCATCGCGTGCCCGGGTGGCCCGGGTCAGAGCGGCTGACGACCTGGGGAGCGATGGGAATCGGGTCAGCGCGCGCCGTCTTCTGCCTTGGATTGCAAGGCGCCGGGACGCCGTTGTAGCGGAGCTACCCGGGCCCGCGGCGCCAGCCGCTGATGTCTGGGCCGGCAACGCGGCACGTGGAGGTGCTGGGCGGCGTGCGTCCGAGTCCTCTCGCTCCCCAAGTCGTAAGGCCGCCGTGGCCGCCGTCGCCCTCGCTGTCGCCGTCGGCGGCGAGGCAAGCGTCGCCAAGGCCCTGGCCGAGGGCGGGCGGCAGCGCGCCGTCGCGGAGCAGTCCGCCTGGTCCCTCAACGGCGCAGAAGCGGTCGACGCCGTCACCCGTCAGGCTGCGGTCCGGGGTCTGACCGCCCTGCCTGTCAGCCGTGACACCCGCCGCCCGCCGATGGTCGCCGACGTCGCGCAGCGGAGCGCCCTGCTCGGGCTGCCCGCCCGGCTGTCCCCTGACGGTGCGGGCATCGACGTCGGCTATCCCGACGCGCCGGTGACCCTCACCGTGTTCGAGGACTTCCGCTGTCCGGTCACCCGCGACTTCGAGAGCGCCCAGGGCGCCACCCTCGCCGACCTGGCGACCCGTCACGCGGTGCTCGTCCGCTATGTCGTCGAGTCCTCGCTCGACCAGCGACTGCCGGGGCCGGGCGCGCTGTTCGCGACCAACGCGGCCCGCGCCGCGCTGGCGCACGGTCGCTTCCCCCTCTACCACGCGCTGCTGTTCGCGAACCAGCCTCCGGAGAGCGAGGCCGGGTTCACCGAGAACCGGTTGCTGGAGATCGCCTCGGCGGTCCCCGGACTGCGCGGCCCGGCCTTCGACGCCGAGGTGCACAGACTCTGGTACCGCGCCTGGGTGGCCGGGGCGCAGCGGTCCTACGACGACGCACACGTGCACCACGGCACCCCTTCGCTCCTGTTGAACGGACAGGAGGTCGACCTGGGCGCGCAGCCGCAGCTGCTCCGCGATCCGGCGGCGCTTCGGGCCCTGGTCCGGAACGCGACGCCCTCGGGGTGAGCCCCGGCATCACGAGCGAACTGCATACAGGTGGCTCCAGAGCTAGGAAATCGCAGGGAGGCGATGCCAGGTGATCGCGGATCAGATGGTCCGGCCGGGGCGTGCGGCATCACGGGGGGCGCGTCGGCAAAGCGCCGCCGACTGGGTCGGCACGGCCGCCCGACTGGGTCTGGCGGTGGTCTGGGCCTGGGCGGGGCTCGCGAAGATCGGCGACCCGGAAGCGGCGGCCCAGGCCGTGCGGGCGTACCGGATCCTGCCGGAGGCGCTGGTCAAGCCGTTCGGCTACGGGCTGCCCTTCCTTGAGGTCGCGCTGGCCCTGCTACTGCTGGTCGGGCTCGGCACCCGGATCGCCGCCCTCGTGTCGGGGGTGCTGCTGCTGGTCTACATCGGCTCGATCGCCTCGGTCTGGGCCCGGGGGATCTCCATCGACTGCGGCTGCTTCGGCGGTGGCGGGGCGGTCAGTGCCTCGCACACGGCGTACCTGCAGGAGATCCTGCGCGACCTCGGGTTCCTGCTGGTCGTCGGCTGGCTGGTCCGGCGCCCGCGCAGCCGGTGCTCCCTCGACGGCTGGCTCGCCGGTTCGTGGGTTCCGTCACCCGCCACCCCGGGTCGGTCTAAGACCGACCGGCAAATGGGGGGCGGCGTCGCGGGCCGATGACTCTCGCCCAGACGGCTTCTCCTCAGTCGCCAGGGCTCCGCCATGGCTCCTTCGTCGGCACCGCCTGGACTCGGCCCTCGACCCTCCCCCAACCTTCGGCCGGGGGGACCCCCTCCTTCTTCCACCCTCCATTTGCCGGTCGGTCCAAGTCGCCAGTTACCGGCTGACCCTGAATATCTGTCCCCTCCCCCTCGCAGTTGGTGAACATGCACATGAGTCAGAAGAACGACGCAGGCAAGCGCAGTGCGCGCGAACGGATGCAGGAGGAGCGTGCCCAGGAGGAAGCCAGGGCCAAGCGGTTGCGGAAGTTCGGCATCATCGGGACCGTCCTGGCCGTGCTGATCGTGGCGGTCGTCGTCGGCGTCCTGGTGCAGAACAGCCGCTCCGGCTCCTCCTACTCCGCCTCCCAGGCTCCGGCGGGGACGATCGGGTCCAACAACCTGGTGATCCCGGTGGGCGCGAGCAACGCCCCGTCCACCCTCACCGTGTACGAGGACCCGCGCTGCCCGGCCTGCGGCCAGTTCGAGAAGGACTTCCACGCGACGGTCAACCAGTTGCTGAGCGCAGGCAAGATCATGGTCAACTACCACGTGGTGTCCTTCATCGACCGTCACGACGGCGGCACCGGCTCCAAGAACGGTGCCAACGCGCTCGCCTGCGCCCAGAACGTCGGCAAGTTCCACGCCTACCACGACGTGCTCTACGCCAACCAGCCCGACGAGACCGTCGACGCCTGGGCGGACAAGAGCAAGCTCATCGCGCTGGCCAAACAGGTGCCCGGCCTCGACAGTCCGACCTTCGAGTCCTGCGTGACCAACAACTCGTTCGGCTCCTGGGTGAAGGCGGTGCAGACCGACTTCGACAAGTCCGGCTTCAGCTCCACGCCGACGATCCTGCTGAACGGCACCTCGGCGTACCCGACGTTCAACGGCACCGAGATCACCCCGGCCACCCTGGTGAGCTGGGTCGACACCGCCAACAAGGGCAAGTCCCCCGGCACGCTGCCGTCGGGAAGCGCAGCGGCCCTGGCCTCCCCCACGGCGGGCAGCACCGGTTGACGAGCAGTCAGCGGGACCGCCGGATCAGGCCGCTCCGAAGTCCGGCGGCGACCGCGGCGGTCCCGCTGTCCCCACCCGGTTTGTCGTGGACGCGGACCAGGTGGGCACCTGCTGGCGGACGTCACCCGCGACCACGGCACCGCCACGGTGATGGTCACCCACGAGCGGGTCCTGCTCCGGCGCGCCGACCCAGTCCTGGAGACGGCCGACGGCCGCCTCCGCTGACCAGCCGCCGAGCCGTGTAATCTCCCCGGGTGACCCAGCTAAGCGAGCGCCTCCAATCCGGCGCCCCGGCCCGTGCCGAGGCAGCCGCCCCACAACCCGGTCGGCGGTTGGGGTGGCTCGACGCCTTGCGCGGGGTGGCCGCTCTGGGCGTGGTCTTCCAGCACGCCGGACCCACCTGGCTGTGGCCGCAGTACAACGTCGTCCATCAGAAGATCGATCTGGGGATCTTCGGCGTCTTCCTGTTCTTCCTGGTCAGTGGCTACATCGTGCCCGCCTCGCTGGAACGCAGGGGCGACGTGCGGGCGTTCTGGGTGGGCCGGATCTTCCGGCTCCTCCCGCTCTTCGTGGTCGTGGTCGCCGTCGCGCGCCTGCTGCCGGAGAGGTACGCGGCCGTGGGCGCCGGGGTGTATCCGGGGTTCTGGCCGACCGGGGCGGCCAATCTGCTGATGCTGCCCGACCTGCTCGGGCTCAACGGCGCACTGCGGGTGGCCTGGACGCTGTCCTACGAGATGGTCTTCTACTTCCTGGTCACGGCGCTGTTCGTGTTCGGCCGGCACCGCCTCAGCGGACCGATCGCCGTGGGCTTCGCCGCGGTGGCCGTCTTCGCCGGGGCAGCCCTGCCCCTGGGCATGCTCTCGGCGGGCGCGGATGCCACGGGACGGCTGGTGGCCGTGGTCGCGGCCATCGTGGTCGTCGCCCTGACCTGCATCCTCCGGGGCAACCGGACGGTGATCCGGATCGGAGCCGTGCTGCTCGCCGGGCTGGCGCTGACGCTCATCTTCCTCAACAGCCGTTCGGCCGGCTTCGAGACCATGATGATCCTCGCCACGATGTTCGCGGGCACCGCGATCTACCGCGCCGAGCAGGGACAGATCGGCCGACTGCAGGCGGTGGCCTGCTGCGGCCTCGTGCTGGTCGGCGGACTGGTCGCCGGCACCCAGCAGGGCCCCCAGTACCTGAACCGGATCTGGAGTGCCTCCGCCGCCAGCTGGTGCACCGCTTTCGGCGCCGCCTGGATGCTCTTCCTGGTCGCCTGGCTGCTGCGCCGCTACTCCGTGCCGCGCTTCCTGAGCTGGCTCGGCACGATCAGCTACGCCGTCTACCTGATCCATGTCCCGCTGCTCAACTGGATCGACTGGCTGTTCGCCGACCTGCACTTCCAGCCGCACGGACGGCTCCAGGCCGGGCTCTGCTTCTGCGGCTTCGTGGCGGCGCTGTGCGGGGTCAGCTACCTGGCCCACCGGCTGGTCGAGCTCCCCGCCCAGAAACTCGGACGACGCCTGCTGCGCGGTCCCGCTACCGTCGCCGGATGAACACCCTCCTCGCCGGGGTGGTCGGCTCCACCGCCTACGGCCTGGCCCACGCCGGCTCGGACCGGGACGTCCTCGGCATGTTCGCCGCGCCGACCGCGGACCTGCACGGCCTGTGCACGCCCCGGGAGTCCCACGTCACCACGCAGCCCGACAGCACCTTCCACGAGGCCGGCAAGGCGGTCCGGCTCATCCTCAGCAGCAACCCCACCGCGAGTGAGCTGCTCTGGCTGGACGTCTACGACGTGCGGACCCCGCTCGGCGACGAGCTGATCGCGCTGCGCGGGTCGCTGCTGTCCGCGCCGGGCGTGCGCAACGCCTACCTGGGCTACGCCACCCAGCAGTTCCGCAAGCTGCTGACCCGCGACCCGGACAGCCGGACCAGGGCCGCCAACGACCTGGGGAGCGATAGGGCTCGGGTCAGCGCACGCCGTCTGGTGCCTTCGATTGCAAGGCGCCGGGACGCCCTTGTAGCGGAGCTACTTGGGCGTTTCGGCAACGCGGCAAGCGGAGGTGCCGGGCGGTGGGCGCCCGAGCCCTATCGCTCCCCAGGTCGTATGCACGCCCGGCACCTGGTGCGGCTGCTGCGTCAGGCTGAGGAACTGCACACCACGGGGCGGCTCACCATCCGGCTGCCGGACCCGGACGAGGTGCGCCGCCTCGGCGAGTGGATCGCCGAGGACCCGGAACGGGCCCGGCCGCTGATCGCCCGTGCCGAGGCCGTCCTCGACACCGGCGGAGTACTGCCCGAGGCCCCGGACGAGGCTGCCGCCGACGCCTGGCTGCACCGCGTCCGCCGCGCCTTCTACGAGTAAAGGCAAGGCTAACCTTGCAGGTCAGGGTGCTGGTTAGGCAGTACTGGCTTGCTGGCGGCGGCTCGTTCGGCGGGCTAGCTTCTAGGTGTGACCACCACGACCGCACCTGCCGCCCCGACCGCCGAGTCCATTGCCGCGACCGCCGAGGCGTACGCGCACAGCCACCGCGACGTCAACGGCGGGTGGCTGCGTCCGGCCGTGTTCGGGGCCATGGACGGACTGGTGTCCAACTTCGCGCTGATGGCCGGCGTGGTGGGCGGCAACGTGGGGCACCAGGCCATCGTGCTGACCGGCCTCGCGGGGCTTGCCGCCGGTGCGTTCTCGATGGCGGCGGGCGAGTACACCTCGGTGGCCTCACAGCGCGAGCTGGTGCAGGCGGAGCTGGAGATCGAGCGGCTTGAGCTGCGCCGAAACCCGAACGAGGAGCTGGCCGAGCTGGCGCAGCTGTATGTCGAGCGCGGTGTCGAGCCGCAGCTGGCCTTCGCGGTGGCGCAGCAGCTGACGGCCGACCCGGAGCGGGCACTGGAGGTGCACGCCAGGGAGGAGCTGGGGATCGACCCGGACGACCTGCCCTCGCCGCTGGTCGCGGCCGGATCCTCGTTCGCGGCCTTCGCGCTGGGCGCGATGCTGCCGCTGCTGCCGTACCTGCTGGGCGCGTCCAACCTGCTGCCCGCCCTGGGTCTCGCGATGGTCGGACTGTTCGCCTGCGGGGCGGTGGTCAGCAAGGTGACAGCACGTAGCTGGTGGTTCAGCGGCCTACGGCAGCTCGCGCTCGGCGGAGCGGCCGCCGGCGTCACCTATCTGCTGGGAAGCCTCATCGGCGCTCACGTCGGATAACCCCGAGAATCCGGGTATCGCCCGGGGTGTTGACACTGCGTGGTGTTACTCACACCCTCCGCTGGGGTAAACCCCCTGTTTCGGAGCGGGTGCGTTCGGGCACACTTGCGACAACGCCCGAGCCACCCTCACCCCATGGGTGCCCGACGTTTCGAGATCGCCGCGCTTGGCCATACCGGGCCTGACCTGCTGGCAAGTCCACATGATGGACTCAAGAATCCACTTTGTGGAATCCAGGGCATCATGTAACCTGCACGAAATCGCAGAGGGCCAGCGTCGTCCCGGATGCGCATGTGAATTGTGACCATGCCGAACACGACGACACGACGGGAGAGCCGATGCTGTCTGCGTCCCCGCACTCCGCCCCTCAGCCCTACTGGGCTCTGGCGGACGCGCGCCCCGCTCAGCAGGGCCTGTACGACCCCAGCAATGAGCACGACGCCTGCGGTGTCGGCTTTGTGGCGACGCTCACCGGCAAGGCCGAGCACCGCATCGTCGAGCAGGCGCTCACGGTCCTGCGCAACCTGGAACACCGCGGTGCGACCGGCGCAGAGCCCGACTCCGGCGACGGAGCGGGCATCCTGACCCAGATCCCCGACGCCTTCCTGCGTGGCAAGGTCGACTTCGCGCTCCCCGCCCCCGGCGCCTACGCCGTCGGCATCGCGTTCCTCCCCGACGAGGACTCCGCGGACGCGCTCGCCGTCACCACCATGGAGGCCATCGCCGCCGAGGAGGGCCTGACCGTCCTCGGCTGGCGCGACGTCCCGATCACCCCCGACCTGCTCGGCGTCACCGCCCGCTCCGTCATGCCGCGCTTCCGCCAGCTGTTCGTCAGCGACACCGCGGGCGTCCGGACCGGCCTGGAGCTCGACCGGGTCGCGTTCGTGCTGCGCAAGCGCGCCGAACGCGAGAGCGGCGTCTACTTCCCCTCCCTGTCCGCGCGCACCCTCGTCTACAAGGGCATGCTCACCACCGGACAGCTGGAGCCGTTCTTCCCCGACCTGTCCGACCGCAGCTTCGCCTCCGCGATCGGCCTGGTCCACTCCCGCTTCTCCACCAACACCTTCCCGAGTTGGCCGCTCGCCCACCCGTACCGCTTCATCGCCCACAACGGCGAGATCAACACGGTCAAGGGCAACCGCAACTGGATGACGGCCCGCGAGTCCCAGCTCGCCACCGACCTAATTCCGGTCAACAGCAAGGGGGAGGGCCTCGACCGGATCTTCCCGATCTGCACCCCGGACCACTCCGACACCGCGTCCTTCGACGAGGTCCTGGAGCTGCTGCACCTCGGCGGGCGCTCGCTGCCGCACTCCGTGCTGATGATGATCCCGGAGGCGTGGGAGAACCACACCACCATGGAGCCGGCCCGCCGCGCCTTCTACCGCTTCCACTCCAACCTGATGGAGCCCTGGGACGGCCCGGCCTGCGTCACCTTCTCCGACGGCACCCAGGTCGGCGCGGTCCTGGACCGCAACGGCCTGCGCCCCGCCCGCTACTGGATCACCGAGGACGGCCTGGTCGTCCTCGCCTCCGAGGTCGGTGTGCTGGACATCCCGCAGGACCAGGTCATCCGCAAGGGCCGGCTGCAGCCCGGCAAGATGTTCCTCATCGACACCGCCGAAGGCCGGATCGTCGAGGACGACGAGATCAAGTCCACGCTCGCCGCCGAGAACCCCTACCAGGAGTGGCTGCACGCAGGCTCGATCACCCTGGACGCGCTCCCCGAGCGCGAGCACATCGCACACACCCACGCCTCGGTGACGCGCCGTCAGCAGACCTTCGGCTACACCGAGGAGGAGCTCCGGGTCATCCTCTCGCCGATGGCCCGCACCGGCGGCGAACCGCTCGGCTCCATGGGCACCGACTCGCCCATCGCCGCACTCTCCGAGAAGCCCCGGCTGCTCTTCGACTACTTCACCCAGCTGTTCGCGCAGGTCACCAACCCGCCGCTGGACGCCATCCGCGAGGAGCTGGTCACCTCGCTGTCCAGCAACCTCGGTCCCGAGGGCAACCTGCTGCACGCCGAGGCCGCCTCCTGTCGGTCCGTCACCATCCCCTTCCCGGTGATCGACAACGACGAGCTGGCCAAGCTGGTCCACATCAACGCGGACGGCGACCTGCCGGGGCTCAAGGCCGTCACCCTCTCCGGCCTCTACAAGGTCTCCGGCGGCGGCGCCGCCCTCGCCGCGCGCCTCGCCGAGATAGCGACCGAGGCCGACGCCGCCATCGCGGACGGCGCCCGCATCATCGTCCTCTCCGACCGCCACTCCGACGCCGAGCACGCGCCGATCCCCTCGCTGCTGCTCACCGCCGCCGTGCACCACCACCTGATCCGCACCAAGCAGCGCACCCACGTCGGCCTGATCGTCGAGGCCGGAGACGTGCGCGAGGTGCACCATGTGGCGCTTCTCGTCGGCTACGGCGCCGGCGCGGTCAACCCGTACCTCGCCATGGAGACCGTCGAGGACCTCGCCGCGCAGGGGACCCTCTTCGGGGACCGCAGCATCGAGGGCGTGGAGCCCGAGAAGGCCATCCGCAACCTGATCTACGCCCTCGGCAAGGGCGTGCTCAAGGTCATGTCCAAGATGGGCATCTCCACCGTCGCCTCCTACCGCGGCGCCCAGGTCTTCGAGGCCATCGGGCTGTCGCAGGAACTGGTCGACACCTACTTCTCCGGCACCACCACCAAGCTCGGCGGCGTCACCCTGGACCAGATCGCCCAGGAGACCGCCGCCCGCCACGCCCAGGCGTACCCCGTCTCCGGTATCTCCCCGGCGCACCGCCGGCTGGAGATCGGCGGCGAGTACCAGTGGCGCCGCGAGGGCGAGCCGCACCTGTTTGACCCCGACACGGTCTTCCGGCTGCAGCACTCCACCCGCACCAAGCGCTACGACATCTTCAAGCAGTACACCGAGCGGGTGAACCAGCAGGCCGAGCGGCTGATGACGCTGCGCGGGCTCTTCAGCTTCGCGACCGAGGGCCGCACGCCGATCTCCATCGACGAGGTCGAGCCGATCAGCGACATCGTCAAGCGCTTCTCCACCGGCGCCATGTCCTACGGCTCCATCTCCATGGAGGCCCACGAGACCCTCGCCATCGCGATGAACCGCATCGGCGGCAAGTCCAACACCGGTGAGGGCGGCGAGGACCCGGAGCGTCTGCACGACCCCGAGCGCCGCTCCGCGATCAAGCAGGTCGCCTCCGGACGCTTCGGCGTCACCAGCGAGTACCTGGTCAACGCGGACGACATCCAGATCAAGATGGCCCAGGGCGCCAAGCCGGGCGAGGGCGGCCAGCTGCCCGGCCACAAGGTCTACCCCTGGGTCGCCAGGACCCGCCACAGCACCCCCGGCGTGGGCCTGATCTCCCCGCCCCCGCACCACGACATCTACTCCATCGAGGACCTCGCCCAGCTGATCCACGACCTCAAGAACGCCAACCCGGCGGCCCGCATCCACGTGAAGCTGGTCTCCGAGGTCGGCGTCGGCACGGTTGCGGCCGGTGTCAGCAAGGCCCACGCGGACGTCGTCCTGGTCTCCGGGCACGACGGCGGCACCGGCGCCTCCCCGCTGACCTCGCTCAAGCACGCGGGCGGCCCCTGGGAGCTCGGCCTCGCCGAGACCCAGCAGACCCTGCTGCTCAACGGGCTGCGCGACCGCATCGTGGTGCAGACCGACGGCCAGCTCAAGACCGGCCGCGACGTGGTCATCGCGGCGCTGCTCGGTGCCGAGGAGTTCGGCTTCGCGACCGCGCCGCTCGTCGTCTCCGGCTGCATCATGATGCGGGTCTGCCACCTCGACACCTGCCCGGTCGGCGTCGCCACCCAGAACCCGGTGCTCCGCGAACGCTTCACCGGCAAGCCCGAGTTCGTGGTCAACTTCTTCGAGTTCATCGCCGAGGAGGTCCGCGAGATCCTCGCCGAGCTCGGCTTCCGCAGCATCGAGGAGGCCGTCGGCCACGCCGAACTGATCGACGCCGGCACGGCGATCGAGCACTGGAAGGCGTCCGGACTCGACATCGCCCCGCTGCTGCACGTCCCGGCCCTGCCCGAAGGTGCCTCGCTGCACCAGACCACCGAGCAGGACCACGGACTGGACAAGGCCCTGGACAACCAGCTCATCGAGCTCAGCCAGGAAGCCCTGGAGCATGGCGAGGCGGTCCGGATCCAGCTCCCCATCCGCAACGTCAACCGCACCGTCGGCACCATGCTGGGCCACGAGGTGACCAAGCGTTACCGCGGTGAGGGCCTGCCCGAAGGCACCATCGACGTGACCTTCACCGGGTCCGCCGGACAGTCCTTCGGCGCGTTCCTGCCGAGCGGCATCACGCTGCGCCTGGAGGGCGACGCCAACGACTACGTCGGCAAGGGCCTCTCGGGCGGCGTCGTCATCGTCCGCCCGTCCCGTGACGCCGCCGCGATCGGCGCCGACGCGCAGCAGCACGTCATCGCCGGCAACACCATCGGCTACGGCGCCACCGCCGGCCGGATCCACCTGCGCGGCAAGGCCGGCGAGCGCTTCGCCGTCCGCAACTCGGGTGCCACACTGGTCGTCGAGGGTGTGGGCGACCACGGCCTGGAGTACATGACCGGCGGCCGGGTCGTCATCCTCGGCGAGACCGGGCGCAACCTGGCGGCCGGCATGTCCGGCGGTATCGCCTACGTGCTCGACATGCGCCCCAACAACGTCAACACCGGCATGGTCGGCATCGAGGCCCCCGACGCCGGGGACCGCGAATGGCTGCGCGACACCGTCCAGCAGCACTACGAGGAGACCGGCTCCACCGTGGCCGCCGAACTCCTCGCCGACTGGGGCAGCGGGGTCTCCCGCTTCACCAAGATCATGCCCCGTGACTACAAGGCAGTGCTCGCCGCCAAGGACGCCGCCGAGCGAGACGGACTCTCCGAGTCCGAGACCACCGCGAAGATGATGGAGGCTGCCAACCGTGGCTGACCCCAAGGGCTTCCTCACCACGCCCAAGCAACTCGCCGAGCGCCGCCCCGTCGACGTCCGCATCAGGGACTGGAACGAGGTCTACGTCGAACGCAGCCTCCTGCCGATCATCACCAAGCAGGCCGGCCGCTGCATGGACTGCGGCATCCCCTTCTGTCACAACGGATGCCCGCTCGGGAACCTCATCCCCGAGTGGAACGACCTCGCCTACCGGGACGACTGGAACGGCGCCATCGAGCGCCTCCACGCGACCAACAACTTCCCGGAGTTCACCGGGCGGCTGTGCCCGGCCCCCTGCGAGTCGGCCTGCGTCCTCGGCATCAACCAGGACGCGGTGACCATCAAGAACGTCGAGGTCACCATCATCGACAAGGCCTGGGACAACGGCGGCGTCGCACCGCAGCCCCCGGACCGCCTCTCCGGCAAGACCGTCGCCGTCGTCGGCTCCGGACCCGCCGGGCTCGCCGTCGCCCAGCAGCTCACCCGGGCCGGCCACACCGTGGTTGTGTACGAGCGCGCCGACCGCGTCGGCGGCCTGCTGCGCTACGGCATCCCCGAGTTCAAGATGGAGAAGCGGCACGTCAACCGGCGGGTCGAGCAGATGCGCGCCGAGGGCACCCGGTTCCGCACCGGCGTCGAGGTCGGCGTCGACATCACCGGCCGCCAGCTGCGCGAGCGCTTCGACGCGGTCGTCGTCGCCGCCGGTGCCACCACGGCGCGCGACCTGCCCGTCCCCGGGCGGGAGCTCAAGGGCATCCACCAGGCGATGGAGTACCTGCCGCTGTCCAACAAGGTGCAGGAGGGCGACTACGTCGAGTCCCCGATCAGCGCCGCCGGCAAGCACGTCATCGTCATCGGCGGCGGCGACACCGGCGCGGACTGCCTCGGCACCGCGCTCCGGCAGGGCGCAGCCTCGGTCACCCAGCTGGAGATCATGCCCCGCCCCAGCGACGACCGGCCCACCGGCCAGCCCTGGCCGACCATGCCGATGACCTACAAGGTCACCTCGGCGCACGAGGAGGGCGGCGACCGCGTCTACGCGGTCAACACCACCCACTTCACCGGTGACGAGGACGGCAACGTCCAGGAACTCCACCTGGTCGAGGTCGAGTTCAAGGCCGGTCGGTTCGAGCCGATCGCGGGCACCGAGCGCGCCATCCCGGCGCAGCTGGTCACCCTCGCCATGGGCTTCACCGGCACCGACGTCCAGAACGGCCTGGTCGAGCAGCTCGGCGTCGACCTGGACGCCCGCGGTAACGTCGGCCGCGACGCGAAGTACGCGACCAACGTCGACGGCGTCTTCGTCGCCGGGGACGCCGGCCGCGGCCAGTCGCTCATCGTCTGGGCCATCGCCGAAGGCCGCTCCGCGGCCAAGGCCGTCGACAGCTACCTCTCCGGCCGCGCCTCCACGCTGCCGGCCCCGATCCGCCCGACGGACCGCCCGCTCACTGTGTGACCTCCGTGTACCACTGGTCACACAGGGGCGGCCCGCACGGGCTGCACCACCGCGTCCCCGCCAGCGCCGCCGGATCGCACGCGGAGAACAACAAAGGCACCTGCCTCTCGTCCCCGACCAAGGCTGAGAGGCAGGTGCCGCCGTGTCTCCGCCCCGGCGTGCCGGCGGGGTGTCTCCGCCCCGGCGTGTGCCGCGACCGCCGGCACACGGAAGGGCCCGGGCGACCAACGCCCGGGCCCTTCCTCGCATTCCGCCCCGATCAGGCCAGGTGACGGCGGCGACTGCGCCGCGACACAGCGAACCCGGTGCCCACGGCCGCCAGCGCCGCCGCACCCAGACCCGCCGACACCAGCGCCGACGACCCCGAGTCGGAGGACGTCACCGACGCCGCGTTCTGGACCGCGAAGCTCGTGACCGTGTCCGCGTCGTTCCGCTGCGTGATCTTCGAGATCGACGCCACCGAGCCGTTCGGGTTCAGCAGCACCTGCTTGTTGTTGGGGTCGCGGAAGTCGAACGCCGACCCCAGCGATCCGGACTTGTCATCGAAGGACGAGTCGCCGACCCGGCCGGTACGCCAGTTGTCCTCGATGAACTTGGTGATCGAGGCCTGGGTCGTGAAGGTGTGGTCGATGTGGTTCGTCCGCGCGTACGGCGAGACCACCAGCAGCGGCTGGCGCGGGCCGGGGCCGCAGCGGTCCGCGTACCCGCCGACCGCCGCAGGGCCCGCGACGCAGGACGCAGCGTCCTGGGCCGGGTCGGTCGAACCGTTGGTCGGCGTGTGGTACACGTGGTCGTACCAGCCGTCGGAGTCGTCGTACGCGATCACCACGGCGGTCGAGGACCACTCCGGCGACTGCTGCAGCGCGTTGATCTCCTTGACGAGGAAGTGCTGCTCGTCGATCGGGTCCGAGTAGCCTCCGTGGCCGTCCTGGTACTGGGCGGCCTTGACGAAGCTCACCGCCGGCAGCTGGTTCGCCGCCACGGCCTGCTCAAAGTACGACAGGTCGTAGTTGTGGTTCGCCACGCCGTTGTGCCCGACCTCGGCAAGGCTCGCCGGAGCCACGTGGTGCGGGTTCGACGTCGACTTGTAGTACGCGAACGGGTTGTGGTGCGGACTGTAGTCCTTCACCGTCGCGCCGCCCAGGTTGGTGTGCGTCGTCCCACCGCACTTGGCGTAGGTCCCGGCCGCACCGGTGTAGGCGGTGCTCGGCGCGAAGCCGCCCTGGAACCAGCCCCAGGTCACGTTCTTGGCGTTCAGCAGGTCGCCCACGTTCTTGCCCTGCAGCTCCGCCAGCGCGTTCGTGCCGCTGTGATCGCCGTTCGAGCAGTCGTCGAACGCCGGGTCGGGGTCGCCGATGACCGTGCCCACACCCTGCGCGTTCGGCGAGTGCACCGCGTACGGGTCCGGCGTGGCCGTCTGCACCGGGTCCGTCGTGCTGCCCGTACCGCTCACCGAGATCACACCGTGCGTCTGACCCGCGATCAGGTTCAGCGCACCCGGGGTGGAGGGACCGTACGTGCTACTGAACGAGTTGTCCGCCAGCGTGTAGTTCTGCGCGTAGTTCCACATCGCGGTGACGGTGTTGCCGTCGTAGTAGTCCATGGTCAGACCCGGCTCGCCGAACAGGCCGCCGGAGCAGGTGTCCGTCGAGGTCTTCTGGACGAACAGGTCGGCCTTGCCGCCGTCGTACGCCAGCTGCTCCGGGCCGTAGTTGTGGTTCTGGTCGCAGGTCATCGCATGGCTGCTGGACAGCCGCCTGGGCGCGTACAGGTTCGGGTTGCTGGTCAGCAGTCCGGCGTTGGCCTCGGTGTTGATGTTCTTCGTGGTCCGCTTGGAAGCGGTGAACGGCGTGCCGTCCGTGTTCGCCGCGTTCGGGTAGGTGCCGAAGTAGTGGTCGAACGACACGTTCTCCTGATAAAGCACGACCAGGTGCTTGATCGGGGTCGCCGTCGAGGTGTGCCCCGGACGGCTACCGCTGTTGCCATGGTTCGACGTGTCCGCCCCTGCCCAGGCCGGTGACGTCCCCGCCGCCGCCGCCAGCGCTGCCGCGCCCACCAGGGCAGCCCATCGGGCACCCCGCCTGCCGCTGTTCGCCACTATCGCCATTCCAGCCCCTCCGCACGACATGAAGACTGCGTTTCCCTTGGTCCCGTCGTCCCGCATCCTCCGCCGCAGGTACGACCACATGAGTGCCCCCAGATGGCCGAAGCATGAATACAACATGAGAAGACGAGGTGTCAGCGCGCGTAGATTAGCCCAGCAGACCGCGCCCCAACCAGTCCGTCGCGTCGCGGACTCCCGGAAGCACGAAGAAGTACCCGCCGCCGAACGGCGTGACATAGTCGACCAGTGGCTCACCGGCCAACCGCTTCTGCACCGCCACGAACTGACGGTCCAGATCCTGCTGGAACGAGCAGAACAGCAGACCCATGTCCAGGTTCCCGTTGCCGTCGGTGCCCCGGTCGTAGTTGAAGCCCCGACGCAGCATCCGCAGCGCGTCCGAACCCGCCGTCCGCGGATTGGCGAGCCGCATATGGCTGTCCATGGGAATCACGTCACCCGCCGGATCGGCCGAGTAGCGCGGGGCGTCCGACTCCGACCGGCCGTCCAGCGGAGCCCCCGAGTTCTTCTGCCGCCCGAACATCCGCTCCTGCTCGTTCAGCGACACCCGGTCCCAGAACTCCACCAGCATCCGGATCAGCCGCACCGCCAGGTACGAGCCGCCGGTCGCCCAGGCCGGCTCGCCCTGGCCCGCGCAGACCCACACCACCTGGTCCATCGCCCGAGCGTCGGACACGTCCGGATTCGCCGTCCCGTCCCGGAACCCCAGCAGGTTGCGCGGCGTCCCCGCCGGGCGCGGCGGCGACGAGAAACCGTCGATCCGCCAGCGCACCTGCATCGCCCCGCGCGTGTGCGCCGCCACGTCCCGCAGGGCGTGCGCCACCCGGTCCGCGTTCGCCGCCTCCACCTGCAGCAGCAGGTCCCCCTGGCACCAGGCCGGGTCCAGGTCGTCGTCGGCGAACGCCTCCATCGGACGCAGTCGGCGCGGCTTGAGCGCCGCCAACCCGAACCGCGCGTCGAACAGCGAGGAGCCCGCGGCCACCGCCACCGTCAGCACGTCGTCCGGCACCACCGGGCCCAGCACCCCGGAGTCGGACGGCGGCGCGGTGATCCCCAGCGGCTCCGGCACGCCGCCCTCCGTCAGAAACCGCAAGCGCTCCGTCAGCGTACGCATCAGCGCCGACAGTCCGGCCCGGTCCGCAGCCGTCACGTCGAAGGCGACCAGTGACACGCAGCGCTGCTTCGGCGTCAACACCCCCGACTGGTGCACCCCGTGGAACGGAAACCCGCCGCCGGCCGAGGCGTCCGTCGAAGCGGGCGCCACCGTCGCCGTCGCGGTTGCCGTCGCGGTCGCGGTCGCGGTCGCCGCCGGGTCCGCGGCGGCACCCGTCGCGGTCGCCCCCACCGCGCCGACCGCCAGCGCACCCCGCAGCACCGACCTCCGGTCCACGCCCGATCCCAGCCCTGTCACGACGTCCTCCGCACATCACACACCGCCGCCACCGGCGCCAGCCTCGTCACCAGATCCCCGAACGCCGCGTTCAGCGCCTCCTGCTGACCGAGCGTCAGCCCGGACACCGGCACCCCGCCCAGGCCCGCCACCTCACGCGTCGTCGCCGCCAGCGCGGCGTCGATCTGCGGGAGTTCCGGCATCCGCGTCCTCAGCAGGGGCCGCAGCAGGTCCAACGCCTCCGCCGTGCCCTGCAGATTCGCCTGCGCCGTCGCCAGCCCGGACCCGCTGCCGTAGTCCGTCCGCCCGGTCAGCTCGAACTGGATCGTGTTCTCCACGATCTCGTGCGCCCGCAGACCCAGATCCTTGGGATTCATCCGCGCGGCCGCCCAGCGCGACTGCAGCGTCCGCACGTCCGCCGCCAGCCGGTCCGCCACCGGACCCAGCGAGGCCGCCGACTCCCCGTGCCACAGCCCGAACTCCAACCGGTGGAAGCCGGTGAACCCCGGGTCGGAGGTGCCGCCCGGCAGACCCTTGGTCGTGCCGCTGATGCTGCCGTCCAGATCCCCGAACGTGCCGTAGGCCGCGCCGAGGCGCTCGTAGTCCAGGTGCGCCGGCAGCCACGCCGCCCGAGCGGCGGCGGAATCCCCCCGGCCCACCGCCGCTCTCAGCACGTCGACCGCCGAGACCAGACCGGGGAGCTGCGCGCCGACCCACTTCTGGTACGCCAATGTCGGCGGGATCAGGTCCTGCTGGGTCACCGGCACCACGGCCGGACCGCCACCGCCCGCGCTGCCACTGCCTGCGCCGCCACTGCCTCCGGCACCGCCCGGGACACGGACGGTCGGCCCGGTCACCGCGTCGGTGTCCTGGGGCAGGCACTGGAAGGCGTAGCTGCCCGCCCCCAGCCGCACCAGCATCGGGCGGACCGCACCCCCGGCCAGCCCCTCGATCTCGCCCAGCACCCTGCCCGTGGCCGGATCCTCGACATACGCGTCCTCCGGCGCGACCCCGGTGTTGTGCAGGTCGAACACCTGCAGCCCCGGCTGCGGACGGTCCCACCCGGCACCGCAACCCCCGGGCGAGATCTGCACCGAGGTGTGCGGCAGCCCCGGATACCCGTCGGCCGACGTGCCCGAGGACGGGGCGGTGAGCGGATGTCCGCTCCCCGCCTGCTCCCACCCGACCGCGCCTGCCCCGGCGCAGGCCAGCAGGGCCAGCGCCCCGCCGAACACCCACCGTCGACGCATCCCGATCACACCGCACCCCACCCGCCGTCACCGGCCGCCACTCGCGGTCACCCGCAGTCAGTCCTGGTCAGGGGTGATGTTAGGCAAGCCTCAACATCGACCGGTACCCCTCAGCCCCGTAAGCCCCACACGTTCGTCCTCTGTTCACCGGTCGGCAAAGTCGTGAATCACATCGGAATGTTCAACCGGCCTTTGGTCGTTGGCCATCTGACGCCCCATGGGCGCCTCTTCACTACTCACGAGTAAGACCTACGCTCGGACGTATGCGCCGAGCAAAAATCGTCTGTACGCTAGGCCCCGCCACCGACTCGTACGACCAGATCAAGACCCTGGTCGACGCCGGTATGGACGTGGCCCGCTTCAACCTCAGTCACGGCTCCTACGCCGAGCACGAGGAACGCTACCGCCGGGTCCGCAAGGCCGCCGACGAGACCGGCCGCAGTGTCGGCGTTCTCGTCGACCTGCAGGGCCCCAAGATCCGCCTCGACACCTTCGCCGAAGGTCCGGTACTCCTGGAACGCGGCGACGAGTTCACCATCACCACCGAGGACGTCCCCGGTGACCGCCATGGCTGTGGAACGACCTACAAAGGTCTCTGCGGCGACGTGACCCCGGGCGAACGCATCCTGGTGGACGACGGCAGGGTCGCCCTGGAGGTCGTCTCCGTCGACGGCCCCCGGGTCCACTGCGTCGTCCTCGAAGGCGGGATGGTCTCCGACCACAAGGGCCTCAACCTCCCCGGAGTAGCAGTCAGTGTCCCCGCGCTCAGCGACAAGGACGTCGCCGACCTGCGCTGGGGACTCCGCATCGGAGCCGACATCGTCGCGCTCTCCTTCGTCCGCAGTGCCGAGGACATCAAGGACGTCCACGAGATCATGCGCAAGGAGGGACGATTCGTCCCTGTCATCGCGAAGGTCGAGAAGCCCCAGGCCGTCGCCAACCTCGAAGGCATCGTCATGGCCTTCGACGGCGTCATGGTCGCCCGTGGCGACCTCGGCGTCGAGATGCCGCTGGAGCAGGTCCCGCTCGTCCAGAAGCACGCCATCAAGCTCTGCCGCCGCAACGCCAAGCCCGTCATCGTCGCGACCCAGATGCTCGACTCCATGATCAACGCATCCCGGCCCACCCGTGCCGAGGCCTCCGACGTCGCCAACGCCGTCCTCGACGGAGCCGACGCGGTGATGCTCTCCGGCGAGACCAGCATCGGCAAGTACCCCACCGAGACCGTCCGCACCATGGCCCGCATCATCTGCGCGGCCGAGGAGGACATCATCGAAGCGGGGCTGCCGGCGCTCACCGAGAGCAACAAGCCCCGCACCCAGGGTGGGGCCGTCGCCCGAGCGGCCGCCGAGATCGGCGACTTCCTCGGCGCCCGCTACCTGGTCGCCTTCACCCAGTCCGGTGACACGGCCCGCAGGCTCTCCCGCTACCGCTCGCCCATCCCGGTCCTCGCCTTCACCTACGAGCCCGCAGTCCGCAGCCAACTCTCGCTGAGCTGGGGGGTCGAGACCTTCATGGGCCCGCTCGTCGAGACCACCGACGAGATGGTCGCCCAGGTCGACGCCGCCCTCCTCGACATCGGCCGCTGCAACCCCGGCGACATCGTCGTCATCACCGCAGGCTCTCCACCGGGCCTGGCCGGCTCCACCAACCTGGTCCGTGTCCACCACGTGGGCGAGGACGACAACCCCGCCAACCGCAGCTGAACCGTCGCCCCGAGCCGCAGGACGCAGTACATGAGTGAGCCCGGCCGGTACCCACACCGGCCGGGCTCACTGCTGACGTCAGGTGCTGACTGCGCGGGTCGTCAGTGACCGCCCTCGTCCACGACCTCGACCTCCGCGATGTTTCGCTCGATCTCCTCCGGCTTCAAGGCGACCTTCACCGCCCAGTAGTAGATGGCGAGCGAGAACGCGGTGATGATCGCGATGTCGTACCACAGGCCGATGTGGCCCTGCGCACCCACGCCGAATCCACCCTGCCAGGAGACCACGCCCAGGCCGATCAGGTAGACCGGAAGCCACTGCGCCGACTTCCAGTCGGGCTTCGGTGCGTTCGCCAGGCCCTTCGAGGCGGCGTCCCAGGCGGAGATGGCCAGCACGAGGTAGCCGATGAGGATCGCGACGCCGAGACGCCACAGGGTGTCCCAGCCGGCCCAGTAGATGATGAGGCTCGCCACCACGAACGACAGCGGAGCGACGACCTGGCCGAAGGGCAGACGGTAGGGACGCTCACGGTCCGGCAGCTGCTTGCGCAGCGCGCCGTACGCGAGCGGAGCACCCGCGTACATCAGCACACTGGCCGAGGTGATGAAGCTGACCAGCGTCTGCCAGCTCGGGAACGGCAGGAAGCAGATCACGCCGACGGTGAAGGAGGTGATCAGGCCGACCCACGGAACCCCCCGCGCGTCCGTCTTCGAGTAACCCTGCGGCGCGTAGCCGTTGCGGGCGAGGCCGAAGGAGATCCGCGAGGTCGAGGTGGTGTAGATCAAGCCGGTGCCGGCCGGGGAGATGATCGCGTCAAGGCGCAGCACGAGTGCAAGCCAACCCAGGCCGACCACGCTTGCCAGACCGGCCCACGGGCCCTCGATTCCCTTGTAGGCGAGGTGCGCCCAGCCGTTCGCGAAGCTGCTTCCCGGGAGCGCGCCGATGAAGGACACCTGCAGCATCAGGTAGATCAGGGAGCCGATCGCGACCGAGCCCAGAACAGCACGCGGGATGTCGCGCTTCGGGTTCCGGCTCTCGCCCGCGAGCTGGATGGCCTGCTCGAAGCCGAGCAGGGCGAAGATGATGCCGCTGGTGCTGATCGCGGCGAGGACTCCCTTCGCCCCGAACGGAGCGAAACCGTGGGAGGTGAAGTTGCTGCCGTGGAAGTGGGTCGCTGAGATCACGAAGATCGCCAGGAGCGGGATGAAGATCTTCCACCAGGTCGCGGCGCTGTTGGTGTGGGCGAGCACCTTCACGCCAAGGAAGTTGACCGCGACGAACACGGCCATGAGGAGCACTGCGACGACGAAACCGGAAGCCGTCAGAGTTCCGTCGGCGTGCAGGAACCCCTTCGCCCAGGAGAAGTACCCGGCGTAACCGATCATGGCCTCGACCTCGATCGGCGCCACAGTGGCTGCCTGGATCCAGGAGAACCAGCCGAAGGACATACCGGCGAAGCCACCGAACACGTAGTGCGGATACCGCGCCGTGCCACCAGCGACAGGGAACATCCCGCCGAGCTCGGCGTGCACCAGAGCGAGCAACGCGATCGCTATCGCGCCGACGATCCAGGAGATGATCGCAGCCGGCCCGGCGACGACCACGGCCTTCTGCGCGCCGTAGAGCCAGCCCGAGCCGATGATCGAACCGACGGACGCCCACATCAGACCGATGAGGCCGATCTCGCGCCGGAGGCTGCGCCCGGACGTGGACGTTGGGGACAACTGATCAGTGGATGTCATGCTGGAGTGAGCCTCTCGAATACGTGGCTGGTCGAAGAGAGTTGCCCCAGATTAAGTGCAGATTGCTCCCATGCATAGACTGCGTTGCTGAATAGATACGTTCTGGGGTGAGCCTTCACACTCACCGCACAGAGGCTTCCCTGCTGAGGAGCTGTTACTCGTGGGTTAGGATCGTTGCTGGTCCAGGCCTTGACCCAGGGCCATCGTGGCTGAAACGTGAGCCAATCCCAGAACTTGAGGATTATCTGAGCTGCGGGCTTGAGGATTATCTGAGCTTTCTCTCGATCGCGGGCCCGGCTATTGTTCGGCCATCATTGCTGCGCCCGTCGATGGGGAATGCATCCTCGCCGGGATTCACATCGGCTCCGCTGGCCAACCGTCAGTACTTCGGTCCGACGTGCTCGTCCATCAACGCGACGGACGCCCGCCGCGCGACGGAGACGTGGTAGGGGTCGGCGCCGCGTCGGGAGACTCGCCACTCCACGCCGACCGCGTCGAGGGCGTCACTGTAGATCTCCCGGATGTCGTCGGACTTGTTCGTGAAGATGTAGCGCGGGTACTCGTAGCGCTTGGTCCTGCCGTCTGCGAGCTTCGTTGTCGTCCAGTTGGTGACTCGGCACCCGTCGGAGTGGATCAGCCCACGGATCAGCGGCCACGGGTGCTCGGCTACGATCTCGCTCTGCCAGGGGTCCAGCACGATCGGCCGCGTGTGCTTCATGCCCGGTCCGTGCTGGGGAAGCAAGCATGTCCAGTGCATGGTGTAGGACTTCACTTCGGTGCAGCCGGGCTTCTGGTTGCGGCCATTGCTGTAGCCCGGCATGACCGCGACGATCGCGGACTCCGCCTCCGCCAGCAGTCCGGGCCAGCCGTCGCAACAGTAGATCGACAGGTGATGGTTCTTGGGCTTGGAAACGATGTGCCCGTCGCCCAAGTAGAGACCCAGCAGGTAGGAGTAGGCCTGCCTGTCCAGCGGGACGCTGTCGCACCTCGGGCAGGTGGACGCTCGCCTCGGTGCCGGTTCGCCCCTTCGGGCTCGGTCCACGAACACCCAGTAGCCGATGGTGCCCTGCGGTACCCCGAACCTTTCCGCAGTCTCAGGGTAAGGACGGCCGTTGCGGCAGGCGTTCAGGACTTGTCGGCGGGTCTCGAATGGCCAGTTCATGCCCCCAGGATCTGGTGCACGAAAGCGACCGCGGGCACAAACCGCGACCATACGTCCGTTCGCATGAATCGCGTCAACACCGCTATAGCTCGATCACCCGTTGGCGCGCTTGACCGTATGGTGAGACGAGTGCATCGGCGTCGCGCGAGCGAGCAAGATCACCGTATCGTTCGATGACCTTGGAATCAAAGGTATGTACCGGGTGCGGGACTCGAACCCGCAAGCCCTTTCGGGCAGATGTGTTTGAGACATCCGTGTATGCCATTCCACCAACCCGGCGCGTCAGCGGTAGAACCATACCGTGTCCACGGGCCTTCACGCAGCTGGGTAGGCTCGTGCACGTACCCCCGCGTCAACGAGGAGCACCGTGACCGCCGCCGACGAGCAGCACGAGCAGCATGTCCCGCCGACGACTACCCGCGTGGTCATCGCCGAGGACGAGGCGCTGATCCGTCTCGACCTCAAGGAGATGCTGGAGGAGGAGGGCTACACCGTCGTCGGCGAGGCCGGAGACGGCGCCGAGGCAGTGAAGCTCGCCACCGAGCTCCGGCCCGACCTGGTCATCCTCGACGTGAAGATGCCGATCCTGGACGGCCTCTCCGCCGCCGAGCAGATCCACGAGGCGCACATCGCGCCCACCCTCATGCTCACCGCCTTCTCCCAGCGCGAGCTGGTCGACCGGGCCCGCGACGCGGGCGCGATGGCCTACATCGTCAAGCCGTTCAACAAGAGCGACCTCGTCCCTGCCATCGAGATGGCAGTCTCCCGCTACAGCGAGATGCGCGCGCTGGAGGAGGAGATCGCCGACCTCAGCCTGCGCCTGGACACCCGCAAGCTCGTGGACCGCGCGAAGAGCGTCCTGCAGACCAAGTTCGGGCTCTCCGAGCCCGCCGCCTTCCGCTGGATCCAGAAGACCTCGATGGACCGCCGGATGACCATGAAGGCAGTCGCCGAGGCCGTCATCGAGGAGGGCGCGGCCCAGGACGCCAAGAAGAAGGCTCCCGCCGTCGCCCCGGAGACTCCTGCCGAATCCTGATCATCTGAAGACACCTGATTGTCCGAAGACAAAAGTCGGGGTGGGGGGGGGGGGGCGAAAAAAGGGGCGCCCCCCCCCCCCCCGGGGGCGCGGGCGGGGGGGGGGCCCCCCGCCGATGCGACGGGGGCCCCCGCGCAAGGGG